>NZ_JBLYPL010000001.1:0-367716 GCF_051851855.1 Rahnella sp. ATs2 | reverse complement strand
ATTGCAGGGCTTTTTAATATCTGAAACAAACTTACTGGCCGGATGCGACACGCTCGGCAAATTTCGCTTCTTTCGCCGCTTCACTGTTCAGGTCACGGCTCAGATAAATACCGGTCAGCAGACCAATTGCGGACAGCGCCAGCACGTAGTACGCAGGAGCCATCGGGGTCAGACGCATAATGAGCGTGACGAAGATCGGCGTCAGGCCGCCGAAAATCGCATATGCCACATTGTATGAAAAAGAAATACCGGTAAAACGCACTTCAGCCGGGAATGCCCGTACCATCACATAGGGCACGGCACCGACCACGCCCACGCTCAGTCCGGCGAGCCCGTACATGCCCATCAGTACCGACGCATCCGCCGCGACCATGTGATAGAACGACCATGTGCAAATCCCCAGGAACAGGCTGCCGAAGATGAATGTTTTGCTGGCACCAAGTCGATCCACAACGCTGCCTGAGATGATGCAGCCAACCATCAGCGCCACGGTGGCCAGACAGTTTGCCTGCAATGCCGCTGCAGCCGGAATACCGAACTGTTTCTGCAGCCAGGTTGGTGTCATCAGAATCACCACCACGATCCCGGCCGATAACAGCCAGGTCATCAGCATCGAGACCACAATTTCTTTTTTATGATTGGCGACCACGGCTTTCAGAGGCAGCTCATCCGCCAGCGCTTTGTGCGCTTTCATCTCAATAAAGACCGGCGTTTCCTGTAACCAGCGGCGCAGATACATGGCGATCAAACCGAAAATACCGCCAATAAAGAACGGAATACGCCAGCCGTACTGACTGATTGTTACCGGTGTCATGCTGGTGTTCAGTAAAGTTGCCACCAGAGAACCCAGCAGGATCCCCAATGTTAAACCGGCCGTCAGCGTTCCACAGGCAAAACCAATGCGGCTGCGCGGCACATGCTCGGCCACAAACACCCATGCACCCGGGACTTCTCCGCCAATAGCCGCACCCTGCAATACGCGCATCAGCAATAATAACAGCGGTGCTGCAATGCCAATCGACGCATAAGTCGGCAATAAACCCATCGCCAGTGTCGGCAAGGCCATCAGCAGAATACTCAGACTGAACATACGCTTACGACCCACTAAATCGCCGAAATGCGCCATGATGATGCCGCCCAGCGGACGTGCCAGATAACCGGCGGCGAAAATACCGAAGGTCTGCACCTGCCGCAGCCAGTCGGGCATGTTGACCGGGAAGAAGAGATCGCCAATCACCGCAGCGAAGAAGACGAAAATGATGAAATCGTAAAATTCGAGTGCGCCACCCAATGCAGCCAGGGACAGCGTTTTGTAGTCCTGCCGGTTCAACCGGCGCGATTGTGCGTGTTGCATAGGGATACCGTCAGACACCAGAGTGTAAAATGGAAAAAGGTTTTGCCACCTCATGTAAAGTAATCATTACTATAACGGCAAATATTTTTCACACCAGAGTGCCTGACGCGTAACTTCTGTTAATTTTGAAATCGGGGGCTATTCAGTTTTTTGTATCGCGGCGGGCACTTTTTGGACGAAAAGCTGCTACCACTTCATCATGCGTTTCGACGTAAGGTCCGTCGAGAAGCTGGATACAGTACGGCACGCTGGCGAAAATACCGGAAACAATCACCTTACCGTCAGCATCTTTCAGGCCTTCCAGCGTTTCCTGAATTGATTTCGGCTGACCGGGTAAATTGAGGATCAGCGCCTGTTTGCGGATAACCCCAACCTGACGCGATAAGATCGCCGTCGGCACAAAGTGCAGGCTTATCTGGCGCATCTGCTCACCGAAGCCCGGCATTTCACGATCGGCCACCGCCAGCGTGGCATCCGGCGTAACGTCACGGCGTGCAGGGCCGGTTCCGCCGGTGGTCAGCACCAGATGACAGCCACTCTCGTCGACCAGTTCGCTGATCGCCTGTTCAATGAGCGGCTGCTCATCTGGGATCAGTCTTGTTTCCAGTTTGTATGGGGTAATAAGCGCTTTCTCCAGCCACGCTTCCAGCGCCGGAATGCCTTTATCCTGATAAACACCGTTTGAGGCGCGGTCCGACACCGATACCAGACCAATTCGGAATGTATTCATGCTATTTCTCCACAGCATTTTTCTTCGTAATTTGTCTCAGTATATCGGTAACCGGCCTGTGGTTTTATCGCAGGTACAAAAAAAGCGGCTGATTAGCCGCTTTTTGTCGAAAACTGAGCGCTGATTACAGCAGGTCAGAAATCATTTTTTCCAGTTTACCCTGGTCAACTGCAAACTTACGGATACCGTCAGCCAGTTTGTCGATAGCCATCGGATCCTGGTTGTGTTCCCAGTAGAACTGAGATTCAGTCAGTGGCGCAGGACGTGGTTTGGTTTCACCGGAGAAGGACAATTTGCGCTCCAGCGGACCTTCGCTTTCTGCCAGCTCTTTGAGCAGCGCAGGAGCGATAGTCAGACGGTCACAACCAGCCAGTTCGATGATTTCGCCGATGTTACGGAAGCTTGCGCCCATCACGACAGTTTCGTAGCCGTGTTGTTTGTAGTATTCGTAGATTTCGGTCACAGACACCACGCCCGGATCTTCATTCGGCGCGAACTCTTTCTTGTCGCCATTGGCTTTGTACCAGTCGAGGATACGGCCAACGAATGGAGAAATCAGGAACACGCCCGCTTCTGCACAAGCACGAGCCTGAGCGAAGGAGAACAGAAGGGTCAGGTTACAGTTGATGCCTTCTTTTTCCAGTTTTTCCGCAGCGCGGATACCCTGCCAGGTCGAAGCGAGTTTGATCAGGATACGGTCGTTGGTGATGCCCGCATCGTTATACAGTTTGATCAGACGTTTGGCTTTGGCCACGCTCGCGTCAGTGTCGTAAGACAGACGGGCATCAACTTCTGTTGAAATACGGCCCGGGACCAGTTTCAGAATTTCCAGACCGATGTTTACTGCCAGTTTGTCAGCGGCATCAGTAATCTGCTGATCGTGATCGCTGCTCTGGTCACGTGCCCAGGCGATTGCTTCGTCGATCAGTTTACGGTATTCAGGAATTTGCGCAGCGCTGAGGATCAGTGACGGGTTGGTGGTCGCATCCTGCGGCTGGTACAACTTCATTGCCGCGATATCTCCGGTGTCAGCAACAACCTGAGTCATTTGGCGTAGGGAAGTCAGTTTATCGGTCATTTTGGCATATCTCATCGTTTGGACGTTTTCGTATAGGCATTTTCATGCCTTGCCTTTGGCTGATGATAACATGCAAAAAGCCACGCGCAAGGCGCATCTCGCGGCATGCTCGGCTACGAACATCTATGGATTTATCACCTTCCAAAACACACAATTTCAGCCAAAATGCATATGTCACCGGTTTGATAAAAAAGGTATGTTAGCCATCCAAAGTGGTCATTGCCCTTAAGCCAATTAATAAAAACGATGAAGGGTAAATCAACCAAGGACAATTCATGAATGACTTGCTGGAATTTTTCGACACAATTCTCTGGAGCACAATCCTGATTTACCTGCTGTTTGGCAGCGGTATTTATCTCACTTTCCGTCTTGGGTTCATTCAGTTTCGTCGTTTTGGCCACCTCTTCTCTCCGTCCCTTTTTAAACGCAACGCCGATCCCCGCGGAACATCCCCCTGGCGCGTACTTTGTCTGAGTATGGCTTCACGAATGGGTACCGGTAACCTGACAGGCGTGACCATTGCGATTGCGCTCGGCGGGCCGGGAGCCATTTTCTGGATGTGGATTATTACGCTCTTCAGCATGGCGACTGCGCTGATAGAAAACACGCTGGCGCAGATTTACAAAGGCACCAGTGCGCGTAATAAATTTCGTGGTGGACCGGCAGACTATATGGAGAAAGGGCTGGGAATGCGCTGGATGGGGATCCTGTTTTCCTTCCTGATGGTCATTTCCTGCGGCTTTATTTTCAGTGCGTTACAGGCCAATTCGATTGCTCAGGCATCATTCCATCTCCTGCATGTTCCGGCGCTGACAACCGCCTGTATTTTAGCGGCACTGGTTGCCCTGCTGATTTTCGGCGGGATCCGCGCCGTTACCTGGCTGTCCAAATGGATGATCCCGCTGATGGCCATTGCGTGGCTGCTTCTGGCCGTTTGGGTCATTGGTCATCATGTCGAAAAGCTTCCTCAGGTATTCGCACTGATATTCAAAAGCGCCTTCGGCCTGCAGGAAGCAGCATCCGGCGCGCTGGCTTATGGCGTGACTCAGGCGATAACGCAGGGGATGCAGCGCGGGGCTTTTGCCAGTGAAGCCGGTGTCGGTTCATCGCCAAATGTCGCGGCGATGGCAGCAGTCAGCCATCCGGCTGCTTCGGGTTTTAACCAAATGCTGGCGGTGTTTATTGATACGGTGGTAATTTGCACCGCTACAGCGTTGATTATTTTAACGTCCGGCGCGTTGGATATTCCCGGAGCGCCCACAGGAGTTCGCCTGCTCCGCCTGGCCATCGACCCGGCATTGCCAGAATGGAGCTCGGTTATTCTGGCGATGCTGGTGTGCGCCTTTGCGTTCACTTCAATCGCCGGCAACTATGTCTATGCTGAAAATAATCTCAGTTTTGTTCACAGCGCTTCCCCGGTTAAGTTGCTGATTTTCCGGTTGCTGGTCATTGCGATGGTTTTCGGCGGCTGCCTGATGGAACTCCAGATGCTTTGGAAGCTGGCTGATATCTTCATGGCGCTGATGGCCATACTTAATCTCACCGCCCTGCTGCTGCTTTCCGGCATCGCGGTTAAAGTGGTTAAGGATTATGAGCGGCAGCGGCGGATGGGCAAAACTCCCGTCTTTAATCCTGAACATTTCCCTGAATTACGCGGTCAGCTTGAGCCGGGTGTGTGGGATAAAACGTCATCTCCGCGCTGATTTTCACCGCTTTTACCTATTGCTGTCATGCCCCCATCGCAGTGACTTTTTTGCTACAGTATGGCAACGAAAAATTCTGAATTTGAACCGTCACTGACCAACGGACAAGACTATGCTGACCATTATTTCACCTGCCAAAACGCTCGATTACGAAAGCCCGCTTGCGACAACGCGCTATACCCAACCAGAGTTGCTGGATAAATCCAGTGAACTGATCAACGTGGCGCGTAAAATGTCCCCGGCGCAGATCTCTTCACTGATGGGGATCAGCGATAAACTGGCCCATCTGAACGCTGAACGCTTCAATGACTGGCAGCCGGATTTCACCCCGGAAAATGCCCGACAGGCGCTTCTGGCCTTTAAAGGTGACGTGTATACCGGTCTGCAGGCGGAAGATTTTAGCGAGAAAGATTTCGATTTTTCCCAAAAACATCTGCGCATGTTGTCCGGTTTATACGGTCTGTTGCGTCCGCTGGATTTAATGATGCCTTATCGTCTGGAAATGGGTATCCGTCTGGAAAACCCGCAGGGTGCGAATCTGTATGCGTTCTGGGGCGATTTACTGACTGAAAAACTGAATCTCTTACTCAGCGAACAGAAAAGCAAAGTGTTGGTGAATCTGGCGTCTGATGAATACTTCAAAGCGGTGAAACCTAAACTGCTGGATGGGGAAATCATCAAACCTGTCTTCCTTGATGAGAAGAAAGGTAAGTATAAAGTCATCAGCTTCTACGCCAAAAAAGCGCGTGGCCTGATGAGCCGGTTCATTATCAAAGAGCGTCTGGATAAGCCGAAACAACTTCAGGATTTCAATCTGGAAGGTTACGAATTTGATGAATCACGCTCACAGGGCAACGAGCTGGTATTTACCCGCCCGGAACGCTGATTTACCTGAGCAGTATGCGTAAAAAAGCCCTCGCGAAGAGGGCTTTTGCATTTCTGAAGCACGGTCTTTATTCAGGCAGCGCCATCAGGAATGCGCGCATTTCACTGAAATCAGCCGGAAGGTTATGCGACAGCAACGGCAGATCTGCGCGATCCGCCAGTTCTTTCGGCAAACCGATGTCCTGATCCAAAATCGCTTCCACGCTTTCTTTGAATTTCGCCGGATGCGCAGTACCGATGAACAGACCAAATTCGCCCGGTTGCAGCTGATCACGCAGTACACGGTAAGCAATAGCCGCGTGAGGTTCAGAGATATAACCGATATTCGCCAGCTCGCGCATCGCATCTTCGGTAGTGTCATCGCTGACTGCGCCAAAGCCCAGATCTTTCAGCTGCCAGGTTTTACGACGATACAGTTCTTCCACACGTGGCCAGTTATTTGGCTGGCTGACGTCCATGGCGTTCGACAATGTCGCTACGGTTTTCTTCGGATCCCATTCGCCGTCAGACAGGAAACGCGGCACGGTATCATTGGCGTTAGTGGCTGCGATAAAGCGTTTCACCGGCAGGCCGAGAGATTTCGCCAGTAAACCGGCTGTCAGATCCCCGAAGTTACCGCTTGGCACGGAAACGACCAGCTGATTGCGCGCTTCCTGAGGCAACTGAGCCACTGCTTCAAAGTAGTAGCAGATCTGCGCCAGCAGACGGCTGATATTGATGGAGTTGGCTGAGTTCAGCTTCAGCGCGTGTTTCAGTTCTTCATCATCAAACGCCTGTTTGACCAGCGCCTGACAGGCGTCAAAATCACCGTCGATGGCGACAGTATGGATGTTGCCACCAAGGGTACAGAACAGTTTTTCCTGTAACGGGCTGATTTTGCCACGCGGATACAAGATAACAACGCGAACGTTCTTCAGACCGTGGAAAGCGTGCGCCACGGCTGCGCCGGTATCGCCCGACGTTGCGGTCAGAATGGTCACCGGCTGGTCGCCTGAAACCTGCGTCAGGATCTGCGCCATGAAACGGCCACCGAAATCTTTAAAGGCCAGGGTCGGACCGTGGAACAGTTCCAGACAGGCAATGTCTTCTTCCACTTTCGCTACCGGTGCCGGGAAAGCAAAGGCGTTTTTCACACGCTGATGTAATTCCTCTTCAGGAATTTCATCGCCGATGAAAGCAGAAAGAATGCGGCTGCTGCGGGTGACGAAATCCAGTTCCAGCAAGCGGTCGATTTCAGTCAGTTCAAATTCAGGCAGATCCAGCGGGAAGAATAAACCCTGCTGTTTTCCAAGACCTTGTTTGACGGCCTGAGCAAAGCTGACCTGCTCGTTGTGATCCTTCAGGTTGTACAGTTTCATTAGTTATCCCAATAAATTATCGAGTTATCCCAATACCCGCGCGCCCGCGGTATCAAGACGACAAATATGAACAAAGCCTTCGTCATTTTGCAGATAGTGCGTCTGCAACCAGTCAGCCATACGTTTCGCTGTTGCGCTGTCATTACAAACCGCAAACAGCGTCGGACCGGAACCCGAAATCCCGCAAGCCAGCGCACCGATTTCTTCTGCGGCGCTGCGTGCTTCTGCAAAGCCCGGCAGCAGACGGGTGCGATAAGGTTCAGCAATCACATCTTTCATCAGTTTCGCAGCCAGCGCAGGTTGCTGCGTGTGACAGGCATGAATAAAGCCCGCCAGATAACGACCATGGCTGATGCAATCCTGACGGCGATACTGCGCGGGTAAAATAGCACGCGCTTCTGCCGTCGACACTTTGATGCCCGGATACGCCATCACCCACAACCAGTCGTCAAAGCTTGGCACGTTCTGGCTGATAATATCGAGTTCTTCCAGCATCAGCTGAATGCCGCCCAGATAGCACGGTGCGACATTATCGAAATGCACGCTGCCGGAAATACGCCCTTCCAGCTCGCCCATCAGCAACAGCATCTGGTTTTCACTGAGCGGCTTACCGCAAAATTCATTCATCGCCATCAGACCGGCGACCACCGAACAGGCGCTGGAACCCAGGCCGGAACCGATCGGCATGTTTTTTTCCAGCGTCATCGCCACCGGCACTTCTTTGCCGATTTCCTGACAGAAACGCTGCCAGCACTGATAAACGATGTTGTCTTCCATGCGGTCAGGCAGTTTAGACACAAACTTGCCTTCGTTTTTCAGACTGAACTCTGTGGCCGCTTCGACAGAAACGCAGTCGCCCAACAGCGTGCCATCGACCGGAGACACGGCCGCGCCCAGCACGTCGAAGCCTACGCTGACGTTCCCGATTGAAGCCGGGGCATACACCTTAACCATATTAAACTCCTAACTTCCATGACAGCGTTCTCAAAAGATCGGCAAATACACCTGCCGCCGTCACATCATTCCCGGCGCCGTAGCCACGCAGAACCAACGGCAACGGTTGATAATAGCGGCTGTAAAACGCCAGCGCATTCTCACCATTTTTTACTTTATAAAGCGGGTCATTACCATCGACGGCATCGATTTTTACCTTGCACTGACCGTCTTCGATAGCCCCGACATAGCGCAATACTTTGCCTGCAGCGGTAGCATCGGCCACGCGTTGGGCGAACTCTGCATCCAGTTCCGGCAAGCGTGCGACAAAATCACTCACGCTTCCTTCGCTGTTAAAGGACGCCGGTAAAACAGATTCCACATCGATATCCGACAGTTCGAGTTTGTAACCGGCTTCACGCGCCAGGATCAGCAACTTACGCGCCACGTCCATACCGGACAAATCATCACGAGGATCCGGTTCGGTATAGCCCATTTCCTTCGCCTGCAAGGTCGCGGCGGACAGCGACATGCCTTCGTCCAGCTTACCAAAGATGAAGGACAGAGAACCGGACAGAATACCGGAGAAACGGAGCAGTTCATCACCGGCATTCAGCAGGTTTTGCAGGTTTTCAATAACCGGTAAACCCGCGCCGACATTGGTGTCGTAAAGGAACTTACGGCGTGAGCCATCCGCCGCTTTGCGCAGCTGATGGTAGTAATTCATTGAAGACGTGTTGGCCTTTTTGTTTGGCGTGACCACGTGGAAACCGTCGGCGAGGAAATCAGCATATTGATCGGCCACTTCCTGGCTTGAGGTACAGTCGACGATCACCGGATTCAGCAGGTGATATTCTTTCACCAGACGGATCAGACGCCCCAGATTTAGCGGTTCTTTCGCAGCAGCGAGTTCATCACGCCAGGTTTCCAGTGCAATACCGTGAACGTTGGTCAGTAACGCGCGGGAGTTAGCGATGCCACAGACGCGCAGATCGATGTGTTTGGTTTTCAGCCACGTCTGCTGACGGCGGATCTGTTCGATCAATGCCCCGCCCACACCGCCGACGCCGATCAGGAATACTTCGATCACCTGATCGGTATTGAACAGCATCTGATGGCTGACGCGCACGCCGGTGGTCGCATCGTCATTATTGACGACCACGGAGATAGAACGTTCGGAAGAGCCCTGAGCGATCGCCACAATATTGATATTGGCGCGCGCCAGAGCCGAGAAGAATTTCGCTGAGATGCCGCGCAGCGTGCGCATGCCGTCGCCGACCACGGAAATCACCGCCAGCTTTTCCATGACGTCCAGCGGCTCGAGCAGGCCGTCTTTAAGCTCAAGATAGAACTCGTCTTCCAGCGCTTTACGGGCGCGTTGCAGTTCGCTTTGCGGCACACAGAAACTGATGCTGTATTCGGAAGAAGACTGCGTGATCAGCACCACGGAAATGCCGGAACGGGACATCACGGCAAACACACGCGCCGCCATGCCGATCATCCCTTTCATTCCCGGACCGGAAACGTTGATCATCGCCATGTTATTCAGATTAGTGATGCCTTTTACCGGCGTGCTGTCATCAAGACTTTCGCTGCCAATCAGGGTACCCGGCGCCTGCGGGTTAGTGGTGTTTTTAATCAGGCAAGGGATCTGGAACTGAGCAATCGGCAGGATGGTACGCGGGTGAAGGACTTTCGCGCCAAAATACGAAAGCTCCATCGCTTCCTGATACGACATCGATTTCAGCAAGCGGGCATCGGGTACAGTGCGCGGGTCACAGGTATAAACGCCATCGACATCAGTCCAGATTTCGCAACAGTCAGCGCGTAAACAGGCGGCCAGTACGGCGGCTGAATAGTCGGAGCCGTTACGACCCAGCACCACCAGTTCGCCCTTTTCATTACCGGCAGTGAAACCGGCCATCAGCACAATGTGATCGGCAGGGATGGCACTGGCGGCGATACGGCGGGTGGATTCGTTGATATCCACGGTGGATTCAAGGTAATGCCCCTGTGCAAGCAACTTTTCAACCGGATTGATGACGGTGACGCCGAAACCTTTCGCCAGAAATACCGCTTCCATGATGGCAATGGAAAGTTTTTCACCACGACAGATAATGGACGCGTTCACACTGTCCGGACATTGGCCCAGCAGGGTAATGCCATGCATCAGCTGTTTGAGCTGAGCGAATTCGTGATCGACAAACGCTTTCACCTTTGGCAAATCAAAGCCCGGCTGCGCCGCCGCCAGACCGGTAATCAGCTGACCAAAAATGTTTTCAGCATCGCTCATGATAGTTTGAATGTCCTGTCCTGCGACAGTTCGCTCAATCATGGCAACCAGATAGTTGGTAATTTTGGCAGGCGCGGATAAAACCGTTGCGACCTGTCCCTGACGCGCATTGCTTTCCATAATGTCCGCAACCCGCAAGAAGCGTTCTGCGTTTGCTACCGAGGTCCCGCCAAATTTCAACACTCGCATTTCTGGTACTCTCCTGAAGCTCTCGTTTAAATGTAAAAAAAAAGCCCGCACTGGTTAGGTGCGGGCTTTTTCTCTTTTTCCTGTACGCGTCAGCCCGCCCCGTTACCTGTGGTATCGGTGGTGGTAATAATTGTTGTATTCAGGCTGATGATTCGCATTTTTATTTTCTGTCTGTCTTAGGGTTTGTACTCTGTCTGCCTCTATTAGCTAAAGCATAAGGCACGACAAGTCAATTTTTTTCTGTTTTTCACCGCTTAGTCACGGACAAAATCAACTGTATAATTGTCTGCCTTTAAAACCCTTTCCAGTGTGATCGCCAGCTGTGTTCCCATCACACCGGATATCAAACTGTTCAGGCAGAAAATCCCCTCACATCATGAGGTCAGCTTTTTTTCGATGTCATGCAGCAAAGTATGCAGCATTGCGGCGTCACGCTGCTGCAAAAGACCCAGGCGCTGATGCAGCCAGTCGGACAATTTCTGGTCATCTTCTGCCCCGACATTTTCAAGCAAACGCCCGACTCTGGCACGCAACGCTGACAGCTGTCCTGCTTCGGCAATTTCAGGTTTTACCGAGGTCACCTGATTCAGCGAAGAGAGCTGATAACAGAACACCATCACCGCCTGCCCCAGATTGAGTGACGGATAATCGGCCACCATCGGTACGCCGGTCAGCACATCCGCCAGTTCCAGCTCTTCATTCGTCAGGCCGGAATCTTCACGACCAAAGACCAGCGCGGCATGATTGATCCACTGGCTCTTTTCTTCGAGCTGCACCTGCAATTCCTGCGGTGTGCAGTAATAGTGAAATTTAGCCCGGCTGCGGGCAGTTGTAGCTACGGTAAAATCGATATCAGCCAGGGCTTGCGCAAGCGTATTGAAATGGAGAGCATTTTGCAGGATCTCCTGCGAACCATGCGCAACCCAGCCAGCTTCCGGCCTGAGATGCGCCCCGCTGTCGACAATACGTAACGATGCGAAACCCATGGTTTTCATTGCACGAGCTGCCGCACCGACATTTTCCGGGCGAGCCGGCGAAACTAAAATAATATGAAGTTGCATATCGGGCCTTTGCAAAAGGGAAAGAAATTGCCGTCAGTATTTAAGCGATGAAATTTTACCCTGTTCCAAATCTATTCATGGCTTATATTCTTCACAAGAACTTAACAGTCGGCTGAATATATTCCTTTATTTTATCGGAAAACCTTACCTTGCAGGTAAAAAAGGTGCTGGCCCGATTAAGCAAACATGAATGAAAAATTTATCATTAATTTTCATATGGATATATAATAAGGAATCATCACCATTTTGCATTTATCTCCCGATTCTTAATCATTTGCTGAATCGTGTACAATAAATGCTGAAATGTGACTCAAGCGTGCATTCTTGTAAGTGTTTTTCACTGTTCTGTTACCGTGCTACAATTGAACTTGATATATGTCAACAAACCGTAATTTTGTTGAGTGGTAATTTCGGCACTCGCTGTTATATTGCTGTTAATAGGGTTAGGATATGCGCCGCTTTAGGACCCCGTGGAACTGCAGAAAGTGGAATCCCTGACCGAGCTTGCGATGTTGTTGTCGTTGATGGAAATTGCATCGAGAACGCGTTTACGTACTTTAGTCATGTAACGAGTGAGATGCCCAATAAAGCATCAAAATTCTCTGGGATAACAAGGACTTCTGTACTCCTATTTTCTATTTGTTGGCAATCTTAGGTAGCAATCATGCAGACCCCTCACATTCTGATCGTCGAAGACGAGTTAGTGACACGTAATACGTTAAAGAGCATTTTTGAAGCAGAAGGCTACATGGTACATGAAGCTAATGATGGCGCAGAAATGCACCATATTCTGTCCGAAAATGACATCAATCTGGTTATCATGGACATCAACCTGCCAGGCAAAAACGGCCTGCTGCTGGCACGCGAATTACGCGAACAAGCCAGCGTTGCTTTGATGTTCCTGACTGGCCGCGATAACGAAGTTGATAAAATTCTGGGTCTGGAAATCGGCGCTGATGATTACATCACTAAGCCTTTCAACCCACGCGAACTGACTATCCGCGCACGCAACCTGCTGTCCCGCACCATGAATCTGGGCACCACCGGCGAAGAACGCCGTCTGGTTGAAAGCTACAAATTCAATGGCTGGGAACTCGATATCAACAGCCGTTCGCTGGTGAGCCCGCAAGGTGAGCAGTACAAGTTACCGCGCAGCGAATTCCGCGCCATGCTGCACTTCTGCGAAAACCCGGGCAAGATCCAAACCCGTGGCGATTTGCTGAAGAAAATGACCGGCCGTGAGCTGAAGCCTCATGACCGTACCGTTGACGTCACTATCCGTCGCATCCGTAAACATTTCGAAGCGACGCCTGACACCCCGGAAATCATCGCCACCATTCATGGTGAAGGCTATCGTTTCTGCGGTGATCTGGAAGACTGATACAAAAGGTTGCCAACCGCACTGTATCCGGTGAGACGGTATCCTGTGAAAAAAACGTCAAAGGCCAGCGAAAGCTGGCCTTTTGTTTTTTGCGCATTGCTGAGAACTCACGGAGCGGTATGCGCCCACGGAATAATCGGTACCGCGCTTAGTGCGTTTTTCGGTGAACCATCCACCACTTTATCGGAGTAGCTCAGATAAATAAGTGCGTTGCGATTCGCGTCATAAAAACGGACCACCTGCAGCTTTTTAAACACCAGCGATGTGCGTTTCTGAAAAACAACCGTTCCTTTGTCTTTGCCTTGCTTAATCTTGTCGCTTAACTCAATCGGGCCCACCTGCTGACAGGAAATCGCGGCATCAGCGGTATCTTCTGCCAGCCCTAAACCGCCCTTGATGCCACCGGTTTTCGCACGACTGATATAACAAGTTACATTTTTAATATCAGGATCATCAAAGGCCTCGACAACAATCTTATGGTCGGGACCGAAGAGTTTGAAGACGGTATCGACCGAACCCACCTGCTCTGCATGCACCGCTGCAGAACAAAAAGCAAACATCGAAAAAACAAAAATCCAACATCTATTCATTAAGTTACTCCACGTCATCACCATGACGTTGTTTTCCAAAGAAACCCTACGGAGAAAGAGTGTATTCACACTTTCGGAATGAAATACTCTGTAACACAGGCAAATAGCACAGATAGCCAAAAAATTCTTAGGAAGTCTTATCGGTAAAAAGTTGCTATTATGCCGCCCATCATTCTGTGCATTTATCTTAGTTCAACGAGGACGATCTATGGATCAAGCAGGAATCATTCGTGACCTTCTTAGCTGGTTAGAAACCCATTTAGACCAGCCCTTGTCACTCGACAATGTCGCAGCCAAGGCCGGCTATTCCAAGTGGCACCTGCAGCGCATGTTTAAAGATGTCACTAATAATGCCATTGGCGCTTATATTCGTGCCCGCCGTTTGTCGAAAGCGGCCGTGGCCTTGCGTCTCACCAGTCGCCCGATTTTAGATATCGCCCTTCAGTATCGTTTTGATTCTCAACAAACATTTACCCGGGCATTCAAAAAACAATTTGCACAAACACCGGCACTGTATCGTCGTGCTGAAGACTGGCATTCGTTTGGGATTTGTCCGCCAATCCGTCTGGGCGCTTTTATTCTGCCGCAGCCTGAATATATCTCACTGCCGGAACAGCATCTGGTCGGGATGACGCAGAGTTACGCCTGTACGCTGGAGCAAATCACCACGTACCGAAACGAGATGCGTCGTCATTTCTGGCGTCAATATATTGGTGAAGCAAAAACGCTGCCACCAATACTTTATGGCCTGCACCATTCGCGTCCAAGCCAGGAAAAAGATGACGAGCAGGAAGTATTGTACACGACCGCGCTGGAAGCTCAGCACCTGCCGGAAAACGTTGAAGGTCAGCCAATTGTGTTGCAGCACGGCGAATATGCCATGTTCCATTACAATGGCACGCCGGAGCATTTGCAGGAGTTTATTCTGACGCTGTACAGCACCTGTCTGCCGACATTGAAACTGACCCGCAGAAAGGGACAGGATATCGAACGCTTTTACACGAATGGCCGTGCCCCAGGCACTACGCCAACCGAACTACAGTGTGATTACCTGATCCCAATCCGCCGCTAACGCCTTCTGGCGTTAGCGTTGCAACTCGTCTAACGCGGGCAGTTCCAGATGTGATACATCGCCCGCTGTTTCCACAATCCAGCCATTCGCAAGCCAGGCACTTTGCTGGTGATCGACACGCGATAAAGAACAGTTACGCAGACGCAGACGACGTTCCGCATAAGCAGGTAGCCCGAGGATGGTACTGATCAGGCAGCCCAGTGCAATACCGTGACTGACCAGCAAAGGCTTACTGCCTTCCGGTAAATCCAGACAGCTGTCGAGTGCAGCACGCATACGCTCAGCCAGTTCCGTCATCGTTTCACCTTCAGGAATACGCCCTTTCGGTGAACCATCGACCATCTGCTTACGCCATACTTCTTCCTGCTCTGTCAGGCCGTCCAGAATACGCTCTTCCAGCACGCCCATATGTAATTCGCGCAAACGCGGCTCATTGATCACTTCACACCCGCAGGCATCAGCGATAATCTGCGCCGTATGGCGGGTACGTCCTAAGTCACTGGTGATGACGTGGGTGATCCCTTCATTACGCACACGCTCAGCAACCTGACGCGCCTGATAAAGACCTTTGGCCGTCAGCGGGCTGTCTGATTGCCCCTGAATACGGCGTGCGGCGTTCCATTCTGTTTCGCCGTGACGGACGAGATATACCTGTAACATGAGTGTTTTCCGTTATACTGCGTGAAATTTGCTAAAGGATGCTAAAACTCTATGTACCATGTTGTCGCTGCAACCACTAACCCGGCAAAGATCAAAGCTATCGCTATGGCTTTTGAAGACATTTTCGGCGCTGAGGCATTCCGCATTGAAGGCATTGACGTCGACAGTGGTGTTCCCAGTCAACCTATCGGCAGTAATGAAACCCGTACCGGTGCGCGCCATCGCGTTATCGGCGCCCGCCAGGTTCGCCCCGAGGCAGACTTCTGGGTCGGCGTGGAAGCGGGTATCGAAGACAATATGACCTTCGCCTGGATGGTGATTGAGAATATGCACCAGCGTGGTGAATCCCGTTCAGCGAGCCTGATGTTACCTGAAATTATTTTACAAGGAATTAACCAGGGCAGCGAACTGGGAGATGAGATGGAAAAACTGACGGGTATCACAGAAGTAAAACGTAAAGGCGGCGCGATCGGAGTCTTTACAGCAGGAAAATTGACCCGTACCAGCGTTTATCATCAGGCGCTGGTACTGGCTTTAGCGCCTTTTCATAATTCGGTGTATCAGGTCAGAACCCAAACGCACTAAAATATCAGACGATAACGGACGCTTCAGTCGTCCGTTTTGTCTGTCAGCAGGTGCTCACTCAGCCATTCCTTAAGCTCCGCCGGTGCCGTTTTCAGGCCATTCGAACCACGTGTTATCGTGGCGATACCCGCTCCCAGCTGGCTTTTCAGCTCACGCTGACTCAACTCTCCGCGCATCAGTTCCTGAATAATCCGCACCCGCGTACCCAGCGCCGCACGTTCGTCGGGCGTAAGCAGCAGTTGCAGCAAATCCTGATGCAGATTTTCAGCAAAAGAATGCTGCAGCAATGCCAGGAAGCATTGCCAGTCCTCATTGCCTTGTTGGGAAAGAGCAGGGTCATTGATTGGTCGTTGGGTCATGATGGCTGCCATACTATTAAACTAGTACAGCAGCTTACCATAAACGACGAAGGATCAGTAACGCCTCTGCCATTCGGCATCCGTCAAAATCTTGGCGGGTTGATGTAAAAAATAGCGATAAAACGCGTCATATGCCAACACATTTTTAACATATCGACGAGTTTCAGAGAAAGGGATACTCTCGATAAACGCCACTGAATCCACCCTGCCCGCGCTGTTACCTAACCAGGTATTTACGCGTGAAGGCCCGGCGTTATATGCCGCACTGGACAAAATACGGTTGCGCCCAAACATCTGATAGACATATTCCAGATAACTGGTGCCGATCGTTATGTTCATCTGCGGATCCAGTAATTGCCCCGGATTGCTGTAGCCCTGCAACCCAAACATGTCGACGGTATGTTGCGCAGTCGCAGGCATCACCTGCATCAGACCGGCAGCGCCAACCGGCGAACGGGCTTTCGGATTCCACGCACTTTCCTGACGGGCAATCGCCATCGCGTAGCTTTGCGTGATGCCTTTATCGTTGGTCGCACGACGGAATTCATCCGGCCACGCGAGCGGGAAACGCTCTTCGAGATAATCCCACAGCTTGCCGGTAATGGTGGCCTGCACACTGAGATCCGGCCATTTTTGCTCGAACGCATAACGCGCCAGCGCCGACTGCTGCGATTCCGTACGGCTGCTGACCAGATAACTCCATTCGGTACGCGCCAGATTGTCCATCTGCCAGTACATCAGCTCACGCACACGCGCCACTTCCGGCAATTTCGCAATACTTGAATCTGGCTTAGCCGCGACAGAAATCTGCATCGGATAAGTCACGTTCAGCTTTTGCGCCGCCGCCATCGGATAGAATCCGCGGCCTTTCATTAACGTACGCAGCATCGCTTCGCCTTGCGAGCGCTGACCGTTATCAATCATCACGGACGCACGCCAGTATTGCCATTCATCTTCCTGCAGGGCATCCGACGGCAAGCGTTGCAGCCACTGGTTCAGCCCCTGACGATCTCCGGCGGCCAGCGCCATACGAATGCGGCGCTCAACAAGCGTGGTGGAATGGCTGCGCAAAATGACGTTATCGCGCCATGCCGCCTGTTCCGGTGTGGCGTCGCTGCCCATATAACGCCAGGCAACGGCTTCTTCCAGTTCGAGCCGGTCGCTGTCACTCATCTTCTGCAAGCGCACGAGCACCGGGATCATCGAACGGGCATTCTCAGAATCATCACGGGCAATGCGCGCGAACGTAATGCTGGTCGCGTTACGGGTAAAATCAGTCGGACCGACATTGCGTGCAAAGCTTTCGAGGGTATTCGGATTATTTTGCAGATCGACAAGCGCATCGCGCATGGTCTGATAATCCGGCGGCAACTGCTTTGCCAGATAACTGACCAGACTGGTGTTACCCGCTTTCATCGCCAGGCCAATTCGTTGCAGCGTCGTCAGCGCGGTCTGATTGCCTGCGCCCTGCCAGACCGAGAACAATTTATCGCAGGTATTGGGCAGTGATGTGCCGGTCAGCCAGATGTCTTTCGCACCATCAAACGCTGTTTTCTGATCGCCGGTCGCCCATTTGGCGTAATAGTAGTTACAGCTCGCCGCCACCGGTTTCGGCGGTTGCGGGCTGAATGAAAGCAAACTGTTCCAGTCCTGACGGCGCGCCAGTTCATTGACAAAGCGGGCTGGCAAAGAACGCGCAGGCGGCAATGTCGGGTTCGCTTTCACAAATGCGTTCACCTGCGCCGGTGTCGCATCCCCCAGTTCCTGCGTCAGCTGCCGGTATTCCAGATAAGGATAAAGAGGATAGTCTTCCAGCGTTGGCATCAGCTGGCTGACAACGTCCATCTGATTGTTATCCCACGCCTGTTTAATCTGCATATAATGCTGACGCTGTGCGTCCAGCGAGTCCGCTTTCGCCACGCCCGATGCTGTTACCAGCAACACGCTCAGTGCCAGAGAGTGCCATTTGTCCACCTTGACCATACTTACCTTTATCCTCGCGGGTTGTGCCGAAACTGTTCTGCATTGTGTAGACAGCTACTACGCTAATCGATTCATTTTTAAAATTGAAGCGATGAGGAGACAGCATCACAAACTTTACACAGTGTGGTGCAAGCGTCCGGCACTTACCAGACGGAGGCAGATCTATTTTCTGTCACAGAATATCGCGGCAGGAATAATTTGAGCGGACATTATACCCGCAGATAATTAACGGGTATTCATCAGTTAATTACAAATAGATAGCAGCCTTACAATTCGAAATTAAATAGCCACGCTGACAAAACTCAGCTTTATTTACATCAATTTACCCAGATAACCACTTCCTAAACAAACGTTAAATAAAATGGGAATAATACGCAAATTCCTAATTCACATAAGATAATGTTTTTTAATGATTTTTATTATTTAATTCTCTGCAAAAAGTATTTATTGGCTCAGATCAAACTTATTTACTCCGAATTAATTATGATTACTCCCTATTGTAAAATTGATTAATTGATATTCGCTATTTCGCCGTCAGGATTGAAATATTAATAACAGCCCAGTTCTTCGCTTATGGAAAAGTATATGACTCATTCAACTTCATCGGTAAAAACGAATGCCAGCCCTTCTTCCTCTGCCGCAGCAGAAAACAAAAACTGGTATCAGATTAGTAGTAACGAGGCTATGCAGCGCCTGGAAACCGGCGAAAATGGCCTGACGCGGCAGGAAGCCAGCGAGCGCCTGAATAAATATGGCCCGAACGCATTACCGGAAAAACAATCCAAAAGTGCCCTGATGCGTTTTCTGGCGCACTTCAATGATGTCCTGATTTACATCCTGCTCGCCGCCGCCGTCGTGACCGGTGCGATGGGACACTGGGTCGATACCTTCGTCATCCTGGGCGTAGCGGTGATCAATGCGCTGATTGGTTTTCTTCAGGAGAACAGCGCCGAAAAATCACTGAAAAGTATTCAAAACATGCTGTCCAGTCAGGCCGTAGTGATGCGTGACGGACAAGTTCAAACCATTAATGCCGACCAGCTGGTGCCCGGCGATATCGTGCAACTGCGTCCCGGTGACAAAATCCCGGCAGACATCCGTATCGTCAGCGCGCATAACCTGCAGGTCGAAGAAGCGATCCTCACCGGCGAATCCACCGTCGTCATCAAAAACGCTCAGGTCATCGACGATGAAGTCATGATCGGCGATCGCCACAACTTGCTGTTCTCCGGCACCATGATCAGCGGCGGCACCGCCACCGGTGTGGTTTATGCCACCGGTCAGGACACGGAGCTGGGCCACATCAGCCAGATGATGTCAGCGATTAAAGCGCAGCGTACCCCGCTGTTGCAGCAAATCGACAAACTGGGCAAAGGCATCTTCGCGCTGATCCTGCTGATGATGGCGTTCCTGTTTGTGTTCGCTTTCATCCTGCGTGATATGCCGCTGGGCGAACTGCTGCTGTCGCTGATCAGTCTGGCTGTCGCGTCGGTTCCGGAAGGTTTACCGGCAATTATCTCGATTATCCTGTCGCTGGGCGTGCAGTCGATGGCGCGTAATCATGCCATTATCCGCAAACTGCCGACCGTCGAAACGCTGGGCTCAATGACCGTCATTTGCTCGGATAAAACCGGCACGCTGACCATGAATGAAATGACCGTGAAAGCGGTGATTCTGGCAGACCGTGCTTACGATGTGGAAGGGGAAAGCTACCAGCCAAAAGGCCGCATCGTGGATGCACAAACGCAGCGCCAGGTGGATGTCATCAGTATGCCGGTGCTCAACACCTTCATCACTGCCGTGGATATCTGTAACGACAGCCAGCTGATTCAGGACGACAGAGGCCACTGGGGAATTACCGGCGGGCCGACGTCCGGCGCACTGAAAGTGCTGGCAGCGAAAGCAAGTCTGCATACCGGTCAGGTTGAATCTCTGGATAAAATCCCGTTTGATTCCAAACATAAATACATGGCGACCTTGCAGCGCATCGGCGGCAAAACCCAGTTGTTTGTGACCGGCGCACCGGATGTTCTGTTCTCCTTAGCGAAACTTGAGCTGACTGAAAACGGCGTCCAGCCTTTCCGCCGCGAGTACTGGGAAGAAGAGATGGCGCGCTATGCCCGTCAGGGTCTGCGCATGGTAGCTGCGGCTGTCAAAGATGAGCCGGAAATTGCAGGCGACCTGAACCATGTCCACCTGCAGGAAGGACTGGTGTTCACCGGGATTGCCGCCATGATGGATCCGCCACGCCCTGAAGCCATTGATGCGATTGCACAGTGTCAGCAGGCCGGGATCCGCGTGAAGATGATCACCGGTGACCATCAGGAAACCGCGATGGCTATCGGCAAAATGTTAGGCATCGGCAACAGCGGCGACTCCATCACCGGTTACCAGCTTGAGCATATGGATGACGCTGAACTGGCCGTCGCTGCCAGCCAGTACGATATTTTCGCCCGTACCAGCCCTGAGCATAAATTGCGTCTGGTCAAAGCCTTGCAGGAAAACGGTGAAGTAGTCGGGATGACCGGCGATGGCGTGAATGACGCGCCAGCGCTGAAACAGGCCGACGTCGGTATCGCAATGGGTATCAAAGGCACTGAAGTCACCAAAGAAGCCGCAGACATGGTTCTGACCGATGACAACTTCGCGACCATCGCCAGTGCGGTAAAAGAAGGACGTCGCGTTTACGACAACCTGAAGAAAACGATTCTGTTTATTCTGCCGACTAACCTCGCGCAGGGGCTGCTGATTATCCTGGCAATTCTGGCCGGTGCGGTGATCCCGCTGACGCCGGTGCAGATCTTATGGATGAACATGGCGACCTCCACCACGCTGTCGTTCGGTCTGGCCTTCGAGCCGGGTGAGAAAGGCATGATGCGTCGCCGTCCTCGCGCACCAGGTCAGCACGTACTGGATCTGCATGCCGTCTGGCGTATCGCTTTCGTCGGTATTCTGATTGCCTGCAGCGCCTTCGTTCTTGAAGCCTGGATGCAGCCGCGTGGCTACAGCAGCGATTTGATCCGTACCGTGCTGTTACAGACGCTGGTTACCGCGCAGTGGGTGTATATGTTTAACTGCCGCGTGATGGACCGCTTCCCGCTGACCCGCGAAGTGTTCGTCAACAAAGGATTGTGGATTGTTTCCGGCGTATTACTGGTGCTGCAGCTGGCGCTGATTTATCTGCCAGTCATGAACCAGTTGTTTGGCACCGTACCGATGCCGCTGAAATTCTGGGGTATCACGCTGGTGGTCGGTGCGATGATCTTCGTGATTGTCGAAATCGAGAAATGGCTGGTTAACCGCTTCATCCGCAAGAAAGTCTGACGATTTATCCTTATGCCGGGTTACCTTCCGTAGCCCGGCGTTTTACGATAAAAAACGTCACAATTCTGAAACTTTCATCTTTCCCGCTCTCAATTCGTCTCAAAGATCTCACAAAACGTTCCAAAACCCCTTCTGCTGATTTACATCAATCTCTTCCCGCTTTATTACTCTCGCCAGGGTATCCCTTTACACAGCAATGTTAGTTTCGCCGACGACCGGCAACTTTCACGGGAATGCCCTATCGCTGTACGGTCATTTTTATAAAAACGAGCTTCTCTGCACTGCAGTCATACAGAGGCCAAAAAACAGGTAAACCCAATGTCATCGCTCATTGTAGATAAGTGTTTTTACACACAGCTGGCATTGCATTCGCTCTTGCAACTTAACGGACAACACCAGAAAGATATTCTTTCGCTCAAGGACATCAACGAACTGCAAGCCACATGCAATTCCCTGACGCCTGAAATCATCTTTGTGAATGAAGATTGTTTTACGTCTGATGCGCCTTCCGGTCACGCCCTCAGGGCAGTGATCGACGCGCATCCCGGCACGCTTTTCTTTGTCTTTATCTCCAGAGAGAATCTCAATTATCAGAACTATGTGCCGATCCGCAAAAACATCATCATTTTGTCGAAATCTATCAGGACGACCACGATTTATCAGCTGATCGCCCACAACCTGCAGCTGTCGCGTGCGGGTGAAACGGAACAATCACTGGATCTTACGCCGGTCAGCCTGAGCCGGACGGAATCGAGCATTCTAAAAATGTGGATGTCAGGACTGAATACGCAAATCATTTCCGAACATCTGAATATCAAACAGAAAACCGTGGCTTCACACAAAGGCAATATCAAACGTAAGGTGAAGACGCAAAATAAACAGGCGATATATCATGTTGTTAAGCTCACCGACATCCTGACTTCCGGCATGTTTGTGGGGCGCGTCCAGCCATTACGTCCGGCCAGCGAACCGGATGAGTTCACCGTTCCCTTCGGCTGAAAGCCTCCTCTCCTGTCCGCTGCCGGCAACATTCTTGCCTTACTGTGAACCTGATGGTTGGGTACACGACTGAAACACGCTAAACTTCGCAGTCGGAACCCTTATCAGTCATGCCGCAGTCAGGCGGGGCTGCTTACTATGCCGCAGCGCCTGCCCTTCGCAGAAAGCGCGCGGTCCGCAGAAAGAGGCTCAAAACAACGTGGCTCAATACGTATATTCCATGCATCGCCTCGGCAAAGTTGTTCCGCCGAAGCGTCATATTCTTAAGAACATCTCCCTGAGTTTCTTCCCTGGTGCCAAAATCGGTGTTCTGGGTCTGAACGGTTCAGGTAAATCCACCCTGCTGCGCATCATGGCCGGTATCGATACCGACATCGAAGGTGAAGCACGTCCGCAGCCTGATCTGAAAATCGGTTATCTGCCGCAGGAACCTCAGCTGAACATGGAACACACCGTGCGTGAGTCCGTGGAAGAAGCCGTTTCTGAAGTCGTGGGCGCGTTAAAACGTCTTGATGAAGTCTATGCGCTGTACGCAGAACCAGAAGCTGATTTCGACAAACTGGCCGCTGAACAGGGCAGACTGGAAGAGATCATTCAGGCGCATGATGGCCATAACCTGAACAGCCAGCTGGAACGTGCTGCTGATGCACTGCGTCTGCCAGACTGGGATGCAAAAGTCGCCACGCTGTCCGGTGGTGAACGCCGCCGTGTGGCACTGTGCCGTCTGCTGCTGGAAAAACCAGACATGCTTCTGCTCGACGAACCGACCAACCACCTGGATGCAGAATCTGTGGCATGGCTGGAACGCTTCCTGCACGACTTCGAAGGTACCGTTGTGGCGATTACCCATGACCGTTACTTCCTCGATAACGTTGCCGGTTGGATCCTTGAGCTTGACCGCGGTGAAGGTATTCCGTGGGAAGGTAACTACTCCACCTGGCTGGAACAAAAAGATGAACGTCTGGCGCAGGAAGCTTCTTCTGAAGCGGCCCGTCGTAAGTCTATTGAGAAAGAGCTTGAGTGGGTTCGTCAGGGTGCGAAAGGCCGTCAGTCTAAAGGCAAGGCCCGTCTGGCACGCTTTGAAGAGCTGAACAACACCGAATACCAGAAACGTAACGAAACCAACGAACTGTTCATTCCACCAGGTCCACGCCTGGGCGACAAAGTTGTCGAAGTGAAAAACCTGAGCAAGTCTTACGGTGATCGCGTTCTGATCGACGACCTGTCCTTCTCCGTGCCGAAAGGCGCTATCGTTGGCATTATCGGCCCGAACGGCGCCGGTAAATCAACCCTGTTCCGCATGATGTCGGGTCAGGAAGAAGCCAACAGCGGCACTATCGAGCTGGGCGATACCGTGAAACTGGCGTCTGTGGATCAGTTCCGTGATTCCATGGACAACAGCAAAACCGTGTGGGAAGAAGTGTCCGGTGGTCAGGACATCATGCGCATCGGCACCACTGAAATGCCAAGCCGTGCTTACGTCGGCCGCTTCAACTTCAAAGGTGTCGATCAGGGCAAACGCGTAGGCGAGTTGTCCGGTGGTGAGCGTGGCCGTCTGCATCTGGCAAAACTGCTGCAGGTTGGCGGTAACATGTTGCTGCTCGATGAACCGACCAACGACCTCGACATCGAAACCCTGCGAGCACTGGAAAACGCCTTACTGGAGTTCCCGGGCTGCGCAATGGTCATTTCCCATGACCGCTGGTTCCTCGACCGTATCGCGACCCACATCCTCGATTATCAGGATGAAGGCAAAGTCGAATTCTTCGAAGGTAACTTCACCGAATACGAAGAATACAAAAAACGTACTTTAGGTGCCGAAGCGTTAGAGCCGAAGCGCATCAAGTACAAAAAGATGATCAAGTAATCGTCTTTATAAAATTGCTAAGGCCCGGAAACGGGCCTTTTTTCTGGCTGTCATTCCCTGAAATTTATCCCGCCAGCGCCTCGCTGTAGCTCTTCGCAAAACCATACTCTTCCAGCATAAACGCAATGAAACAGGCCAGCGCCGGCGAATTCAGTTTCCGCCCCGGATAGACCAGATACAGATCATTGCCCTCGGCTTCCCATTCTGGCAACACGCGCACCAGCGTGCCATTTGCCACTTCGCCGTGACATAAAAAGGCCGGTAACAGCGTGATGCCTGCGCCCGCCAGCGCGCATTCCCGCGCATACAGCAGATTGTCGGTAGTATGCGCGGAAGGCAGCAGCCAGCGGTGATAGGTTTCGCCATGATGCAACACCCATTCCGACCAGGCCCGGTGCGCAATGCAGTGATGCGATGCAAGCTGTTGCGGCGTTTCAATCGCCGGATGCTGCGCCAGATACGCCGGTGATGCCAGCAGATAGCGCGGGCTGTGCCCCAGTTCACGACCAATCAGCGAGGAATCCTGCGGTTTACCGGTACGCAGCGCGATATCAAAACCTTCCTGCACCAGATCCACCATCGCATCGGACACTGACACTTCCAGCGACACATCGGGATACCGTTTCTGAAATTCAACATTCACCCGCGCCAGCAGCGTTGCTCCCAGACCGGCGGGGCTGGTGATCCGCAAACGTCCGCTCGGGTTATCGCGCAGACGGCGAATCGCCAGTTCAGCCCGTTCGCTGGCCTGCATCATTTCCTGACAGTGGATCAGATAACGTTCACCGGCAAACGTCAGGTTCAGCTGCCGCGTCGTGCGGTTCAGCAACCGCAGGCCGATGGATTTCTCCAGCTGGCTGATACGCTGACTGACGCTGGATTTAGGTAATCCCGCCCGGCTGGCAGCCTGCGTGAAGCTGCCACATTCCGCCACCAGCGCAAAGAGCGCCATATCCTGCAACTGTTTAAACATGATTGTTCACCTAAGCCGAACACTTTGTTAGTTATTGTCCATCTTATCAGGTTGCGTCATGACGACTAGACTGTCTGTATACCTAACGGAGGCAGAAAACATGACCATTAAAGCAATCGCAGTAAATCCAAAAGACCCGGCTCACTTTATCGCTGTTGAATTACCACAGCCTGTCGCGAAAGATTACGACCTGCTGGTGGAAGTGAAAGCGGTGTCAATCAATCCGGTCGATACCAAAGTGCACAAAGGCGTGCAAAAAAGCGGTCTGGATGCACCAAAAGTACTGGGCTGGGATGCCAGCGGTATCGTCAAATCCGTCGGCAGCGCAGTGAAAAATTTCAAAGCGGGTGATGAAGTCTGGTACGCCGGAGATATTACCCGTTCCGGCAGCAATGCAACGGAACAGCTGATCGACTCACGTATTGTGTCCGTCAAACCGAAAAGCCTGGACTGGGCACAAGCCGCCGCCATGCCACTGACCACGCTGACCGCATGGGAAGCACTGTTCGAACATCTGAAAATTCAGGATGCCTCTGCGGATAAAACCCTGCTGATCATCGGCGGTGCCGGTGGCGTCGGATCACTGGCGATCCCGTTCGCGTCACTGCGCAGCAAAGTGAAAGTGATCGCGACAGCTTCCCGTCCGGAATCGGCACAATGGTGCCTGGATCGCGGTGCGGATCTGACCGTGAATTACAAAGATCTGAAAGGTGAACTGGCGAAGCACGATATCAAACAGGTGGATTTTATTCTGTGTCTGAACGACACCGACGGCCACTGGGAAGCCATTTCTGACCTGATCGCACCGATGGGCCACATCTGTACCATCGTTGAAAACGAACATCCGCTGGACATGAACAAACTGAAACTGAAAAGCGCCGCACTGCACTGGGAACTGATGTATACCCGCAGCATGTTCACCACACCGGATATTGCCGAACAGGGCGAGATCCTCAAACAAGTCGCCGCGCTGGTGGATGAAGGTAAAGTACAAACCACACTAAGCGAAACCCTTCACGGCCTGACCGTGGAAAGCATCAAAGCGGCCCACGCCAAAGTGCTCGACGGCCATATGCAGGGCAAAGTCGTCGTCGCTTTCTAAATACGCTGTCGCCTAAAAAAGCCCCGTCACTTTCATGCCGGGGCTTTTTCATTCACATATTTCCGCTATTCGCCGTCGTCTACTTTCTGCCATTTAGCATCGGGGTCAAATGTCGTGATCGCTTTTGCCGCGGCATCAGTATTCTCGCCTAAATCCTGCTGATACACCTCGCCCTGCTGATTGATCATAAAACTGGTGACCCCGGTATGACCATACGCCGCCGGCCAGGCGATCAGCGCAAAACCTTTGTTCATCTTGCCATTTTCGATATAACTCAAGGCGCCACCGCTGGCATTCGCACCCTGCGACGTCAGAATGCGATAGTAATAGCCGTGATAATCAGAGCCTGCCTGCGCATCACCAAAGGCTGGCCCCAGCGGACTAGGCGCTTCGCCCTCTTTCACCGGCCAGTAAAGGCCATCGTGTTGCCCTTCAGTGCTGACAAAGCGCTGCGCATATTGCCCGGTAATCTGCTGATACTCGTGCTGGGCATCCGCATACGCTGACACGGCCTGAATGGCAGAAAGCTCATTGCGACCAATCGTACGGGTTTCAATTTCAGCAGCACCGGCGGCCATATCAAATGACCAGCCCTGCGCCGTGTGTTTCATCGGGATCGGCAACTGCCAGTTCTCCGGCCCGACATTCAGGTGAGCAATATCACCCTGTTCGGCAATCTTGTGACTGATATTCCAGTCCCGCAGAAAGCGAGCAACCTCATCCGGATCCACACCTTTTGGCGGTAGATAGACCTGCCAGTCATTACCGAGAAGTTGTTCAAGTGACGCATCATCGTGTGCCTCAATGGCTTTGACCAGCGCCTGCGCGGCCAGCTCAGGGCTGGTAAATGTCTGCTGCGCGAAACCCGTTAAGGGCAGTAACAGCAGGCCTGCGGAAATCAAAATATTACGCAATCTCTTCATTACCTTTCCTCGTCAGTCTAGCGACGGTGTAAATGAGCTGGCTCTGCATTCGCAGGGCGTGACCGCTGGAAGTTCTGCATATGTTCGCGGCTCTGATTACCCCGCGATTGCTGCTGTTGCCACGACGGACTACGACTGGAATTGCCACTAAATGCTGTGCTGTGTGATGCATTCAGATTCTGTCGCTGATGCTGATTTAATTGCTGCGACGGCTGGCGGTTCGTATTGTGCTGAGACAACGACTGCTGATGCTGAGGCAACGGATGCCCCGTCACATTACGTGTACCGGCACGGTCTCCGGCATTGGCTACCGGGGCTGAACGCGGCAGGTTTCGCTGCTGTGTATGCGCCTGCGCCTGCGGGGTGTTCTGATGCTGATTCATCACCGACGCTGCCTGCTGACGGCGCTGATCCAGATTCTGGTTCTGCACACCGCCCCCGTTGCGTCCGACGGCATTATTGTTGCTGATACCGCGCGTGTCGTTATCGAAACCACGCGTGTCGTTGTCGAAACCACGATAGTTATTACGCTGCGCCGCGTTATTCAGTGCACGGTTTTGCGTCGCACCATTGAGGTTCGTGCTGCGGTTCGTCAAACCGGCGTTGTAGGCCGGATTATGCTGCCAGCCTGCGGTATTCGATGCGCCCGGATGATTCAGCCCGTTGTTATTGTTGCCGGAGATACGGTTGTAATTATTAACGTTCACATTGACGTATTTATTCTGCGAACCGCCATGATGCCCGTCGTCGTGGTGATCGTCGTGGTGATCGTCGTGATGGTCATAATCATCATGATGATGATCGTCGTCATCCCAGTCGATGCTGCCAAAAATCGCATACGTCGCGGCGACACCGACACCAAACCCGATCCCCGATGCTATGCCGTTCACGAACTGTTGTCCCGGAGGCGGTGGCAGATATACCGGCGGATAGGCCGGTGTCGGCCAGGCGCCGTAAACCACATTCGGGTTGTAACTCGGCACATACACTACCTGCGGATCGGCAGATTCAATCACAATCGTTTGCTGCGACGGCGCACTTTTCACCACCGTTGTTGAAGCCGGTTTCGGTTTAACGGTCACCGTCTGCTGCGGCGTGCTTTTCAGCGCCCCGCTCTTTTGCGCCACTTCGCGAAATTTCTGCACAGTATTCATCACGTCATCCGGTTGCGCCAGAAACGCGTTCCCCAGATTCTGTACCCATGCCGGATCTTCACCCAGCAGCGCCAGCAGTTGCGGAAAAGCGACCAGCGATTTTACGCTCGGATCCCAGGGTTCGTTCGCGACCTGAGTGACGGCGGCATCCCCCTGACTTTGCGGATGGTCACGCGACCATTGCACAGCCTGAATCACGTTAGTCGGATAAGTCGACGCCATCAGCACCTGCGAAAGCAGGCTGTCAGGATACAGCGCGACTGGTGCGACCCATTGATCGAGCTGAGCTTGTGTAAATGACGCAGGGGCAACGGGTGCAGCAACAGGGACTGCTGGCGAAGGCGCGGCGGCGGGGGCAGGCACAGGCGCAGGCGCAGTCTGCGTCGTGGTTTCGGCCTGACTGCTGACCGGAAGCCAGCCTTGCATAAACATCACACTCGCCAGAGCAAATGCCCCCACGCCGCACAAGACTGCGATACCCCAGGGCTTGAATGATAAATTCATTCGGATCACCTTAGAAAGCCTCAGCGGGAATGAGAGGCATAATGAATGAGTATAATCGGAGAAATAAATCTCAACGGCCGCCACTGTATTTTTATTTCAGGTCAGATATTTACACATAAAATGCGTAATAAAATCCCTAAAAAAGGGGTATCACTCAATCCTATGAATAAAAAGAGAATTTTATTTTACAGCGTTACAAAATGAATTAATAAAATCACACAGAAAGATAATCAGATGAATTCATTAATAATTATATAAAATGCATTTGTAATTTATCATTCACCACATGAATGATAATAAAAAAGCGCGTATCCCGGATAATACACGCTCTTTATTTGTGCCCGGTCAGATAACAGGCGGCTCGTTTAAACGGCTGGTATCGGCTGCCAGCATGTTCTGCACCAGTTCCACACATTCGAGAAAACGCTGATCGTAATCTGAAGATTCAACATGTACGTAATCCACATTGTTTTCTTTCAGCATTTCGATGAGCAAATTCTGGAAAGACATCCGGTCGGTGGTACTGCCTAAACTGCGCAGGCCGTCGGCCACCCACGGCGTGTTGTTTTCCAGCAGGATAACCAGATCGAATTTGTATTCGTCCATCAGCGCCTGCACAAACGGATGTTCACGCCCTTCATATTTTTTACAGAAGGCCTGAGTGGTCAGAAAGTCGGTATCAATAAAGGCCACTTTATTGGCATATTTCACCGCGAAATCGATGTACTGCGCCTGACCCAACGCGATCTTGTCATAGTCAGAATATTGCAGCGCCATTTCGTCGCCACCCAGGTGCGAGAACACATAATCGCGGCCATATTCCCATGCACTGGTGGTATTAAAAATGTTAGCCAGCTTATTCACCAGCGTCGATTTCCCGCTGGATTCTCCGCCGAGGATCGCCACGGTCCGCACGAAGAACGGCTTCACTTCTGTCGGAATATAATCCCAGTAACGGAACGGATCATGACGGATCTGACGACCGCTGATATTCATAAACGAACGTTTCGGGTCGATCAGTACGGTCTCAATCCCGAGATGTTCGCGGTATTGCGGCGCATCAGCCTCTTCGCTGGAATAAATGGTATTGGGTTCAATGCCTTTCTGGCTCATGAACTCTTTAATGCCACGTCCCCAGACGTCCCAGCCATGCGGATAGGGTTCCATCCCCTCTTCGTTAAAGGCATGAATACGGATGTTTTTCTGGTATTTGAACGTCTGCAGTAACCAGCGCAGACGGTCACTGACCGTTGGCTGCTGGGACATGGAACTGTTTTCAAAAAGCTCGCGATCGCGCGGCTCGTCATAGCCCATGATGATATGCAGTTCATCCACCTGACTGCAGGCGCGCTGGATCAGATAGATATGGCCGGTGTGCAGCGGATAAAACTTGCCGAACACCACGCCGATATTCTTTTCACGACGGGGAAACTCAAGATCAAGGAAGCGGTGCAAAGCCTCCAGCTTCTGAGCGCTGGGACTTTTTATCTTTGCATTCAACAACTGGCTAAGATAACCCTTGGTCATCCCGCTGGCTTCGGCCACCTGTTGCAGCGTGCGTCCCTGTTGTTTTATCGCGGTTTTTAGATAGTCGAACTGTGACATGCCTTGTCCCCAGGTTTGCTGTACTAAACAAAATAGCTAAACAAAAAATAGCACAAAGGCAGCCCCGAATTACAGCGGAGAAAAGCTACAGCATAGAACAGTTACAAATCGTCGAGGATCGCCAGCGCATCGGCCAGCTTTTTGACGCCAAATACCTGCATACCCGCCGGGACTTTCTTCGGCACGTTGGCATGCGGCACAATCGCACGCTTAAAGCCGTGCTTTGCCGCTTCCGTAATACGTTCCTGCCCACTCGGCACCGGACGAATTTCACCTGCAAGCCCGACTTCACCGAAGACCACTAAATCCTGCGGCAACGGACGGTCACGCAGACTGGAGACAAGAGAGAGCAGCAGCGCCAGATCCGCGCTGGTTTCGGTGACTTTCACACCGCCAACTACGTTGACGAACACATCCTGATCCGCCATCTGCAAACCGCCGTGACGATGCAAGACCGCCAGCAAAATGGCTAAACGGTTTTGTTCAAGGCCAACCGCCACGCGACGCGGATTGCCCATCATCGACTGATCAACCAGGGCCTGAACCTCAACCAGCAACGGACGCGTTCCCTCCCACAGCACCATCACGGAACTGCCGGAAGTAATTTCATCGCCACGGCTGAGGAAAATTGCTGAAGGGTTGCTGACTTCACGCAGCCCCTGCTCGGTCATGGCGAACACGCCGAGTTCGTTCACGGCACCAAAACGGTTTTTATGGCTGCGCAGCGTACGGAAACGCGAATCGGCGTCGCCATCGAGCAGCACGGAACAGTCGATACAGTGCTCGAGCACTTTCGGACCGGCCAGTGAACCGTCTTTGGTGACATGACCCACCATCACGATCGCCACGCCACGCGTTTTGGCGAAACGGGTCAGATACGCTGCCGTTTCACGAACCTGCGCAACCGTGCCCGGTGACGACTGGATATCCGCCATGTGCATCACCTGAATGGAGTCGATCACCATCAGTTTAGGCTGTTCTTTATCGGCAATGTCGCAAATCTGTTCGATGCTGGTTTCCGACAACATATTCATATTGGCCGTCGGTAACCCCAGACGGTGCGCACGCATCGCCACCTGCTGCAAAGATTCTTCGCCGGTGACGTACAGGGTTTTCATGTTTTCGCTGAGATGACACAGAATTTGCAGCAGCAGCGTACTTTTACCTGCACCGGGATTACCCCCAATCAGGATCGCACTGCCGGGCACCACGCCGCCGCCCAGTACGCGATCAAACTCTTTAAAACCGGTGCTGAAACGCGGAAGTTCATCAAGGCTGATATCGGAAAGTTTCTGCACGCGACTGACGCCTGCATCACCGGCGTAACCGGTCAGACGCTCGTTACGCGCCACAGTCGGGGAAGCCGCCAAACGGATTTCAGTAATGCTGTTCCAGGCCTGACAGGCACTACACTGCCCTTGCCAGCGCGGATAATCTGCGCCACATTCATTACAAACAAATGCACGTTTTGCTGCTTTTGCCACAACTTACCTCGATGATATTTAAAAGAAATTTATAAAGCCTGACTGCCGCTAAAAATACACAACACCCCAAGCAGATCCGCATGCCGGATACAGACTGAAGCCTGTTCATACACTTTCGGCTTTGCGTGATACGCAATGCCCAGACCGGCCACCGCCATCATTTTCAGGTCATTGGCGCCGTCGCCAATCGCAATGGTTTGTTCCTGAGGAATCCCCAGTTTTTCCGCCAGCTTCAGCAAGGTATCTGCTTTATATTGCGCGTCGACGACAGGGCCAATCACACGCCCGGTCAGTTTGCCGTCGCGAATTTCCAGCTCGTTCGCCGCGACATCAATCAGATTCAGCTTATCGCGCAGGTATTCGGCGTAATAGGTAAAGCCGCCGGAAGCAATTGCAACGTGCCACCCTGCTTCCTGTAAACGCTGAACCATCACGGTCAGTCCCGGCATCAGCGGCAGGGTTTCGCGCACCTGCTCAAGAATACCCGCGTCTGCATCTTTCAGGGTCGCCACGCGCTGGCGCAGACTGGCGGAGAAATCCAGCTCGCCACGCATCGCACGCTCGGTGACTTCCGCCACCTGTTCACCGACGCCTGCCAGTTTGGCAATTTCGTCGATGCATTCAATCTCAATCGCGGTAGAATCCATGTCCATCACCAGCAGACCTGGCGTGCGCAGATAAGGCACTTTGCCAAGCTGGGTGACATCAAATTCGAAAGATTCAGCCAGCTGTTGCGCATCAGTAGTGAGCGAACCGGCAAGGCGCACAACCTGATAACCTTCCACCGCCCAGGCGCTGACAATCACCAGAGCACGACCTAACCGGCGCTGGAACTGCGTAATGCTCGTTTTATCGAGTTTTCTACCATAAAGCAGCCATCCGGTATGTCCGGCCCGGTAATCCAGCGGCATGACCTCGTCACCGCTCAATGAAAGGGGAAGTCCCGGCCATTGGTGGATCTCCGCAGGAAGATCGCAATAGGTCAGACTGTTTGGCATGATGGCTCCTGTAGGGCGTTATGGCATTAGGAAAACAAATATCAGTATTTACCCAAAATCATTCGAGTTGCATCAAGGCAGCAACTGAATGAATCTCCGGGAGCTGACACAGGTCAGTGACCGGAGTGAATGAAGGCAGCCAACGCAGAGGCAGCCTGAAGGATGCAGGGTAAAATGAGGCATCAAGCTACCTTATCGTGACGTCTTCTGGCAACATAAAGTCTTCGAAAAACGCAAGGAAACAGAATGGCCAAGGCCAAACTCAAATTTCGCCTGCACCGCGCCGCTATCGTATTGATTAGTCTGGCGTTATTAGTCATTCTGATGCAAGGCGCATCCTATTTCAGTCTGGGTCACCAACTGGCACGCTCGACGCAGGTGGAACAGCTTGCCCAGACGCTCGCCAAACAGGTGGCGTTTTCGCTCGCGCCGCTGATGGACAGCACTAATGATGGCGCCGATATCGCACAAATTTCCACTATTTTGAGTCAGCTTACCGACGGAAGCCGCATTCTCGATGCCAGCGTTTATGAGTCAGATGGCTCCCTGGTCGCCCATGCAGGCGAACAGGTGCCGGTACGCGACAGATTATCGCTCGATGGTAAACGCGCAGGCAGCTACTTCAATCATCAGATTGTGGTGCCTATTGAGGATAAAAACGGTCCGAGCGGATTTTTACGTATCACGCTGGACACGCACGTACTGGCGACTGAATCCAAGCAGGTAGATAACACCACCAATCTGTTACGTCTGATGATGCTCGCTGCGCTGGGTGTCGGTATTATTCTGGCCCGCACGCTGCTGCAAGGGCGTCGTTCGCGCTGGCAGCAATCGCCGTTCCTGCTGACCGCCAGCAAACCGCTCAAAGAAGATGACGAACAGGAAGATGAGCCGGACGAGTTCGGCCCGCCGCCGGTACTGAACATTCCTGAGCCGGAATCTGAGGTCGCACCGGCAAAACCAGCGACCGAAGCACAAACCAAAGAAGCCGCACAGGCCGCTTACCGCAGCCTCAAAAGAAGCCGGCCGAAGTGAGTCAGGAAAACAGCTTAATCACCCTGGCTATGCATAGCTAAATGCATAGCTAATTCCATCGCAAAATGAACAGAGACCATCCGTAATATTCTATTTTATAAAGAAATAGCTACGGGTAAGGTTCGTTCTCCACCAAGAAGACGAATTAATATGCATAGCTAAATGCATAGCAAAACGGGCGCCATCCGGCGCCCGTTTTAGTTACTGCAAGATCTGCAGAATTTATTCTTTGTCGCCCAGCAGAACGGATTCCAGCGCGATTTCAATCATGTCGTTGAAGGTCGTCTGACGTTCAGCGGCAGTAGTTTGTTCGTGAGTACGGATATGGTCGGAAACGGTACAGATGGTCAGCGCTTTTGCACCGAATTCTGCTGCCACGCCGTAAATACCAGCGGCTTCCATTTCGACACCCAGAATGCCGTATTTTTCCATCACGTCGAACATCTGCGGGTCTGGTGTGTAGAACAGGTCAGCGGAGAAGATGTTACCCACGCGGGCATTGATGCCTTTGGCTTTCGCTGCATCAGCGGCGTTACGCACCATGTCGTAATCGGCGATAGCCGCGTAATCGTGGTCTTTGAAGCGCATGCGGTTCACTTTGGAATCGGTGCAGGCACCCATGCCGATCACGATATCGCGCAGTTTGATATCAGCACGCACAGCACCACAAGAACCCACGCGGATGATTTTCTTCACGCCGAATTCAGTGATCAATTCTTTGGCATAAATTGAGCAGGAAGGAATGCCCATGCCGTGACCCATAACAGAGATTTTGCGGCCTTTATAAGTGCCGGTGAAGCCCAACATGCCACGCACGTCGTTCACCTGCTTAACATCCTGAAGGAAAGTTTCCGCGATGTGCTTGGCGCGCAGCGGATCGCCCGGCATCAGCACTACGTCAGCGAAGTCGCCCATTTCAGCATTAATGTGTGGAGTTGCCATTATCTTTTCCTAAAATTGGTATAAAAATTAACGAAGTAAACCCAATGGATTTCGAGTTGTAGTCAGGCGGCAAGCGCGTGAATCCCCAGGAGCTTAGACAACTAAGTGACTGGGGTGAAGGCGCGAAGCCAACAACGCTACAACTTGAAAGACGCAGGGTTTATAGCATTGATTTGCCGTAATCCATCGGTGTCAGATCGAAGTATTTAGCAACGGTCTGACCGATGTCCGCGAAGGTATCGCGGTGGCCCAATGAGCCCGGTTTCACTTTCGGGCCATAGATCAGGACCGGAATGTGCTCACGGGTATGATCCGTGCCGCGCCAGGTCGGGTCACAACCGTGGTCAGCGGTGAAGATAATGATGTCGTCTTCTTTCACCAGTTCCAGCAGTTCCGGCATACGGCGGTCGAACAGTTCCAGCGCCGCAGCGTAGCCCGGCACATCACGGCGGTGGCCGTAAGAGGAGTCGAAATCTACAAAGTTGGTGAAGACGATGGTCTTGTCACCCGCTTCTTTCATCTCTTTGATTGTCGCGTCAAACAACGCATCCAGACCGGTGGCTTTCACTTTTTTAGTGATACCGACCTGCGCGTAGATATCGGCGATTTTACCGACAGACACCACGTGGCCGTCTTTTTCATCAACCAGTTTTTTCAGGATGGTCGGTGCCGGTGGCTCAACCGCTAAATCGTGACGGTTACCGGTACGCTCGAAGTTACCGGCTTTGTCGCCGATGAACGGACGGGCAATCACACGGCCAATGTTGTATCCGCTTTCAGTCAGTTCTTCACGGGCGATTTCGCACAGTTCATACAGGCGATCCAGTCCGAAGGTTTCTTCGTGACAGGCAATCTGGAAGACGGAGTCAGCGGAAGTGTAGAAAATCGGCTTGCCGGTTTTCATGTGTTCTTCGCCCAAATCGTCCAGTACCACGGTACCGGAAGAGTGGCAGTTGCCGAGATAGCCCGGCAGATTGGCGCGTTCCACCAGTTTATCCAGCAGTTCCTGCGGGAAGCTGTTGGTGGCGTCGCTGAAATAACCCCAGTCGAAAAGAACAGGCACACCGGCGATTTCCCAGTGGCCTGACGGGGTGTCTTTGCCGGAAGACAATTCGCTGGCGTAAGCATATGCACCGGTAATTTCAGAATTACCGTCCATGCCGTCAGGAATTTTACCGGTGGATTCTTCAGCGGCTTTCGCCAGCCCCAGACGGGTCAGGTTCGGCAGATTCAGAGGACCTTTACGGCCTTTGTCTGCATCGCCACGCGCACAGGCAGCCGCGATATGGCCCAATGTATCAGAACCGGCATCGCCAAAGCGCTCGGCATCTTCACTGGCACCGATACCGAATGAGTCTAACACCATGATAAATGTACGTTTCATTTTGCTCTCCTGCGAATGGTTACGCATTGGGTCACGCGGAACTGCCGCGCACCTGATCAATCTTAAATGGGGGCGATTTAGCCTGAAATCAAGCTTTGCCGCTGATACGGCGATAAACCACCGGCGTGCTTTCCGGCGCTTTGTCACTCAGTACAATCGCCGCCCGCACTTCCTGCGCCGCCTGTTGCCAGGCCGCTTCACTGTTCGCGTGGATCATCGCCAGTGGCTGACGGGTATCCACCTGCTGGCCGAGTTGCGCCATGTGGGTCAGACCAACGCTGTAGTCGATAGCATCGCTGGCACGGCGACGACCGCCACCCAGTGAAACGACCGCCATCCCCAGCGCGCGGGTATCCATTGCGCTGACAATGCCGTTGGTTTCAGCGTAAACCGGTTTGCTCAGCGTGGCCTGTTGCAGATAATTGTCGTAATTTTCGATGAAATCGGTCGGGCCTTTTTGCGCGGCAATCATGCGGCCAAAGACTTCCGCTGCTTTGCCGTTATCCAGCACTGCCTGCAACTGACTGCGGGCGTCGGCGTCATCTTTCGCCAGTCCGCCAGACAGCAGCATTTCAACGCACAGCGCCATCGTGACTTCCAGCAGACGCGGATTACGGTATTCGCCGGTCAGGAAACGCACGGCTTCACGCACTTCCACCGCATTACCGGCACTGGATGCCAGCACCTGATTCATGTCAGTCAGCAGCGCCGTGGTTTTACAACCCGCGCCATTCGCCACATCCACGATCGCCTGCGCCAGATCTTCGGACAGCTGATAAGTTGGCATAAATGCACCGGAACCGACTTTAACATCCATCACCAACGCATCCAGACCTTCGGCCAGTTTTTTGGCGAGGATCGAAGCAGTGATCAGCGGAATAGAGTCAACGGTTGCGGTGATATCGCGTGTCGCGTAGAAGCGTTTATCCGCCGGTGCCAGCGAGCTGGTCTGGCCGATAATAGCCACGCCGACGTCCTGAATGATGCTGCGGAAACGGCTGTCATCCGGGAAAATATCAAACCCAGGAATAGCTTCGAGTTTATCGAGCGTACCGCCGGTATGACCGAGGCCACGACCTGAAATCATCGGGACATAGCCGCCACATGCCGCCACCATCGGGCCTAGCATCAGGGAGGTCACATCACCTACACCGCCGGTCGAATGTTTGTCGACAATCGGACCGTTCAGATTGAGGCTTTTCCAGTCGAGCACGGTCCCTGAATCACGCATCGCCATGGTCAGCGAAACACGTTCTTTCATGGTCATATCGTTGAAATAGATAGTCATTGCCAGTGCGGCAATTTGTCCTTCAGAAACCTGACTGTCACGAATACCATTAATAAAGAAACGAATTTCTTCGTCGCTTAAAGGCTGACCGTCACGTTTTTTACGAATAATTTCTTGTGCGAGAAACAAGGTATCCCCCTGCCTGAGCTGAACGCTAAATGTGAACGCCAGTACCGGACGCTGTAAAACAGCGCCACGGCACAGGCATAACAACAGTGATTAATAGCTGCTGGTGGCTTTCTGGCCAGCGTGACCCAATGTGGTCAGCAGGCTTGCCAGCAGGCTGGAAGCACCGAAACGGAAGTGACGTGCGTCAGCCCATTCACGGCCCAGCAGGCGGTCAGCCAGTGCCAGATATTGCGCAGCATCTTCAGCGGTTTTCACGCCACCGGCCGGTTTGAAACCAACGGCTTTGCCGACGCCCATTTCAGCAATCACGCTCATCATCAGTTCAGCGCTGTGCAAAGTGGCGTTTTCAGGCACTTTACCGGTAGAGGTTTTGATGAAGTCAGCGCCCGCTTTAATCGCGATCTCGGAGGCTTTGCGGATCAGCGCATCTTGCTTCAGTTCACCGGTTTCGATGATCACTTTCAGCAGAACGTTAGCGGCAGCACAGGCTTCTTTGCACTGTTTAACCATCTCAAAACCGATCTGCTCGTTACCGGCGATCAGTGCGCGGTACGGGAATACCACGTCAACTTCATCGGCACCGTAAGCGATCGCCGCGCGGGTTTCTGCCAGCGCAATATCAAGATCATCGTTACCGTGCGGGAAGTTAGTGACAGTCGCAATGCGGATATCAGGCGTACCTTGCTCACGCAGAGTTTTGCGGGCAACAGGAATAAAACGAGGATAAATACAGACAGCAGCGGTGTTACCTGCCGGGCTTTTCGCCTGGTGACAAAGCGCGATCACTTTTGCATCAGTGTCGTCTTCGTTCAGGGTGGTTAAATCCATCAGGTTCAGCGCACGTTGCGCTGCGGCGGTTAAATCGGTCATATAACTCTCCAACAATTTTCAATTCCAGCGACCGGCCAGAACTGAGCATACAGTCATGAATTCGTTCCGGCGGAGTCCGACGGGAAATGAATTCTGCACGGTTGGCGAGCGGACTTGGTTCCTTGAAGATAGCGTGCGTAAGCAGCGTGTCGTGGCTTACGCGGCAACTGAGATCCTTCTCACCGCGCTTTGATTGGCTGACGCCAAGTCGTTGTGACTATTTGAACACGTCACATCAGGTTCCTGTGTGCAGTATTTCACACAAAATGAAAACCGTTTGCAACGTTGCTTAGTGAAATGAGATCTAAATCACATTTCACTGGCGTTATGCTCAGTATTTGGTCCAGATAAGAGTGTATACCCGATTCATGACAAACGGAGTGCGCACGGATATACAGCGATCACCGACCGGCGATCTTACGAGTGATGTTATAATAATAACATTTTAAAGAGAACATAAATTACATAGCCTGAAGAAACCCTTTTACAGGAAAGCATGAAAGGCAAATGATAATGTTATTTAAATCACAAAATCAGGAGGGGACGGATTACAAAGCGGATAAATTGAAGATACGACGGGTGTTGTCGAGCAATGCGGCGGCAATCTGTTCAGGGGTTTCACTGCGCAGGCTGCACAGTATGTCGAACACGTTAGCAGCACGCTCCGGACGATTGGGCTGGCCCTGAAAACCCTGCAACGGCATATCCGGCGCATCGGTTTCCAGAAGCAAAGAAGAAAGCGGTAATTGCGCCATCACCTGACGGGTTTTCTGCGCGCGTTCATAACTGATAGTGCCGCCCACACCTATCGCGAAGCCCAGTTTGATAAACGCCTGCGCCTGCGAAAGACTGCCCGCAAAACCATGTACCACGCCGGTAGCAGGCAATTTAGCCTGCCGTAACATTGCCGCCAGCTGATCGTGACTGCGCCGCGAATGCAGAATCACCGGGAGCATTGCGCGCTTTGCCATGGCGAACTGCGCTTTCAGCAGCCGCTGTTGTTGCTCAAATCGCGGCGTTTCCATGTATAAGTCCAACCCGATTTCACCGACCGCCACCAGGTGCGGATCCCGCTGAGTCAGCAATGAATCCAGTAATTCCAGGCAACTGTCTTTGTGCTCGCTGATATAAAGGGGATGCAAACCCAGTGCCGCGTGCAGCTGCGGGAATTTTTTTGCCAGTGAGAGAATGCCGCGAAAACGATCTGACGTAACCGACGGAACGATGATCTGCCGGACGCCCGCTTCTCCGGCGAGACGCAAACTTTCGGCTTCCGCACCGGTAAACGGCGGAAAATCGAAATGACAGTGCGTATCGACGAAGGTATGACTCACAACTTATCACCCTCACTGGCGGGATAGGTTTCTGATGCACCGTTTTCTACCGGTGGCATATCAGATGCCACGCGTTTCGGCTGCGGATCATGAACCAGGTTATCTTTGAAGGCGGCCGGACGCACAACGCCGCCGTCGGCGACCATATCCGTCAGCACGGCGGGATCCAAAATGATCTGCTCCACCGTGCTGGCTGAAGCAGCCAGCGGGATCACGTTTTCCGGTTCGTCCTGCGGTATGACAACCTGCTGAGGGCGACGTGTCACGCGGGGTTCAATGTGCGGATAAGGCCGTTCATTTTCACGCGGCAACAGCCAGTGCGCCGCAGCTGACAGGAAATAACGCCCGCAGCGGCGCCCAAGATGGTAATCCTGATTCAGCGCGGGCAGACGACTGCCCAGCGCGTGGCTGGCTAAAGGTTTTGGCGGGAAGATTTCAAAAATACGCACATCGTCCGGCGGATTCTCGATGAACTGCTGGATGCGGTGATAGCTTTCTTCGTGATGCTGCATCATGCGCACCAGCTGTTGCAGGCTGCTTTCGCTCAGCCATTGCTCCATGCGTTTCATCCATTGCGGCGTATAGAACATCGCCGAGGGAACGGTGCGGATCACCACAATCGTATCGGCGCCACGGCGATAAGCTTCCTCAACCGGGATCGCATCGCTGATGCCGCCGTCCTGATAACTCACGCCATCAAGATCGACGCCCATACGGTAAAAGCCCGGAATGGCGCTGGAGGCTTTGATCACCGGCAGCCAGTTATCGCGCGTCGGCGCAAAGTAATTCGCTGAATAATCATCACTGCGGCAGGCGCACATCAGAAACTCACGCCCGTCGATCAGCAGCTTTTCAGCAGTTTCCATCGCCAGCGGCATGTTTTTGGCCGTTTGTTCCACCAGCCAGTCGAGATCGATAAGGTGCCCGCCGCGCACGAAACGCAGAGGATTGAAAAAGTCGGGGCTGGTGGTATAGCGGGTAATGACTCTTCTGGCATAACCAGGTTGTCCGCAGACAAAAGCAGAGAGATTTTGTGCGCCGGCAGACGTGCCCAGATATAAATCAAAGGGATTAAAGCGCGCGCGTTGAAACTCATCCAGCACACCAGCTGTAAAAATGCCCCGCTGTCCGCCGCCTTCGCACACCAGTGCTATTTTGCCGGGTGTATACGGTTTATACGCCAGTGGTTCTATGTTCCCCAGCGTGACAGGTATTCTGTATCCCAACGGGCTATCCTCACAAAATCGGCCTCACTCAGCGGCCTTCATTTCTGAGCATACCTTGTCTGACTGATTTACGTGAAATTCTTGCCAAATTTCAGCGATAAAATCGTTACGTCCTGTTAACAGCCAGATCGCACATAAAAAGAATCGCCCCCTTCATTGAAGGGGGCGATGTCATTCATTAACACTTTTTGGCATCAAATCATTGATGCGGTCAGAGTCGTTTACGACCGGTAAACAGGCTGACCAGGAACAGAATGATACCGACTACGAAGACGATTTTTGCAGCCCAGGCAGCTGTACCCGCCAAACCACCGAAACCGAGAGCCGCCGCGATTAACGCGATGATTAGAAAAATAATGCCCCAACGAAACATAAGCTTCTCCTTTATACCCTATTTTCACTTTGCCAGTTTAAAAGGTGGTGCCCCGCTTCGGGCCGGACTCACTGTTAAACATCTGCCTTTTGACACTTTATCTCCCGACCGTATGCCGGGAACAAAACTTCTTACTTAATAAAGGTAGTCGAAAAATTAAAGTGTTAGAGCTTCTGACACGATATTTTTCCGAAATCAGGCAAATCTTATCCGTCCCGAATATTCAGCGGGCAACACAAATATTGTTATGCGTTATTCAAAAGATGAGGCGCCCGCCCGTGAGAAGGCGCCTTGTACTTCAGGTCTTGTACTTCAGGTCTTGTACTACAGGTAGAGCAGAATATCGTTACGGTGCGACTTTCAGGTCATTTTTGACGCTTTTCACGCCATCAACGGTTTTCGCAACGCTTTCAGCACGGTCAGACTGTGCCTGGTCTTTCACTGCACCGGAAAGCTGTACTACGCCTTCGGTGGTTTCAACTTTTACATTACGTGAAGGGACAATGTCATCGGCCAGCAGTTTTGCTTTCACAGACGCTGTTGTTGCGCTGTCGCCCGCATAGCCTTTCACGCTCTGGTCTTTGCTGTCTTTAGTGTGCAGTTTGTCACTGACAGATTTCACACCTTCAACTTTAGTTGCGGCAGCAACCGCCTGCTCAGCTTCAGCCTGTGAACCAACGAAACCGCTCAGCGTAACGACGCCTGCATTGGTGGTCACGGAAATGTCGCTGCTTTTGATGGCTTTATCATCCACCAGTGCACTTTTTACTTTCGCTGTGATGGCGCTGTCGCCCATGTAGTTATCAACTTTCTTCATGGAGCTATCGATTTTTGCACCTGCGCTATCTGTAGTCGTCGCAGCCAGAGCGCTGCCGCTCATCAGTGCGGTACCCAGTACTACGGCCATCATGGAATAGGCAAATTTAGAGTTTTTCATCGATTTCTTCCTTTCGGTTTATAAGCCTTGATTTCGGCTCTGTACGTCACATTCTTGGTGACGCCTTCTAACAAATTGTATTGCTGCTGTTTTTACTGTCCTTGTAGCAGAGTACATCGTTTTATTCTGGCTTTTAATTGCCTCGCGATATAACTCTCTGTTGAGTGACTTTAATGCAGTGCTTTAAGCCACCATTTCCTGAACACACATTTAATATAGTCAAGAATGATCAAATGTGTAGGAAGATCGTCGAATAGGGACCCTAATGCAGACAAGTCCGAAGGTTTCCCCCTAAATTTGCACAAAATATCGGCATAGTGATAGGAAATATCTGGAGGCGGACACGCTTCAGATAAAAAAATGGCTCCTGTAAAAGGAGCCATTTGGCATTATTGGGTTAAAAATTTGCTTTAAAAATCAGACTTTGGTTTTAGATTACTGCTTGTCCCATGCATCCTGCCAGTTAGTACCGGTAGCTGGTGCATAAGCCCAGGCTGCCTGACCACACCAGCCAGAGTATGGGAAAGGTTTGCACTGATAGATGCTGCCATCACTGCCTAATACCTTAGTACCCGCCACGTATTTCTCGCTGCTTTCCGGGTAAACATAGTCGTAACCTGCCGCCGCCGCTTTAGCTTTTACCAGAACCGTGGTGGTCGCGGTATCCGTTAAACCGGTGTTATCGGTCACGGTCACGTCAACAGTGAAGCGTGTATCAACGGTCACTTGTGGTGCATTGATCACTTCAGTATTGGATGCTGCACCCTGAGCCGGTGCGACTGGCAATCCAGCCGGATTAGTCCACTGATAATGCAAATCAGCAGCCTGCGTATCCGGATCGGTCACTTTTGCTGTCAGTGTCAGCGATTCACCTGAAGTCACGGTATACGTGGATTCAAGGGTAACGGACGGTGCGACAGGTTTAGAGGCATCAATCACATTCACGCTGGTTTGCGCCGTGGTGCTGCCTTCGCTGTCACTCACTGTCAGAGAGAAGGTGTACACCGCATTGGTCACCGGTTGCGCCACGCTGAATGTCGCTTTAGCTGACTTGCTGTTTTGCAGCGTCACTGCCGGGCCGGAAACTTGTTTCCACTGATAAGTCAGGCTGTCGCCATCTTTATCGGTACTGGCGGAACCATCCAGTGTAATCACGCCGGTGCCGCTAACCTGCTGAGCCATACCCGCATTCGCAACCGGTGGCGTATTAGTTGCTACCGGTGCGGCTGAACCGCTGGTGATTGGCGCAAAGATTTGGCTGTAAGCATAGAGCGGAGCCTGTTCCGGTGTCATACCACTGTGTTCTGCGGAAACTTGCCCAGAAACACCCGGCTGATCGCGAGCCATAGACCATGCACCAATCATACCCAGGCCATAATCTTTCGCCTGCTGGTAAACGAGACGGGCATCAGAAAGATAGAACACTTCACCCTGCACGTCGTTATAGCCGATCATCGGGGTCGTCCCCAGCATGGCGTAGACCTGCGCCGCGCTCTTCTCAGGGTATAAACCTTTCACCTGAGCAAACAGATTGTCGATAGCCGACGTCGCACATTTGCCATGGATATTCTGGCCTTCAGTGTTGGCTGACTGGCATTGAATGTTGCCGTAGTCCATCGCCATCACGTTCACACCAGTAAGCACCACGCCCTGATCTTTGGCATCCTGCAACACTTCCATCCCTTCATGGGTCAGACCGGTTGGCAGAACCGGCAAGGTATACCAGATACCGATGTGACGGCCTTCGGCAGCCCAACGATCCTGCACCAATTTGACGGCAGCATTACGACGCTGAACAGACTCTTTATCCGCCAGCCAGTTGCCTTCGATATCGAAATCAAGCACCTGAAGATTAAGGTTCTCAACGATATCGTAATAATGCTGTGCCAGATCATTCACGTTATTACAGGCAGCGGCCAGTGGTGCATTGTTCGCGCCGCCGATCGATACCATGATATCGCCGCCCGCTTCGCGCAATGCTTTGATTTTGCTGTATTGTGCGTAGTTGGTGACGCTGTAAGCAGTGCCCCACGTCGGTACACAGGTGTTAGCATCTTTAGCGACCATGAAGGCCATGGTGAAGTGGTTAACGTTCTGGTTTTTCGCCAGACCTACCAGGTCAGGCTGCATGTTTAAGGTGAAATCGACATATGGCGCATAGAACTGGGCAGGCCATGGATTCTTCGGCGTACCCACTCGCTCTTTGGTGCCACTCCAGTCCATATAAACAGCCCATGGGGTCACATCGTCTGGTTTCACTTTCTGAACGATGACAGCAGACTGATAATTCTTGCCGTTATATTTCACCAATGAATTAGCAGGATATAATGTATTGATATTCAGCGTTGGCGCGTTATCAATTTGATCCTGAGAATAAGATTGTACTGCACCTAACGGTTTCCACGGATGGCCGTTATTTCCCTCAGGGTTTTGATTGGCTGCCAGAGACGGATCATTATTAACGGTGTAGAACAGAGCTTCATACATCACGCCGTCTTTCTGAACTTTATCACCCTGATTATAGGTTGTGCTGCTGCTCCAGACCGGCGTCGGCGCATAAGCTACCCACGGGTTATTTTCTGCTGGTGCGAAACTGTGTGCAGGCGTTGCTTTAGACGTTTTGTACGTCATGCCATTTGCCAGGACAATATCACCGGCTAAATAATCACGGCTGCTGTCATAATTGACATAATTATTCTGGGTACCGTCACCGGCGATCTCACAAACTGTCGGGTTGCCATACTGGCTCATTTCAGTCGCGGATGCGTCGCGTACTTTACGCCACGGGTTGGCACCCTGATCTTGTTCAGCCGTGCCCGGGCAATTGGTGGCACCAACCCACCAGGCGTTAGAGTAAACGCCGCCGTCGAAGATAACTTCATAGGTGTCGCCGCCTTCCTGTCCATTCCACGCTTCAAGAGCAAAGGCGCTGGCAGAGGCCACCGTCAGACCGGCAACACACAACATCTGTGTGATTTTATTCATTTTCATAACTTACATTCCTTATATATATATCATTGCCACGGCGGGATATTCATAGAATACATATATGTTTTACGAGAAAACGTATTTGAAACTATGGTGAATTGAGAATTTATTTATTAATACATAAATGCAAAGCATGTGTTTATTGCGATACATATCAAATAAATATGAAGTAATTTGTGGCATACGTATAATGACATATCTATTCGGAAACAAACTAATCAAAAACTAATAGATCGCACTAATAATTACAATTAAGATTATTTAATAAGCCAGACATATTTTCTGCATTTAAACATTCAGGAATGTAATAATAGAGCGCAATTAAGCAAGTAAATTAATATATATTTAATTAATGTTAAATTCAGAAGTAATAAAAAAGGCGACATAAATGTCGCCTTTCCACAAACAGGAACAGATTAATGTTCGCGGGTTTTACGGAATTTCACTTCAGGATAACGCTCTGAAGCCAGATTCAGGTTCACCATCGTTGGGGCGATATAGGCCAAATTATCGCCACCATCCAGTGCCAGGTTGGTTTCGTTCTTGCGTTTGAATTCTTCGAACTTCTTCACGTCGCTGCATTCCACCCAACGCGCGGTGGAGACGTTCACGGATTCGTAAATCGCCTCGACGTTGTATTCGCTTTTCAGACGCGCCACGACCACTTCAAACTGCAGCACACCGACCGCACCAACGATTAAATCGTTGTTAGAGATCGGACGGAACACCTGTACCGCGCCTTCTTCTGAAAGCTGTACCAGTCCTTTCAGCAACTGTTTCTGCTTCAGCGGGTCACGCAGGCGGATACGACGGAACAGTTCAGGGGCAAAGTTAGGAATGCCGGTGAACTTCATGTTCTCACCCTGGGTAAAGGTGTCGCCAATCTGAATCGTGCCGTGGTTGTGCAGGCCGATGATATCGCCCGGATAGGCTTCTTCAACGTGTGAACGGTCGCCGGCCATAAAGGTCAGCGCGTCAGAAATCACCACGTCTTTACCCGTACGCACCTGACGCAGTTTCATGCCTTTTTCATACTTACCGGACACCACACGCATGAATGCCACGCGGTCACGGTGTTTCGGATCCATATTGGCCTGAATTTTAAACACAAAACCGGTGAATTTCTCGTCATCGGCTTTCACTTCACGCAGGTCAGTTTTACGTGGCATCGGCGCAGGCGCCCAGTCCACCAGACCGTCGAGCATGTGATCAACACCAAAGTTACCGAGTGCAGTACCGAAGAATACCGGCGTCAGTTCGCCCTGCAGGAAAGCTTCGTGATCGAATTCATGGGATGCACCCTGAACCAGTTCCAGCTCTTCACGCAGTTGCACAGCCAGATCTTCGCCGACAGCAGCATCCAGCTCAGGGTTATCCAGGCCTTTAACGACGCGAACTTCCTGAATGGTGTGACCTTTACCGGTCTGGTACAGATACACTTCATCTTTATAGAGGTGGTAAACCCCTTTGAACAATTTACCGCAGCCGATCGGCCAGGTAATCGGAGAACAGGCAATTTTCAGCTCGCGCTCCACTTCGTCCATCACTTCCATCGGGTCACGGATGTCACGGTCGAGTTTGTTCATGAAAGTCAGGATCGGCGTATCACGCAGACGGGTGACTTCCATCAGCTTACGGGTCCTGTCTTCGACACCTTTCGCAGCGTCGATCACCATCAGACAGCAGTCAACCGCGGTCAGGGTACGGTAGGTATCTTCGGAGAAATCTTCGTGCCCCGGGGTGTCGAGCAGGTTAACCAGACACTGTTTGTACGGGAACTGCATCACGGATGTGGTGATGGAGATACCACGTTGTTTTTCCATTTCCATCCAGTCGGATTTGGCGTGATGGCTGGAGCCGCGGCCTTTTACTGTACCGGCGGTCTGAATGGCCTGTCCGAATAACAGAACTTTTTCAGTAATCGTAGTTTTACCGGCATCGGGGTGAGAGATGATGGCAAATGTGCGACGCTTGGCCACTTCAAGGGCGTATTCACTTGGAGACATGTTTTTCACGTTTCTGCGGTTGGTCCGCCCTGCATAGGATTTAACATCACGTCAGAAGATGACGTCAGGCAAAGCGGTAATAAAAGTTATAGCCGGCTATTTTCACTGATTTAGCCGGGATGGGCAATCAATGGTTTTTTTGTATGGTGTGTGCGAGAAAAACTCAGAGTTTGAAGTCAGAAGGCAATGAAGCCCAATGGCGTCGCAAAATCACTTTATGCGCATCGGCCATAGGGAGCGAATCAAGCCTGTCATGCCATTCTTTGCGAGCAATACTCAGCACATCATTCAGATGCACTTTTATCGCAGGCCATGACACTCCGATTCGGTCTGTCCATTTTTCAAAAGTCGCGAAATCGATCACAGCCCAGCGTTTTTCCCGGGCCATATTCAGTGCCACTCCTTGTTCATCCTGCATATAAATTCGCGTGCTCACGATGTCATAAGCCGGAGAGAGTCGGGCATTTATTCCGTCAGGATAGATAACCGACCAGTTTTTCAAATGCGCATCGCCATTTCCCAGCAGGATATTGACCAGTAACCGGCGTGCCATTTGCTGCACATCAGCCAACCCGGCAGAACCAACACGATCAAGCACCGCTGCGATTTGTTCATAGTTATGGCGCCCGTATTTCCGATGGGCATACACCTCAAAAATTTGAGCAAAATCTTCCGTGTGTATACGCCCGGCAGGACTGCGGTCAAAACGCTTAATGCTAAAAGCAAAAGGCTCATCAGGAAGGCGAATGTCGGGCAAGTTATCGATTTCAGAAAGATGGACCAGCTTAATCTCAGGGATTTCAACCCCCGCACTTGCCGCAAGTGTCATGGCAGTGAATTCATTCTCCGCGAGCGAAGGATGCACTACCGAAGGCGTTTTGATTATCCAGCTATCTTCGCCGATTTCAGCGCTGACGTTGGAGCGTCCTTGTTCCTGCTGTACAGAAAACTTCAGCTGAACGCCAGCCAGCGAAAACTTATCGGCCTGCTGACGAACATCTATCTGAACAGGCTCAAGCCGGTCGCCACGAGACACTTTAGCCCAGGCTGGCATTTCATCTCTGAGGACGGGTCTGACCCGCAATGCACCCGGAAGATTTTTTCCCGCATATGCCAGTAAAGGGAATTCTGAATCGTGATGGATTTTTAGTGACTGCGTCATCCATGCCCGCAAAGCCCCTTCCGGTAACAAATTAGAAAGTACAGGGGGTAAACGGAGAGAAGAAACCAGCGGGCGATGCAAGTAATCAGAGTGTGACTTTTGTGACAATGTAAAAACCGGCTTATCCTCCCAAGATAAAGCCGCATAAGCAGGGTCGAAAGTCAGGATATTTCGGCTGCCGGAATAATGAGCCAGTACGCCAATCCGCTGATCATGTAAATATAAAGCCAGTGCCTCGACAGACTCTGTTTGTTTTGTCATGGCTAATCGTCCAGATCATGCAGAAGGTCATTCCAGCTGTCTGGTTGGCTTTCATTCACCGTCAGTCTCGACGTACCCTCCAGTAATGCCTCAATTTCCTGCACCCGCTGACGCGGCACAAGCATCATTTCAAGATCCATGCCCTCCAGAATGCGTAGAAGAGTCGAAAGTCGCGGATCGGCCCCCGCTTCAATACGCTGGTACTGTTGCTGAGACATACCGATTCGCATCAGCATATCCTTCTGATTCAGATCCAGTTGTATTCTTCTTTGTTTCAGAAGTTCCGGGAGTTGCTTGAGGGTTTTCATGAGGGTGTCCGTTCGCATGGCTTAACAACAGATTAGTTGTCATAGCACATCAATACAACTTATTAGATGTAATGATGCGTAGATTACAACAAATTAGCTGTTTTTACCCCAGCGGGAGCGCCATCATAAGGGCATCTTCGCGGCCTTGTGCGGCGGGATAGTAATTGCGGCGAACGGAGAGTTCGTTAAAACCGAGGCTTTCATAGAGCGCGATAGCTTTAGCGTTAGAGGCGCGGACTTCGAGCCATAAGGTGAAAACATCTTTCTGCTCAAGCTGTTGTATCACTTCTTCCAGCAATGTGCGGCCTAAGCCCTGACGCTGAAAAGCCGGATCGATGGCAATATTGAAAAGCGTCGCTTCGTCGAGAACGATTTGGGTGATAGCAAAACCGGCCATCACTTCGCCCTGCATGATCTTGAGATTCAGATAGCGCTCGCCCTGATTGCTGGCCAGCGTTTTTTCCGTCCACGGAAAGGCATGGCTGGCCTGCTCAATTTCAAATGCGCGGGGAAGATCAGCGATGGTCAGGATAGAAATGTTGTTCATTTTCACAGATCTGCTGCCAGAGCGCGCGTTTTGCGCCGGCGTCTTGATAGAGTTCGGCCAGAGCCGGACTGGATAACTGCGGACCGGCGAGAGTTAGCGGTTCGCTTAACCCCAGTCGCCAGACATTGCAGCGGGTATCTTCAGGCAACATGGCGACCTGTTCCGGCGTCAGGCGATAAACCTGATGAGCACCCAGTGCCAGACTGCGTAAAACATCGGTGACCAGCGGGTCATCTTCCGCAGGAGGAACATCTGCCACAATCAGCAGTTTAGTGTCCGCAGGCAGGCTGACCGCCACTTCGCCCTGTAAAACCGCGGGCCGGCGCAGCGTCCACTGGGTGATCCCCAGTTGCTGTAACAGTGTGTCTCGTCTGGATGCCATGCCTGTTTCCTGCCGGTTGAAGTGCGAAAAGCCCGGCTATGCTAGCAAACACAGCGAATATGCGCCAATAAAGCTCGATTACTCAATCAGAGGCGAAGAGTATATAATCCCGCGTTCATTCCTGAGGAGCCTCACCCTGATGTCTGCATTAACTCCGGCCAGCGAAGTCATACTGCGCCATAGCGAAGAATTCGAAGGCCGCCGCGTATTGTTCGCCGGCGACTTACAAGACAATCTGCCAGCTGAAATTGACGCCGAAGAAGTCCGCGTTCACACCAATATGTATCATCACTGGCAGATGCTCAGCAAAAGTCTGGGCGAAAACGTTCAGTTCGGTTTACTGGCTGACGCTGAGCTTATCGCGCCTTGCGATGTGCTGGTGTATTACTGGCCGAAAAGCAAACTGGAAGCGAAATTCCAGCTGTTCAACTTACTTTCACAGTTGCCGGTCGGCATTGACGTGTTTGTCATCGGTGAAAACCGCAGTGGCGTACGCAGCGCTGAAACCACGCTGGAAGGTTTGTGTGAACTGAGCAAAATCGACAGCGCGCGTCGTTGCGGTTTGTATCATGGTCGCCTGGAAAAACAGCCTGAATTTGATGCCGACGGCTGGTGGGATCAGTACATGGTCGAAGAAGTGACCATTAAAACCCTGCCGGGCGTATTCAGCCGTGAAGGCCTGGACAGCGGAAGCCTGCTGCTGATCAACACGTTTGAAGAACCGGTGAAAGGCAAAGTGCTGGATGTGGCTTGCGGTTCCGGCGTGCTGGCTTCGGTACTGGCCATGTACTCGCCGAAGATGAAAGTCACGCTCAGTGATGTGAGCGCTGCCGCTATAGAAGCCAGCCGCGCCACACTGGCGGCGAACGACCTGCCGGGCGAAGTGATCGCCAGCAACGTCTATTCCGACATTGCCGGTCGTTTTGACATGATCATCTCCAACCCACCATTCCATGAAGGTCTGCAAACCAGCCTGACAGCGGCTGAGCAGCTGATCCGTGGCGCAGTGGGCCATCTGAACATTGGCGGTGAACTGCGCATTGTGGCTAACGCCTTCCTGCCGTATGCCGCCCTGCTCGATGATGCTTTTGGCAGCCATGAAGTGCTGGCACAGAACGGCCGCTTTAAGGTTTATAAAGCCGTCCGTGGCCGTCCGCCGCGCGATTTGAAAAAGAAAAAACGTTAATCAGTCAGACGCTGAGGATACGCATCATTTCTGCGTTGTAGCGGTCACCCGCTGCCACGCGGAAAGGAAACACTGCTTCGATCGCCGCGATTTCGGCTTCACTCAGGGAGACATCAAGCGCGGCGATGTTTTCCTCAAGATAATGACGACGCTTGGTGCCAGGGATCGGCACCATGTTGTCGCCACGTGAAAGTACCCATGCCAGCGCCAGCTGCGACGGTTTCACGCCTTTTTCCTGCGCCAGTTCCCCGATTTTTTCCGCCAGTTGCAGATTCTTCGCGAAGTTTTCGCCCTGAAAACGCGGACTTTCACGACGGTAATCATCTGCATCCAGATCATCCACTGAACGGATTTGTCCGGTCAGGAACCCACGACCCAGCGGGCTGTAAGGCACAAAACCGATCCCAAGGCGTTCACACGCCGGTAAAATATCGGCTTCCACATCCCGCGACCAGAGTGAATATTCTGTCTGCAACGCGGTGACCGGATGAACTTTATGCGCCCTTTCCAGAATACTCACCGGCACTTCGCTCAGCCCGATATAACGGATCTTCCCTTCACGCACCAGATCGGACAGCGCGCCCATGGTGTCTTCAACCGGCACGGTGGGATCCGGACGGTGTTGATAATAAAGGTCGATAACCTCGGTGCCCAGACGCTTCAGGCTACCCTCTACCGACTTGCGGACATAATCAGGGTGACCGTTGGTCCCGCGCGCCTGCGGGTTAGCCGGGTCGCGTACAATACCGAATTTGGTAGCTAAAAAGACCTGATTGCGACGCCCTTTCAGAAAGCGCCCGAGCAGTTCTTCATTGGTATACGGCCCGTAAACATCGGCGGTATCAAACATCGTGACGCCCATTTCGAGCGCACGCTCCAGGGTTGCCATCGATTCTTTATCATCCAGACCCGTGGTATAGAAATCGCTCATGCCCATGCAACCCAGTCCCAGTGCAGATACCATCGGACCGTTTTTACCCAACTGACGTTGTTTCATCGGATTTTCCTTTTTGACTCTAAGAGGGAAGTAACGAAGTGAAGTGTGGTTGTTATGTCAGGAAAGATAAATCAGCGAAAACGTGCAACACTGTTCATAAATCGCAAACAATCAGCGGGAAAGTGATGGACCAAATTCTGGCGATGAAAATTTTTATCCGTATTGCCGAACTGGAAAGTTTTAGCCGTGCAGCGGAAGACCTGAATCTGCCACGGGCGACAGTCAGCACGCCCCTTAAACGGCTGGAACAGAAGCTCGGGGTTCGCCTGTTTTTACGCACCACGCGGCAGGTGAAAATCACCGACGAAGGCAAAATTTACTACCAGCGCTGTTTGCAACTGATCTCGGCGCTGGAAGAATCCGACGCCCTGTTTGCACATCACAAAAATCAGCCCGCAGGCATTGTCCGCATCGATATGCCGCATTCTCTGGCACGCGTGATGGTAATCCCCGCGTTACCGGCGTTTTACCAGCGCTATCCGCAAATTACCCTGAGCGTCAGCGCCAATGATAACGCCATCAATCTGCTCGATCAGGGTGTGGATTGTGTGGTGCGCGCCTGGCCTTCAGAAGATGACAATTTGCAGTCGCGCCATCTGGCGGATTTGAAACAAATCACCTGCGCCTCACCTGCGTATTTAGCGAAATTCGGTACACCAGAAACGCCGGAAGATCTCGCCGGACATCAGGCTGTCGGCTACTTTTTTGCCCATCAGCGGGCTGATTCGCATCTGGATTTCATGACTGACGGAAAGGTTGAAAAGCGACAATTACTCAGCAAACTGACCGTCAGTGGTGCTGACGCTTATGTCGCCGCCGCAAAAGCCGGTTTCGGACTGATACAGGCTTCAGAACTGGCGATGGCGCAGGAACTGGAAAAGGGCGAACTGGTGGAAGTATTACATCAGCATCTTCCACCGCCGATGCCGTTATACATCATGTACCCGCCCGGCCGTTTTCTTGCGCCAAGGATCCGTGTGCTGCTTGACTGGCTGATCACGCTGTTTTCCAGCCCCGTTCAACCGGACAATCAGAAAGCCATTCCGGGAAAAATCGTTGATTAAACCATCGATTAACCTGAGGACTCTCTGGCACACTGAACCATTCACGGTGAATATGCTGTTTTTTACATCAAACGTCCGAAATGGGGGAAATAACTATTGACGCCTGTGGGAAAATCTCTAGAATTCGCCCCCGTGGTTGTGTTACTTGCTGATGACATTCCGATGAATGCATCAACACAGTAATCAATTGGAAGCGATGGTGGCGGAATTGGTAGACGCGCTAGCTTCAGGTGTTAGTGTCCTTTGGATGTGAGGGTTCGAGTCCCTCCCTTCGCACCAAAACAACCACAAGATTTATATTGCACGGCACGGTACGCGATGGTGGCGGAATTGGTAGACGCGCTAGCTTCAGGTGTTAGTGTCCTTCGGATGTGAGGGTTCGAGTCCCTCCCTTCGCACCACTCCGGTGATATAAATCAAATCAGCAGTAAGCAGAAATCATCTGTGCGAAGGTGGCGGAATTGGTAGACGCGCTAGCTTCAGGTGTTAGTGTTCTTACGGACGTGAGGGTTCAAGTCCCTCTCTTCGCACCACATGATTCTGTTCTCCGGCTTTTCCTTCCTGTATCAACTCTCTCGCTTTCAGAAAATAAAAAATCCCTGCGGCTTTACTGTGCTTCCTGTTTTTCATCTCTTTTGATTCCTTTTTTTGTAACAATCACTTATCACTATAGACTAAAATTCAGCGTGACCGCAGCCAGTCCACCTGCCAGCGCCATAAATGACGGCAACAGCATATAGTGACGTAACGTGCGATGAAACAACATGACCAGCGTCGCCAGCATTGCGACTACCACCAGCATCCGTAGCTGGTCGAGCGTCATATGCGTCAGCGCCAGCAAAGGCATCAGCGCACAGGGCAGCAACACACCCCAGCCACTGGTGAGACGTTTACCCAGTATCCAGACAACCGCCCAGATCCCACATGCTATGACAATCGCCGGTATCATAACCCTGCTCCAAACGTTGATAATGAGAACCAATATCATATAGGATTTTTTCTCATTTACCACCTATTTGCAGCGGTACCCTCCGTTAGGGTGACACCTGTCGACAAAAGTGCTAATTTTGAAGCCGTAAAACAAATTAGCCATGCAGCCCTATAAAATAGTGACACTAATAACGACATTTATTGAATTCTAATAATTACCCATTTGAACTATTAGCCTGTTTACACGGAATACACCCGCGGTATAAGGCGATAAAACACTTTATCTATTCAGACCACCACACGCTAAATAGAGTAAATTTGATGATATCTCATTCCTATGATGAGCTGCTGAAAAGCAAACATCGGCTGGCGATGTTGCTATTCTTTTTTTTAAATAGTGCCACTGCGCTATTTTCTATGGTTTCTCCGCCAGAAGGCGCATCCTCAATGCCTTTTCCGCTGGTACTGATTTTTGGTCTCTGCGGAGCAGGATTAATATTTTCATTTTTCAGTAAGAAAAATTATTCTGCGCATCTGAATATGTGTTCTGTCATCGTCGGGCTGTTATGGGGATGGCAAATTGCATTTCGTTTTGCTGAAATTAGTCAGACAGATAAAAATTATCTGCTGGTCAGTTTGCTCAGTATATTCTTTATCAGTGCTATCGCTTTATCAGATAATTTTCTGGCTTTTTGCCTCCACGCAGTACCTTCGACTATTTGCGTCATCTTTCTCGACGATTTTCAACATATCGGGCGTATCTTATTTACCGTTTCCCTGCCGCTGATAGGCCTGTGGTTGCATCATCTGATGTTAAAACGCAGCGATGAATTTACACGCAGAATGCTATCCAACCTTTACAGCGAGCGGGAGAAATTCAGCGACCTGAGTATGCTGGATCCGCTCACTGGCCTGTACAACCGGCGCGGACTGCAAAACAAACTGGAAACCCTGTTTAATCAGGCCTCCGGCCACTACGTCATGCTGCTGGATATCGATCACTTCAAAGCCTACAACGACAACTATGGCCATACGATGGGCGACCAGGCGCTGGTGCGCGTGTCTGCTGCCATCCGTGATGCCGTGCGCTCGCGCGACGTAGTTGTGCGCTACGGTGGAGAAGAATTTCTGGTGCTGATGTCCAATGTAAAACAGGAACATGCAGTTCGCATGGCCGAACGTATCCAGAATAAAGTCCTCGGGTTGAATATCCCGCATTTGTTTAATGCGCAGGTATCGACCCACGTCACAGTAAGTGCCGGGCTGGCTGCGCTGGAGGAAGGCGACTTTATTCAGGCTTTAGGTAAAGCAGATACCTCTCTCTATAACGCAAAAAATAGCGGCCGCAATAAAATATTTTATGCGTGGGAAGAGGAAACCGTTGAGGCATCCATTGAAGAAAGAATGGCCTGATAGTGTTTGAAAGTAACAATGATAACAGCGTGTTTATTGTTTTTATTTTCCTGTGACATATTTTAAGTGGACAGATAGTCTTTATTAAAGGCCGGACATTCATTTCTTTTGCATAATCATTCAGCTTTTAGCCAGATTAACGATTCTGGCTAAAAGCTAAACAGTTTATTTATCATGTCGAATGTTACTGAACAATGTTACTTTTCGATTTCATCAATCTGCTTAAATAATCCATTTTCATCGTTCAATCCTGCTTTAATAACCCCGATAAAGATAATCCTAAAGACCATCTTTCCAATGTACTGAACGACCTGCCGGTTGCGCTCATTCTTCTCATTCCATGCGTCAAAAAAACACGCTACTCTGTTGTTTTAACACCATTATTTTCTCCATTTCTTAATCTGTGAACTGACTCACCCTGACCTTCCGGCGAGTGCCAGCACTCATTTTCCTGTGGCACTGACCGGAAGGTCGCTCTGCCGGACACTTCTTACACTACCGTCCAGCCGCAGCCCTGACTTCTGACGGAACAGTAAGGCGCGGCAATTATTACTTATCTCTTCACCAGTACGTTTCTCTACATAAAAAGGTCCGGTGTATGAACAGTTCGATAGCTTTAGGGATTATCTGGCATCTGATAGGAGCGGCCAGCGCAGCTTGCTTCTATGCGCCATTCAAACAAGTAAAACATTGGTCATGGGAAACCATGTGGTCGCTGGGCGGCTTCTTTTCCTGGATCATCCTGCCGTGGGCAGTCAGCTACGTCCTGCTGCCTGATTTTTGGGCCTATTACGGATCATTCACCTTCGCAACCCTGCTGCCCATTTTCCTTTTTGGCGCGATGTGGGGCATCGGCAATATCAACTACGGCCTGACCATGCGCTATCTTGGCATGTCTATGGGGATCGGCATCGCCATCGGCATCACCTTGATTATCGGTACGCTGATGACCCCCATTCTTCAGGGCAAAATCGGCATGCTGTTCGGCACAACAGGCGGCCAGCTTACGCTGCTCGGTGTATTTGTTGCGGTCATCGGCGTAGCTATTGTCAGCTATGCAGGTTTCCTGAAAGAAAAAGCACTGGGCATTAAAGCCGAAGAGTTCAATCTGCGAAAAGGGCTGATTCTGGCGGTGATGTGCGGGATTTTCTCCGCCGGTATGTCTTTCGCCATGAGTGCCGCAGTCCCGATGCATGAGGCCGCACGCGCATTGGGCATTGACCCGCTGTATGTCGCGCTGCCAAGTTACGTCGTGATCATGGGAGGCGGCGCCATCGTGAACCTGGGCTTCTGCTTCGTCCGCCTGGCAACCCGCAAAACCATTTCGTTCCGGGCCGATATGTCTGTGGCGAAATCCCTGCTGCTCACCAATGCCATTTTTTCCATTATCGGCGGCGTGATGTGGTATCTGCAGTTCTTCTTCTACGCCTGGGGTCATGCCAGCATTCCGGCAGAATATGATTATATGAGCTGGATGTTGCACATGAGCTTCTACGTACTGTGCGGCGGCATCGTGGGTCTGGTGCTGAAAGAATGGCTTGGCGTCGGGAAAAAACCGGTGCGCGTTTTGTGTATCGGCGCGCTGGTGATTATTCTGGCTGCGAATATCGTCGGTCTGGGAATGGCATTGTAAATCCACTACACACTTCAAAAGACCACTCATTAAAAGACGGCAGAAATTATTCTGCCGTCATCAGTGACAAAGATATCTTCCCACCCTGCCCGATAAAACGCTGCCGGTAATCACGGGGTGATACTCCACAGGCGCGACTGAAGACCACCGAGAAATAATTACTGTCATCGAAACCGCATTCTGCCGCCACATCACTGATCGTCATGCTGCCATAGCGCAACAGACTCATTGCCCGGCAAAGCCTCAGCTGACGCAAATAATGACTCACATTCATACCGGTATGCTGCTTGAACAACGATCGTAAAGCACGAGGATTCAGCGCATGCTGCTGGCAGAACGTCTCCAGATGGAAGGATTCAGCGATGTTTGCTCGCAGCGCCATCAGCAATAAATCCAGCTGATGTGCATCGGGTAATGCCCCGCTGTCTGGACGCTGGCGAAAACGCAGTAATAACAGCGCCAGTTGCATCAGTAACGCTTCACTCAGTTGCACGGAAAGCGGCTCCGACTTCATACATTCTTTTGCCAATTCTTCCACTTTATCGCGTAAAACTGACATTCCAAGCGTACTCAGCCGCCAGTAGCGTTGCTCCTGACTGACATTCTCATCGGGCAATAATTGCGACCAGTCTGCCGCCAGGCCGAAGCGCTCACGGCAAAAGAGCACGTTATCCAGCGCCAGCTCGTTGACCGATTCGTAACTGTGTCGATCCCGCGAACTAATATAAAACAGGTCACCGCAAGTGATGGGATAAGGGATATCGTTCCAGATATGCAGGCCGTTGCCGCGCCAAACAATCACCAGCTCGTCAAAATCATGATCGTGACTGGGGAAATCCGCCTGCGGATGACGTTCCGCCACCACAACCGAATTTATTCCCGTCAGAAAGAAGTCATTTTTAAAAAGTCTTAGCGACATAGCGACAATCTCAAACCCGTTTGACGACAATATAAACGAGGCAGTTCAGATAAACATTCCCGAAACTGCGAGAGGTGCCGTTTAACGCATCTGATCACGCATGAGTTTTGGCGACACCGAAAACTCCCGACGGAATTGTGTCGAGAAGTGGTTACTGTCACTGAACCCGCAGGCATAAGCGATATCGGTAATACTTTGATCGCTATGATGTAAACGACGGCGCGCTTCGAGTAAACGCAGCCGGTTGAGATAACGCTGCGGTGTCATGCCCGTGTAATGCTTCATCTGCCGGTGCAGGGTTCGCAGTGCCAGCGAAAAACGTTCCGCGGCTTCAGTCCAGTTAACATCCTCACTGTAATGTGACTGGAGCCATTGCAAAAGCTGATTGACCCGGTTTTCCGAGGTATCTCGCAATTGTGGCTGGAAACAATCCTGATAAAGCAAAATCAGCAGTTGTAAAAACAGACTTTCGCGCGTGGCGATGTGTTCCATTTCAACGCTGTCGGGTAATGCTTCAAGCTGAGTAATACAGCTCAGTACCTGTTGCAGCACGCACGGGCTGAGCTGCCAGTGGATCTGCGACTGATAATGATGTTCCTGCGGCAAAAAATGACCGACGTCCTGAATAAAACGGAACGCTTTCGGTGAACGGAACAACACATTGGTCAGACGAAGATTATCAACATTTTCAAAAAGATGGTGATCGCTGGCACGGACAAAACAGACCGTACCGGCGGTCAGAGTGTAGGGATTGTCATTAAAAATGTGCACACCCGATCCGCTTTCCACCAGCATAATCTCGTGGAAATCATGGTAGTGCTCCGGGAATACGTCTTGCGGAAGCCGCCGCTCAACCGTCACGGTCAATTCAGGTGCCGCAAAATAATCATCACCTCTCAGTAACGTCATTTATCGCCTCCGGTTCAAAATCATTGTGTTTCGGGAAACAACCCTACCTTGTGCCCCGCTTTCTTACCTTCAAACCGCAGCGTTAAAAACGTCATAAATGGTCATATTTTAAAGATTCCCCCTGCCGTGATGCAGATCTGCGGCAACGATCACAATCGTCTGCCCCGCATGACGCAGACGCGGTAAATCACAGTTTCAGTCAGCTTTGAACCGTTATGTGATCTGCCTCCCATCTACCTTTTTAATGCTGCCATCCCGCCAAAACCCGTGGCAATCACCGGAAGGTGCCCCCACAACGCCTCCCCTACACTGGCCATATATTCAATAAGGAATGGCCGCTATGAGAACTCACCATCTTGCCGCTATTGACCTCGGCGCTTCCAGCGGCCGGGTGATGCTGGCGACGTTTACCCGTCAGGATCCGCAGCCGGCAGCGACGCTGACACTGAAAGAGATCCACCGTTTTCCTAATAACCTGATCCGCGTTGATGGCCACGATACCTGGGATCTGGATGCGCTGGAAAAACACATTCTTGAGGGGCTGAATCGCCTCGACGCATCCGGCGTTCAGCTTGACGGTATCGGCATTGATACCTGGGGTGTGGATTACGTGCTGCTTGATGAACAGGGCCAGCGGGTCGGTTTGCCAGTGGCTTATCGTGACAACCGTACCGAAGGCGTGATGGCGCGAATGGAGCAGCAGTTTGGCCGCGAGAATTTGTACCAAAAAACCGGTATTCAGTTCATGCCATTTAACACGCTTTACCAGTTGCGTGCGCTGAGCGAACAACAGCCTGAAATCGTCAGTAAAACTGCACACATGCTGATGATCCCGGATTATTTTCTTTACCGCCTCACCGGCAAAATGAACTGGGAATACACCAACGCCAGCACCACACAGATGCTCAATCTCGCCACCGGCGACTGGGATGAAGATTTGCTGAAACTGGCGGGTGTGCCACGCCACTGGTTGCAAAAACCGACACAGCCGGGCAACTCTCCTGGGCTGTGGAAAAGCCCTCGCGGGCGCAGTGTGCCGGTGTTCAGCGTGGCAACACACGACACCGCCAGTGCGGTGGTTGCCGCCCCGCTGACCAGTTCACGCAGCGCCTATCTCAGCTCCGGTACCTGGTCGCTGATGGGCATCGAAAGCCCGAAAGCGTTTAACCATGCGCAGGCACTCCACGACAACATCACCAACGAAGGCGGCATCAACGGCAGCTATCGGGTGTTGAAAAATATCATGGGCTTATGGTTGTTCCAGCGTGTTTGCCGCGAACTGAACATTCAGGATTTGCCGTCCTTAATCACACTGGCTAAACACGTCACACCGTTCACTTATCTGATTAACCCGAACGAAGATTGTTTTATTAATCCGCCCTCTATGGTGGATGCCATTCGCGATGCCTGCCGTCAGGCCGGTGATCCGGTGCCGGAGTCACCTGCAGAGCTGGCGCGCTGTATTTTCGACAGCCTTGCTATGTTGTACCGCAAAATCGCATTGCAACTTGCTGATTTACAAGGCTCGCCGCTGGAAGATATTCACATCGTCGGCGGTGGCAGCCAGAACCAGTTTCTGAACCAGCTTTGTGCTGATATCTGCCAGGTCAGCGTCAGCGCAGGTCCGGTTGAAGCGTCAACCCTGGGCAATATCGGTTGCCAGCTTATGGCGCTGAACGCCGTCAAAGATAACGCTGAATTTCGTCGCATCGTCGCCACGAATTTTGAGCAACACCATTACATTCCACGTATACACGCGGATTTCGCTATTCACTGGCGCCGTTTCCAGGCGCTCTGTCACGTCAATGAGGAACTCGCAGTATGACTTCATCTATCGATCAAGCATGGACACTTGCCAAAGAACGCTTTGCACAGCTGGGTATTGATGCCGAAGCTGCAATCAAACAACTCGATACCCTGCCCGTTTCTATCCATTGCTGGCAGGGGGATGATGTCGCTGGCTTCGAAAACCCGGAAGGCAATCTGACCGGTGGTATCCAGGCGACCGGTAATTATCCCGGTAAAGCGCGGAATGCTCAGCAGCTTCGGGCTGATTTAGAGCTGGCTATTTCGATGATTCCTGGCCCTAACCGGCTTAACCTGCATGCGATTTACCTGGAATCCGATCAGCCCGTTGCGCGTAATGAAATCGAGCCAAAGCATTTTGCTAACTGGGTGGACTGGGCGAAGAAAAACAAACTTGGGCTGGATTTCAATCCTTCCTGCTTCTCACACCCGATGAGCGCCGACGGCTTTACGCTCTCCAGCGCGAACCCGGAAGTCCGTCAGTTCTGGATTGAACACTGCCAGGCCAGCCGCCGCGTCTCGGCCTCATTTGGTCGCGCACTGGGCACGCCTTCCGTGATGAATATCTGGGTACCGGACGGTATGAAAGACCTCACGGTGGATCGTCTGGCACCACGTGAGCGTCTGATGACTGCACTGGATGAAGTGATTTCTGAGAAGTTTGCTCTGAGCGAACACATTGACGCCGTCGAAAGCAAACTGTTCGGTATCGGCTCAGAAAGCTACACCGTGGGCTCAAACGAATTCTATCTCGGTTACGCCGCAAGCCGTGGTACCGCGCTGTGCCTTGATGCCGGTCACTTCCATCCGACTGAAGTGATCTCCGACAAAATTTCCGCCACCATGCTGTATGTGCCACGCCTGCTGCTGCACGTCAGCCGTCCGGTTCGCTGGGACAGCGACCATGTGGTGTTGCTTGACGACGAAACGCAGGCCATCGCCAGCGAAATTGTCCGCCACAACCTGTTTAACCGCGTTCATATCGGGCTGGATTTCTTTGATGCCTCGATCAACCGCATCGCTGCCTGGGTTATCGGCACCCGTAACATGAAAAAAGCCCTGCTTAAAGCGCTGCTGGAACCGACAGATTTACTGAAAAAACTGGAAGTTGAAGGCGATTACACCGCGCGTCTGGCACTGCTGGAAGAACAGAAATCCCTGCCATGGCAGGCCGTGTGGGATATGTATTGCCAGCGCCACGACGTACCGGTCGGCGGCCAGTGGCTGGATACCGTTCGCCATTACGAAACCAGCGTGTTGGCTAAACGCTAAGGTTTGATAAACCCAAAGTATTGCTGACAGCACCGAAGAAAAGCATTCACCTTATTTGCAGGAAAGAACTGATGAAAACATTATTTACCTCGTGGTTTGTGCAGGGCATGGTTAAAGCGACCACCGATATGTGGTTGAAAGGCTGGGATGAGCGCAACGGCGGCAACGTCAGTATGCGACTGCTGCCAGAAGATGTTGCACCTTATAAGAACGATTTTTACGCCCAGCCACGCACGGTTGAACTGACACAGCACGCGCCGGATTTGGCCAACGAATACTTCATCGTGACCGGTTCCGGTAAATTCTTCCGTAACGTGCAACTCGCACCTTCAGAAGCGCTGACCGTTATTCAGCTCGATGATAAAGGCGCCAGCTATAAAATCCTCTGGGGCCTGACCGCAGGTGGTCTGCCGACGTCAGAACTGGCATCGCATCTGCAATCTCACGCCGTGCGTAAACGTGTCACTAACGGTCAGGATCGTGTGATCATGCACTGCCATGCCACTAACCTGATTGCATTGACCTACGTACTGGAACTCGACAGCGCCAAAATCACCCGCAAATTGTGGGAATGCAGCACTGAATGTCTTGTGGTCTTCCCCGACGGCGTGGGTATCGTGCCGTGGATGGTACCGGGTACCGACGGCATCGGCGCAGCCACGTCCGACCGGATGCAACATCACAGCCTGGTGCTGTGGGCATTCCACGGCATCTTCGGCTGCGGCCCGACGCTGGATGACGCATTCGGCCTGATCGACACCGCTGAAAAATCGGCGGAAATTCTGGTGAAAGTGATTTCTATGGGTGGCATGAAACAAACCATCCAGACTGAAGAACTGATTGCCCTCGGCAAACGTTTTGACGTCACGCCTTTCGAGGCCGCACTGAAAGCCTGATCCGGCATTTAATGCTCCAGACCACATAAATCCTGCACGGGGAACAGGGGATGTTTCCCGTAGCAGGAAATGGCAAAGACCACGGAGCAGCGCACAACAGAACATCTATTTTACTTACTCTATAGAGGGAATTTTTATGAGTTTCATGTTGGCACTTCCTAAAATTAGCCTTCACGGTCAGGGCGCAATCGAAGATATGGTTGCGATGCTGGCGACCAAACAACACGGCAAAGCGCTTATCGTCACCGACGGCCAGTTAATCGAACTGGGTCTGCTCGACAGTTTATTCTCCGCACTTAAACAGGCAGGAATGCCTTACGCCATTTACGGCGGCGTGGTGCCCAATCCAACCTCGGCTCATGTTGACGAAGGTTTCCGTCTGTATCAGGAAAACCAGTGCGATTATCTGATCGCTTTCGGCGGCGGCAGCCCGATTGATACCGCTAAAGGCATCAAGATTCTGACTGCTAATCCGGGGCCGGCCACGATGTATTCCGGTGTCGGCAAAGTCACTAAACCGGGTGTATTCCTGGTCGCGATCAACACTACCGCGGGTACTGCCGCTGAACTCACCAGTAATGCGGTGATCATCGACAGTCAGCGTCAGGTGAAAGAAGTGATCATTGATGCAAATCTGATCCCCGATATCGCCGTTGACGATCCGTCGATTATGCTCAAGATCCCGGCCGGCATTACCGCGGCAACCGGTATGGACGCGCTGACGCACGCGATTGAAGCCTATGTATCTGTTGGCGCGCATCCGCTGACTGATCCGACGGCGCTCGCCGCTATTTCTACCATCACGCAATGGCTGCCGAAAGCCGTCGATCACGGCGACGATATTGAAGCTCGCGAGAAAATGGCGCAGGGACAATATCTGGCTGGCATGGCATTTAACAGCGCCGGGCTTGGACTGGTCCATGCGATGGCGCATCAGCCAGGGGCGACGCATAATCTGCCGCACGGTGTGTGTAATGCGATTTTACTGCCAGTCATTGAAGAGTTTAACCGTTCCTCTGCCCCGCACCGTTTTGCCGATATCGCCCGAGCAATGGGTGTGCACACGCAAGGGATCAGCGAAACCCAAGCCAGCATGGCGGCTATTGACGCGATCCGTAAATTATCCGCCCGCGTGGGGATCCCGTCCGGTTTCAAAGAACTGGGGATTAAGGAATCCGATATTGAAGGCTGGCTGGATAAAGCACTGGCTGACCCTTGTGCGCCATGTAATCCGCGTACGCCAACACGTGAAGAAGTTCGCGAGCTTTATCTGAAAGCGATGTAATTTTTAGCTTCTGCCTCTGTGAAGGGGAAGAAAAAGGTGTAATTTCCTTACTCCTCCCCCTGCGAAGGGGGAGGTTGGGAGGGGGTTTAGCAGGCAACTTCAGATTCAACGCTGCCATTAATACCCCACCCCAGCCCTCCCCTTCGCAGGGGAGGGAGTAAATCCAACCTGGAGCAAACATGATCCGTAAATCCTTCGTTATGCAGGTTAATCCAGATGCACACGATGAATATCAGCGTCGTCATTCGCCTATCTGGCCGGAACTGGCGGAAACCCTGAAAGCCCACGGCGCACATCACTACAGCATTTTTCTTGATGAAAAACGTAATCTGCTGTTTGGCTATGTGGAAATTGAATCTGAAGAAAGATGGAATGCCGTGGCAAAAACGGATATTTGCCAGAAATGGTGGAAGCATATGGCAGACGTAATGCCTGCCAATGCCGATAACAGCCCGATCAGTAGCGATCTTAAACCGGTCTTTTACCTCGATTAACCCGCTGACCGGCGGGTTTTCCTTTTACGGCACCCGGATTTTGCGCTTTTGAGGCAGTAAATCGCGTAGCCGCCGGTTTCGCTTTCCCCGAACGTGACGGTGCAAACTTCGGATCAAATCCATCCGGGGGTACCAGACAATCAGGCCGGATCCCAATCAGGCGGCGCATCCCCATTGCGGTCAGTGCCTCGCGGATCACTGGCCAGTTCACCGGATCATGATAGCGCAGCAACGCTTTATGCAACCGCCGCTGACGATCCCCTTTCGGCACCACCACATCTTCACTTTTATAATCCACTTTGCTGAGCGGATTCTTGCCGCTGTAATACATGGTGGTCGCACTGGCGAGCGGTGACGGATAGAAGTTCTGCACCTGATCCAGACGGAAGCGGTTTTTCTTCAGCCACAGCGCCAGATTGATCATATCTTCAGTGCGCGTGCCCGGATGCGCAGAGATAAAATACGGGATCAGATACTGCTCTTTCCCGGCCTGTTTCGAGTAGCTGTCGAACAGTTCCTTGAACCGGTAATAGCTGCCCATGCCCGGTTTCATCATTTTTGACAGTGGCCCGGTTTCGGTATGCTCCGGCGCGATCTTCAGATAACCGCCCACGTGATGCTCTGCCAGCTCTTTAATATAACGCGGATCCTCTACCGCCAGATCATAACGTACTCCCGAAGCGATCAGGATTTTCTTGATACCTTTCAGGCTGCGCGTACGGCGATAAAGGTTGATCGTCGGCTCATGGTTGGTGTCCATGTGTGTGCAGATTTCAGGGTAAACGCAGGAAGCACGGCGGCAGCTTTGCTCCGCTTTTGGCGACTGACAGCGCAGCATATACATGTTGGCCGTCGGACCACCAAGATCGGAAATTACACCGGTGAATCCCGGTACGCTGTCGCGGATCTCTTCGATTTCACGCACGATCGACTCTTCCGAGCGGCTCTGAATGATCCGCCCTTCATGCTCGGTGATCGAACAAAATGCGCAACCGCCGTAACAGCCACGCATGATATTGATCGAGAAACGGATCATGTCATACGCCGGAATAGTCGCTTTACCGTAAGAGGGATGTGGCACGCGCTGGAAAGGCAATCCAAAGACTTCATCCATCTCCTCAGTAGAAAGGGGAATTGCCGGTGGATTGATCCACACATAGCGGTCACCGTGTTTTTGCATTAGCGCACGGGCACAACCCGGGTTGGTTTCATGATGCAAAATGCGCGAGGTATGGGCATACAGCACCTTGTCGCCCTTCACTTTTTCAAATGACGGCAGCAGAACGTAGGTTTTCTCCCACGGTTTCGGCTTAGGCGCACGCACCGTCACCGGCTGCGGGGCATCTGGCGCAGGCAGTTCACCTTCTGAACAGGGTAAGTCTTCGCCGTACGGATTCATGATCGGCTCAATGCGCCCCGGCTTATCGAGGCGCGTGGAGTCCACACCGCTCCAGCCGATCAGCGCCGTTTTACGCATCACCGCCGTATTGCGTACGTCATGAATATCCGTAATGGATTCGCCCGCCGCCAGACGGTGCGCCACTTCCACCAGTGGCCTTTCGCCGTTGCCATAAATCAGCATGTCAGCTTTGGAATCCACCAGCACAGAGCGCCGCACGGTATCGGACCAGTAATCGTAATGCGCGATACGCCGCAGACTGGCTTCAATGCCGCCGAGCAACACCGGCACATCGCTGAAAGCTTCTTTGCAGCGCTGAGTGTAAACCAGCGTCGCGCGATCCGGACGTTTACCGCCCACGTTGCCCGGCGTATAGGCATCGTCATGGCGCAGCTTCCGGTCGGCGGTATAACGGTTGATCATCGAATCCATATTGCCGGCAGTCACGCCATAAAACAGATTCGGTTTGCCAAGCCGCATGAAATCTTCTTTGTTGGTCCAGTCCGGCTGAGCAATGATCCCGACGCGAAACCCCTGTGCTTCCAGCATCCTGCCAATGATCGCCATGCCAAAACTCGGATGATCGACGTACGCATCTCCAGTCACCACGATCACATCGCAACTGTCCCAGCCCAGTTCATCCATTTCCGCCCGGCTCATTGGGAAAAACGGCGCGGTGCCATAGCATTCCGCCCAGTAACGTGGGTAAGAAAATAAGGTGCGATCGGGTTGGATCAGGCTGACTGGCATAATGTAGTTTCTTCGTTCGGCGGCAAATAATTGGCCGCAAATTATACGGGGACAGAAACCACTGCGGGTGAGCAAATCGCCTAAATTTGTTTTAGATCAACTTCTTCTTTTTAGCTATCGGGATCCCAACCGGGCTATTTAATTTCCTCCGTAATTGAGATTTCTGAATATGTCATTTCCTGTATCTGCGGATTAAAGAGTGCTCAAATGATCCGTTAATTACTTTCACATTGAAGGATCATCATGGCCATGGACAGTAAACAATTTCAAAAATTATTGTTGCCAAAACTCAGGGAAGCGATGCTTTATACACGCTCAAGAATCCCCATGAAATCAGCCAATAAATTCTATCCTGATAAAAGAATGATCGATGGGTTGATGATGACCAATCCCGACAAGTACCGGATGCATTCTCTGGGCGGAGACAGGGATCGTTCTCTGAATCTGGCCGCTAACAGAAAGCTCAAACTGGCACCACAACAGGTTTATCGGAAGTACGAACAGGATCACCGCAACGGGATACGCAATGCCGGTAACTGTGGTGAAAATGCCATGATCGCGTTCTGGTATCTCACTGAACATATTCGTGAACTTGAAAAACTCGTCAAAACGCCAATAAAAATACTCACTATTTTTCTCAAGCACCCTGTCGATCACAGCCTGGTATTAGTAGGAACTGAACCCCCGCGCGGCAGCGGAAAAATTATGGAAAATACGTTAATTTGCGACCCGTGGGGAAAAATTGTCTGTCCTCTGGCGCATTATTCTCTCGAATGGAAAATGAAAATGAATAAATGGTCGAACCGTGGCCTGAAGGGGAAATGTGGCCGTGGAACTTACGATCCTTTTTACGACCAATGTTCCAGAGAAAGTGTGCGCGTTGGACGACTGCTTATTTCAGAGCAAACGTATTCCGGTAAAACCCAGAGAATAAAGGATACAAAGACCTACTCGCTGATAAACAAAAACGAATTTTCATAACGTAACGTAGTTAAAGGACGGGTAATGACATTCTCTTAAAGGCCTGCCAATTTGCCGCAGGCCTTTATTTTAAAAGAAAAACTCTTATTTCTTCGCCAGTGCTTCAAACACTTTTTCGACTGCGACGGCACCCGGATCTTTGACGCCTTTCAGGCTGTCGCTGCTCAGATAGGATGAGCGCCCGGCGTTAGCTTTCTTCATGCTGGCCGTGTCTTTGGCACCTTTGGCGGCGGCTTTCGCTGCACCTTTCAGCGCATCTTTCTTGCCAAGGGCTTCCAGCGCGGGCTGAAGTGCGTCGATCATCGTGCGATCGCCGAGGTCAGCACCGCCATAATGCTTCATGCGCTCAAGACCGAACAGCAGCGCTTTTGGTAATTTCTCGCCCTCAGCGACTTTCTTACCCGCAGCCGTGAAGAAGATCGACATCAGCACGCCGCTCGATCCGCCCATCACTGTTGCCAGACGATCGCCGACTACGCCAAGAAGATCGGCAACATTATTCAGCGGCAATTTTTTGCCTTTGTTCTGCTTCTGGATATCGCGCGCGCCGGTGGCAAATGTCGAACCGGTATCGCCGTCACCCACTTTGGCATCGAGCTTATTCAGTTCATCTTCCAGACCGGAAAGTGTCTGTGTGATGGTTTCGACGATCTTGCCGACTTCAGCATTCGATGATGCCTTAACAGATTTTTTATCGCTGATGGCTTTACCTTTCTTGGTCGCCAGTTTTTCCAGCTTAACCAGCGGATGCCAGCCCGCGGCCTCCACCTCTGCCAGCAACGCCTCTTCAATTCCGCCTTTCAACGCGATCACGGAAAGCGAAAAACCTTTCATATCCAGCGCACTGACGAGTGAGGCGGGTCCGATGAGATAACGCACCGAACTGCCCAGCGCTGAATGCACCACTTCTTTAGTAATCTGACTCATTTCAAGCGGAGAAACACCGCCGAGGTTATTGATCAATACCGCCAGCTTGTCGCTTTTTTTCACATGCTGCTGGAGCTTTTCAACCAGCGTATCCACCACTTTTTTACTGTTCTGAGTTTTCATCGTCGAGACGCCCGGCTCGCCGTGAATACCCAATCCCAGCTCAACGTGGCCCGATTCGATACGCTGTTCTTCTTCATCTTCGCCGCCGCCCGGCAGACTGCAACCTGCGGCAGCCACTCCAATACTCGCCGTGGCATCAATGGCCTGCTGCGCAATTTTGGTGACGTCTTTGAGAGATTTCCCCTGCTCTGCGGCATAACCGGCAATTTTATGCACCAGCGCCGTCCCCGCGATGCCGCGAGGCTGCTTGTTGTCCGGCAGAGAAATGTCGTCGGATACCATCACCAGCTCGACGTCGTAGCCCATGCCTTTAGCTTTCTCGGCCGCCAGACCAAAGTTCAGACGGTCGCCGGTGTAGTTTTTCACAATCAGCAGGCAGCCCGCTTTACCGGTGACCGCCACAATCGCATTCAGCACGGCGTCCACGCTCGGTGACGCAAACACTTCGCCGCATACCGCCGCGGTGAGCATACCCTTACCGACAAAACCGACGTGTGCCGGTTCGTGACCGGAGCCACCGCCGGAAATCAGGGCGACTTTTTTCTTATCCCAGTCGCGGCGAACGACCACGCGGATAGCCGGATCGACGTCCAGTTTTGCCAGATTTTTGTAGGGAGAGGTCAGGATCACCCCTTCGATAACATCGTTAATCAGAGACTTACGGTCATTCATAAAGAATTTAGACATGCCGGATCTTTCCTTTTAACTGTTTTCCAGGTGTTGTGAGGCAGAAAAAAACATACCTCTGCGTAATGCAGGTATCTGAAAACATAGCACAGGACAAAAATCAGGAAGGAGACGAGAAAGGCGGTTTCCCGCCTTTTTAGGAAATGATGTAGAAAGAAATCAATTACACGCTAACACTTTAATCGCTAAGCCCCCGGTCGAGGTTTCACGGTATTTTGAGTTCATGTCTTTGCCGGTTTCGTACATGGTTTCGATGACTTTATCGAGACACACGCGCGGCTCGCTGGTACGGCGCAGTGCCATACGTGAAGCATTGACCGCTTTAACCGCCGAAATAGCATTTCGTTCGATGCACGGCACCTGAACCTGTCCGGCGAGCGGATCACACGTCAGCCCGAGGTGATGTTCCATGGCGATTTCTGCCGCCATAAACACCTGCGCCGTGCTGCCGCCCAGCAGCTCAGTCAGACCGGCTGCCGCCATGGAACAGGCCACGCCGACTTCGCCCTGACAGCCGACTTCTGCACCGGAAATCGAGGCGTTCATTTTGAACAGAATGCCCACCGCGCCGGATGCGAGGAAGAAACGACTGTAAGAATCCGGGCTGATCGGACGGATGAACTGATCGTAATACGTCAGCACCGCCGGAATGATGCCACACGCACCGTTGGTCGGTGCGGTCACAACCCTTCCGCCTGCCGCGTTTTCTTCGTTCACAGCCATCGCGTACATATTGATCCAGTCCACCACGCCCATCGGATCAACGTTGTTTTTATCCTGCGTCACCAGAATACGACGCAGCGCCGCGGCGCGACGGTTGATTTTCATCGGGCCTGGCAACAGCCCTTCGGTATGAATACCGCGCGTAATGCCTTCGCTCATCACATTCCAGATAGCCGCAAAGTGTTCGCTGATTTCTGCACGTGTATGGCTGGCCAGCTCGTTTTGCAGCATCAGCGCCGACAGTGACAGGCCGGTGTCGGTGCAATGCTTTTGCAAATCACTGGCCGAACGGAACGGGTAAGGTCGCTCCACAGGGTTTTCATCCTGCAGGCCAAATTTGCTGGCTTCGACAATAAAGCCGCCGCCAATTGAATAATAGGTTTGCGTATACAGCAGCTCATCACCGTTGAACGCACTGATTGTCATGCCATTTTCGTGTAAAGGCAGATTATTAAAATGGAAATTCATCCCGGAACCGGCCGGGAAATCCACTTCCTTCGCGCCCTTGCCGAGCATCAGTCGCCCGGAAGTTTCCACCTGGCGGATAAACGCCGGGATCGCATCAATATCCACATCGTCCGGCATATTGCCAGCCAGCCCCATGATGATCGCCAGATCGGTGTGGTGGCCTTTACCGGTTAACGATAAAGAACCATAGACATCGACGACCACGCGGGTGGTATGAGTAATATGGCCAGAAGAGATAAGTTCATCAGTGAATATTTTCCCGGCTTTCATCGGGCCAACAGTATGCGAACTGGAAGGACCAATACCAATTTTGAAAATATCGAAGACGCTGATCACGGTGGGCACTCCATGTGAATAAGATGACGGGCAAAAAATACGGGAGGAAAGTGAGCAGGAAAATTCCCGCCCACTTTATTTCACTTAGCTTTAAATATTTTATTCATTAACCAATCAGGCTAAATACGATGGCTGACATGGCAATCAGACCCATAATCACTACGAACACATTGCTGATATGGCCGCTGTATTTTCTCATCGCAGGAACTTTACGAATCGCATACATCGGCATCAGGAATAACAGCATCGCAATAATCGGACCACCCAGCGTTTCGATCATACCCAGAATACTTGGATTCAGGGTTGCCACTAACCAGGTAGTTAATAACATGAAGATGCCGGTATAACGGTTCAGCGTTGGCAGGGCAATAGTTTTCCCTTTACCACGCAATGACTTAATTACCATGCCGTTGAAACCTTCACGCGCACCCAGATAATGGCCGAGGAAAGATTTAGTAATCGCAATAAAGGCAATAAATGGCGCGATATATTCAATGACCGGGTTAGAGAAGTGGTTGGCTAAATAAGACAGAATAGACACGTTCTGCGATTTAGCTTCCATCAGGTCTGCCGGAGACAGGCTCAGTACGCAGCTGAAGACGAAGAACATCACGGTGATAACCATCATGATGTGGCTAAATGCCAGAATACGTGAACATTTTTTCTCAGCGTCTTCGCCATACTCTTTGCGTTTTGCAACTGCGAAAGAGGAGATAATCGGCGAGTGGTTGAAGGAGAACACCATCACCGGAATGACCAGCCATAGTGTCATCAGCATACCGTGACCCACGCCATTGCCGGACATGGAGACGTTTTCAAACACTGACGTATTCCAGTTAGGAATAAGGTACAGCGCCAGCGCCATCAGCACCGCAACAAACGGGAAGACCAGAATACTCATCGCTTTCACGATCATATCCTGACCGAAATGCACCAGCGTCATTAAGCCCAAAATGAGGATCAGAGACAGCAACGCACGCGGTGGCGCATTCATATGCATCTGGTGAGTAATAAAACTCTCAACCGTATTGGTGATCGCCACGCTGTAAACCAGCAGAATAGGATAAATAGCGAAGAAATAAAGCAGAGTAATCAATTTACCGGCTGAAATACCGAAATGCTCTTCCACGACTTCCGTAATATCTTCACCGGCATTCTTTCCTGATAATACAAACCGGGTTAATCCGCGGTGAGCGAAGAATGTCATTGGGAAGGCGAGGATCGCCATAATGATTAAAGGAATGAGACCGCCAATACCGGCATTAATAGGAAGAAAGAGAACACCTGCACCAATTGCTGTTCCATATAAACCTAACATCCACATAGTGTCAGTTTTACGCCAGGAACTTACCGATTTTTTAGACAGCGTCCCGATTGTTGTATTATCCATGATTCCTCAGCACCTAATTATAAAAATAATTCCGTTTCCCCAGGAATGGTTGATGTTTTTTTACTGCACCCGTCATCAAAAAAACCACCCTGACGGATAAAACATACCATTAATGCGGGCATGATACCTATCAGCAGCATAAAAATCTGGATAACCGCGTAGCTTTGAGATCATGGTCACGAATATCTTTAAAACGCGGACTGATATTCCTTTAAATTCCAAACCATTAACATTTTCTCTAATTTAAATTCATCAAATAGTGATTACGGTAACATCTATTTTTTGTGATATTTTGTTATGCCCGTGACTATTATTTAAATAACGATTGAAATACCAGCAACATGTATTATTTATAGTCTGACTCCCTGAACTAAATCGTTCATAAATTGACCACTAAAATCTCCCTCGATAAAACGGAATACGTTAATATTCCTTCTGAATTTCCTCTGTTTTCTGACTTGTGTAAAAAATACGCCACAACACGACCGCAGTTACAGAAGGAAAATTTTTCCACTTACGCTTTCGGAACTATTGCCGATAAAGTTATTCTTACGCTGCGGAAATCATTTCAACCGGAAGAAACACAGAGCGACTCAATGGGAAAAGCCCGATCACCTTTTTGCCCGCCAGCAGGGATATCACTACGCCGTTTTATTAAGGCTGCGTATGGCATTGTCCTGCTGCTGATGCTGATGGTCGCTCCGCTGACATCGGGTGTTGCACAAGACAGCGATCCGCAGGCGGATGCGGCTGTCGCGCAGACCGTCAATGGCATCCTGAGCTATTCGCGCTGGCCAGGCGCAACGCCCACTTCCGTCTTAACGCTTTGCATCACCCCGCCCGTGAAATACGCCGCGCAACTCACCCCTGATGGCAGCGCATTCACCGGCCGGCCACTCAAAGTCATGACGCTTCCGTTCGACAGCCCGCTGCTCACATCTGAGTGCGACGCTATTTATTCCGGCAACATGACAACGGAACAGCAGGCAGATTTACATCAGCGCCTGGAAGGCCATGCAATTCTCACTATCGGTGAACAGGATGATGCCTGTGCATTACTGAATGCATTTTGTCTGGTGATGACGCCACTTCATACCGGATTCAAATTGAATCTGGACACGCTGTCCCGCAGCGGCGTGCGGGTAAATCCCGCCGTATTACAACTTGCCAGGGAAAAGGAGTGACCATGAAAAACAAAATTCCTGTTCCTGAGGTTGAACAGTCAGGCCAGCGTCCGACGCTGAGCGCTGCACTGAACCGAATTCATGTGATTGTGATTTTAACGGCGATCGGTCTCGCCGGTTTCCTGCTGACGTTGCTGGCGTTAATCGCCCTGCGCTCTCACGCGGAAAGCAATCTGCAACTGACCGCGCGCGCCATCGGTTACACCACGGAAGCGGCACTGGTCTTTAATGACCCTTCGGCGGCGCATGACTCGCTGGAATTTATCGCCAGACGTGGCGATTTCACGCAGGCTAAAATTCTGACTCCGGCGGGCGCGACATTCACCGAGTGGCAACGCCCGATCCACAGCAACTGGGACAAACTGGGTCAGTTCGTCGGCCATGTGGCATTTCCGGACCCTGTGACCGTACCGGTGGTGCATTCCGGCTCGGTCATCGGCACCATCTGGCTTGAGGGTAACGGCAGCAGTCTGATTGGCTTCCTGGCGGAAACTATCCTGAGCCTGCTCGGTTGTCTGGTGCTGACCGCGCTGGTCGCGCTGTATTTTTCCCGCCGGATGCAAAAAGGCATCGTCGATGCTCTCGGCCACATTACCCATGTCACCCATGAAGTCAGTGCTAACCGGTCATTTAGTCTGCGCGTTCCTTCCGCGCCAATAGTCGAGCTGCATACACTGAGCCAGGACTTCAACAGCCTGCTGACCGAGCTGGAAGCCTGGGAAAACCATATGAGGAACGAGAACGTTTCGCTGACAAAAAAAGCGTTGCACGACGGCCTGACCGGTCTGCATAATCGCGCGTTTTTCATTGATACCCTTAATCAGTGTTTCAATCCGGTGCGCGCACCGCTATCGCTGGCGTTGCTGTTCATCGATGTTGATAATTTTAAGGAAATCAATGATTCACTCGGGCACGCCGCCGGCGACCGGGTGCTGATGGTGATTGGCGAAAGACTGGCAAAAACTCTGCGTAAGGGGGATGTGCTGGCCCGTCTGGGCGGCGATGAATTTGCCATTCTGCTTGAACCGATGATCTCTACCGCGGAAGCGGTGGCGTTCGCCGAGCGGATTGTCGAGATCATGAAAACGCCGGTCATTTTGCTCAACAACAAAACGCTGGATGTGTCACTCAGCATCGGCATTGCGCTTTCACCTTCACAGGCAAACAGTGCGAAAGAAATTCTCGAAAAGGCCGATGAGGCCATGTATCGCTCTAAAAGAATATCCGGCAGTTGCTGGCATGTGTCTTCAGGCATGCCGCTTCCTGTCGCGATGAAACACTAAAAGGAATTAATGACTATGAAGACCTGCAATACGTTCAAATCCTGGTATCAGTTCGCCGCAATAGGGCTGTGCATTGTGCTGCTGGCCGCCTGTCAGAGTAAACCTGCGGGATTAACACCGGAACAAATCGCCGTGCTGCAAAAGAACGGTTTCTCGCAAACCGATGCGGGCTGGGAACTGGGACTGGATGCCAAAGTTCTGTTTGGCAATAATCAGGATAAGCTTTCCGCCGAAAGTAAGCAGTCAGTGGAAAAACTGGCGGGCGAACTTCTGCACGTCGGCCTGAACAAGGTCAATCTCGACGGCCATACCGATAACTACGGTGATCCGGCTTACAACAACGATCTGTCGCTGCGCCGCGCTGACACCGTCGCCGCCGCCTTTGCCGATGCCGGAATGCCGCGCGCCAATATCCATACCCGTGGACTGGGCCAGAGCAAACCTGTCGCCAGTAATAAAACCCAGGCCGGACGCGCTCAGAACCGCCGCGTGTCTGTGATTATTGTGGTTTAACCGACAACAATCCCACCAGATGCAGCGCCGCCTTGCAGTTATCCGTTCTGCGCCAGGCGAGCGCGATCTGCGTTGTTAATGTCTGCCCTGCCAGGGGCAGACACCTCACATTGGCTTCATCAATCTTACTCAGCGACGCCGGTATCAGCGCGTAACCAAATCCTGTCGCCACCATACTCAGCGCCGAGGTAATCTGCGGACACTGCTGCCCGTAGCGCGGCGAAAATCCAGCCTCTTCACACGCATGCGTGACGGCATCATAAAGCCCCGGCGATAAATCTCGCGGGAAGGTGATCAGCGTATCGTGGCGCAGCGCCGACAGCCGGACTTCCTTTCCCTGACTGAGCGGATGGGTTTTGGGCAGCGCCACCATCATTTCCTCGATATCCAGCACCTTAAAACTGAACTCTTTGCTGCGCTCGCATGGCAGACGGATAAACGCCGCATCCAGCGCGCCCTCGCTCATAGCCGTCATCAGCCCCGCCATATCCTTTTCCAGCGGTTCGAGAACCATGCCAGGATATTTATCCCGAAAGCGATGCAGCAACGCAAAAACCTGCGGGTTAAACGCTGTCGACGTGGCAAAGCCGAGTCGCAGCGTACCGTTCATACCACGCGCAACGGCGCGGGTGCGCTCAAGGGCGGCATCGGTCAGTTTGATGATGGTTTGTGCGTCGTCGTACAGCACTTTTCCGGCTTCGGTCAGCTCGACGCCACGGGTCAGGCGTTTGAGTAAAGGGGTACCGATTTCATGTTCGAGCCGCTGGATTTGCTGGCTCAGCGGAGGCTGGGAGATCCCAAGCTGTTCGGCAGCACGGGTGAAGTGTCCCGTCTCTGCTACCGCGACAAAATAGCGCAGGTGACGAAGTTCCATATCAAAAACGTCTCAAAGTGAACACCTCCTCATATTGGAACTCAGGGCGGAATGGGGTCAACCTTTTAGTTAGCAAAGTTAATTATTCGACGGAGACCCCTGCATGAAAAACCATTCCGAATCCTGCTCCTGCGTGGCGGACATTGCCCGCACCGCAACAGCGTTTAAACATCAGCATCCTGACCGCGTTTTGTATCAGTCGTCGCTGATGAGCGCCCTGCTGAGCGGTGTGTATGAAGGTGACACCACCATGGCAGACCTGCTGGAACACGGCGATTTTGGTCTCGGTACCTTCAACCATCTCGACGGCGAACTGATCGCGTTCAACAGCAACATCTTCCAGTTACGCGGCGACGGCAGCGCCCGGCGCGCCCTTCCTGAACAAAAAACACCGTTCGCCGTCATGACATTCTTTAACCCGACTGATGAATACGTGATTGACCACCCGCATACCCGCGAGCAAATCCATAAGGTGATCGACGACGTCGTCGCCAGCCAGAACACCTTCTGCGCCCTGCGCATTGATGGCGAGTTCAGCCGCGTCGAGACCCGTACCGTGCCGGAACAGCACCGCCCGTATAAACCGATGCTGGAAGCCATCGAAGCCCAGCCGACGTTTCATATCGAACACAGCCAGGGCGTGCTGATTGGATTTCTGACACCGGCCTATATGCAGGGCATTAACGTGGCGGGCTATCACGAGCATTTTATCAATCAGGAACGCAGCAGCGGCGGCCATGTGCTGGATTATCAGGTTGAGCGCGGCGTGCTGACCTTCGGCACGGTCGAAAAGCTATTGATCGACTTTCCGCAGGACAGCGATTTCCTGCACGCCAACTTATGCCCTGATGATTTAAATGATGCGATTCAGTCGGTTGAAAGTTAACAGACCGCAGAAAGAAGGATGAAAACCATGAAAAACTCAGACAGTAAAACCGACTGGAAATGCGGTGCGGATCTGGTCGTCGCGCAGCTTGAAGCACAGGGTGTCAAACACGTCTTCGGCATTCCCGGCGCAAAAATCGACCGCGTATTTGATTCGCTGGTCGATTCCCCCATCAAAACTATTCCGGTACGCCACGAAGCCAACGCCGCCTTTATGGCCGGTGCCGTTGGCCGCCTGACGGGTAAAGCGGGCGTCGCGCTGGTCACCTCCGGCCCCGGCTGCTCGAACCTGATCACCGGCGTCGCCACCGCGACATCGGAAGGCGATCCGCTGGTCGCACTCGGCGGTGCCGTTAAACGCGCCGACCACGTCAAACAGGTGCACCAGACCATGGACACCGTGGCGATGTTCCGCCCGGTCACCAAGTATTCCGCCGAAGTCACCTCGCCTTCTGCGCTGGCCGAAGTGCTGGCGAACGGTTTTCGCGCCGCCGAGTTCGGGCGTCCGGGTGCGGCATTTATCAGCCTGCCGATGGATATCGTCAACGAACCGGCCAGCGGTAAATTACTCACCTCGCAACCGCCGGTACTGGGCAGCGCGCCGCACGACGCGATATTGCAGGTCGCACAGTTACTGAAACAGGCAAAAAATCCGGTGCTGCTGCTCGGCCTGATGGCCAGCCAGCCACGTAACGCCGAAGCGATCCGACGTCTGTTGCACAAAAGCGATCTGCCGGTCACCAGCACCTATCAGGCGGCGGGGGTTATCGATCAGGCTTCCTTCCACCGCTTCGCCGGACGCGTCGGTCTGTTCAACAATCAGGCCGGTGACCGCCTGCTTCGCAATGCAGATCTGGTGATCACCATCGGTTACAGCCCGGTCGAGTATGAACCGGCGCAATGGAGTAACGGCACCGCCGAACTGGTACATATCGACGTGATGCCCGCCGAAACCGACAGCGACTATCTGCCGGACGTTGAGCTGGTGGGCGACATCGCCGACACATTGGATCTGCTGACCGGACAGATCCCGCAACGCATCGATCTGAGCGCCTCTGCTGTCGAGATCCTTGAGGATCGCCGCCAGCAACGTGAACTGCTGGCCCAGAAAGGCCGAAGCCTGAACCAGTTTGCGATCCACCCGCTGCGTCTGGTGCGCGCGATGCAGGACATCGTCAACAGCGACGTCACCCTGTGCGTCGATATGGGCAGTTTCCACATCTGGATCGCCCGCTACCTTTACAGCTTCCGCGCCCGTCAGGTGCTGATTTCCAACGGTCAGCAAACCATGGGCGTCGCGCTGCCATGGGCCATCGGTGCTGCGCTGGTCGATCCCGGTCGCAAAGTGGTTTCCGTATCCGGCGATGGCGGCTTTATGCAATCAAGCATGGAACTGGAAACCGCCGTCCGTCTGGGCGTCAACCTGCTGCACATCATCTGGGTCGATGAGGCCTACAACATGGTGGCAATCCAGGAAGAGAAAAAATACCAGCGCACCTCCGGCATCCAGTTCGGCCCGATTGATTTCAAAGCCTACGCCGACGCCTTCGGCGCCAAAGGTTTCGCCGTCACCTCCGCCGAAACGCTGGAAAGCACCCTCCGCGCCGCCATGGACGTACAAGGCCCCGCCGTGGTCGCCGTCCCGGTGGATTACAGTGATAACGCGTTACTGATGGGGCAGCTGGAGATGGGAAGGATTTTTTAGGGGGATTTCAGGAAACTGTCGAGGAGGAAAACTCGATACGGTCGGAAGATGCATCATGAATCCAGGCATCAAACCCGGATAGCATGAAATTGATCATATGCAGAGGGAGGCTCCTGAGGCTGCATTCCCAAAATATGGCGACCCTGTAGTTTTCAGCTAATAGCTGGCTGATGCATTCTTTGTCTCTTTGCTTTGAATGCATGATCTTGTTTAGCCAAAATTCCGGACGTGTAGCGGGAAGCCGGAAATACTTACAGTTTTCGTGACCATGCCAGAAACAACCATGCACGAAGATGACAACACCATATTCAGGTAAAACCAGGTCTGGTGTTCCCGGCAGTTCTTTGACGTTCAGAAGAGGCGAATAGCCCCGCTTCCGGAGAAGATGCAGTAACATCCTCTCCGGTTTAGTGCCGCGATTCTTAATCGCGGCCATGTTTTTGCTGCGGGTGGCTTTGTTGTGGACGTCTGTCATACGATGGGGGGTTTTAGGTAGATAAACTCAATAATAGCCGATTAAAATGCGCTTACACTTGATGTTTTCTTGAGAAGGAATTTTGATTTTGATAAAGGATATTCATTCCTTACTGTAATAAATTCCATTAATAAAGAATTAATCAGTGATACAAAGATTACGAAAAAATCTCTAGTTTCAATAGAGTAATGTAGTCTGATTGACCCAAATCAAAGTTACTGACTTGTAAATAGAGGACATTTGATTCAAAAAAGAAATAATAACAATTGAAATTATTAACCTGATAACAGGTGCCTTTATAGTGAGGTACATGCTGCAGTTACTCTTTGACATAACGTATAAACTAGTTCATTTTTTAGTAATGATGAATCGATGAGTTTATACAATTTATGGCTATGGAATTATGCCTTCCTCCTAGCGCTTCAGCATTATCTGAATCACTGCGCGATCTGGGGTATTCACTAGAGACAGCTATTGCCGACATAGTTGATAATAGTATTTCAGCTAATTCTACCGAAGTTAGCATTTTTTGCTTTTTAAATTCAAAAGAGCCGCAATTAGCTATCATTGATAATGGTTGCGGTATGTCTTCCGAAGAATTAATCGGGGCCATGAAACATGGGTCACGCAATCCCAACGACTTGCGGGGAGAAAACGATCTTGGCAGGTTTGGTCTAGGGCTAAAGACCGCGTCATTCTCTCAATGCCGACAACTCACTGTATTAACAAAAAAAGATGATGCGGTGAGCGCAGCACAATGGGACTTAGATATAGTTGATGAGCGAGATGAATGGATTATTAGTATTCTTGATCAAGACGATATTTCAGATTTAGGCTTTGAAGATTCTCTAGGAAAAAATGGAACGGTTGTTATTTGGAGAAAATTGGATCGACTTTTTGAAACTCTTATTGGTGAAACTAGAGATTCACTAGTAAACGAAAAATTGGCTATTTTAGGAAAACACTTATCACTTGTTTTCCATAGATTTCTCACAAATGATGACACTATCAAAACTAAAATAAAGATAAAAATAAATGGTCATCAGATTACAGCCTTTGATCCTTTCTGCAGAAAAATAAAAGCAACTCAGATGATGCCGGAGGAAAAGGTAATTGTTGAAAATAACATCGTTACAATACAACCTTACATACTTCCCCATCATAGTAAACTTACTGCGGCTGAGTATGAGTTTTATCAAAACCGTAGTGACTTTATATCCAATCAAGGTGCATATATATACCGAAATGGGAGACTGATGGCTTGGGGAGATTGGTTTAGAATGATTGCTAAAGGGGAATCGACAAAACTAGCAAGGGTCCAAATTGATTTCAACAATAATTTAGATGAAGATTGGACTATTGATATAAAAAAATCTCGAGCCAGCCCACCAAAGCAGGTTAGAGAGAGAATGAGACAAATACTAAATAAAATAATAAACAGAAGTACAGATGTCCATCGCAGACGTGGTAAAAAACTATTTGATGAGTCCTCTTGCCCGCTATGGGAAAGATACGCCGAAGCAGATAATATACACTATGAAATTAATGCTCAACATCCATTAATATTATCTCTAATAGAAAACCCTAATAATAAAGTTAATCAAAAATTTATTCTCAATGCAATTTCTGCATCGCTTCCTTTAGAAATGATTTATTCAGATTTTTCGTTATCACCAAAAGAAATGCTAACACCTAAAATAGATGATAAAGAATTAACAAGCAGTTTGGATAGATTTAAAGAGTTATTAGTGATAAATGGGAATATAGATGCCGAGCAATATAAATCATTAGTACTTTCTACTGGTCTGTTTAATGGAAAAGAAGCAGCAATAGACGATTACATCAATAAGGAATTTTATGAGTGACATCAACTTTAATAGTTCTCAAAACAGTATTATTAACTCATTAATACAATTATTTGGCTCGGCGAAGGAAACTCCAAGTCATTTAGATATTGAAAATGCTGCGAAAATGATTGCCCCATTAGTTCAATATACAGGCCCTATAGAGCCAGTTGTAAACCAGGTAATGGTTGACATCGTTACTAGTATGGGGGTGGGTGTATCATTGGTAGACCCAGAAGCAAAACATGATGAAAAATGGGTCTATACAAATAATAAAATAAATTGGATTTACTCAGACTCCTATGAAAAATATCTTAGAGGGCAAGGATGGAATAATAATCTAATACAAAGCCTTTCCGATGTAAGCAAGAATATAGTCGGTTTATTACAAGATCCAACAAGTGACGGTACCTGGGACCGCAGAGGTCTGGTAATCGGAAATGTACAATCAGGCAAAACGGCAAACTATTTAAGCGTTGTTTCTCGTGCAGCTGATGCTGGTTATAAATTCATTATAGTAATTGCTGGCATTCATAATAATTTAAGAAAACAGACCCAAGAGCGTGTGGATGAAGGATTTGTTGGAAAATCAAGCGATCCGAATAATCGCTGTCTGATCGGTGTAGGTCATAATAAATACCCCCACCCTGCAACATTAACTAATATTTATCAAGACTTTAATAAATCAACTGCTGGACATAGTGGATGGGAGCTTAATGATTTCAGCAAACCAATTATTTTGGTTATAAAGAAGAATGTCTCAACTTTAAAATCACTATTTACTTGGTTGAAAGAAATGAATGTTAAAGGTGATGGCAAAATAGCTGATATCCCAATGCTCATGATCGATGATGAGGCGGACAATGCCTCAATTAACACCAATAAAGAAGATGTCGATCCCACACAAACTAATTTTATGATAAGGAAAATAGTTAGCTTGTTTGAGAAGTCTTGCTACGTAGGTTATACAGCCACACCCTTTGCAAATATATTCATTAATCCAGAGTCGTATGATCCTGAAGCGTATAATGAGTTATTCCCCAAAGATTTTATATATTGCTTAGATTCTCCTACAACATATTTTGGGCCAGAGAAGGTATTTATAGATGATGTTACTAGTGAAAAGATATTGCATAAAATACTTGATGCGGAGAAATACATCAGCTTATCTCACAAAAAAGATGACCAAATAACTGAGTTGCCACCATCTTTATATAAAGCTATAAACTCCTTTATTTTAGTACGACGAATCCGTAATTTAAGAGGACAAGAGAATAAACACTGCTCCATGATGATTAATGTATCAAGATTTATTGACATACAGAACAATGTTAAAAGTCTTATTAGTCAATATATTAAGTCATTAGAAGAATCAATATTAGCTAATTATAAAATGCCTAATGACTTATCTGAGAAAAACAAGCATATGGCCGATTTACACATGTTATTTAAGGAAGAATTTAATAACTGCGGATATGATTGGTCAGAAATAAAGGATAATTTATACGGTGTTTTCAAAACACTTAAATCAGTTGTTATAAATGGTAAATCTCAAGATAATCTTGATTATGCAGAATATAAAAATGAGGGGTTGTCGGTTATTGCAGTTGGAGGTCTTAGTCTTTCTCGAGGTTTGACAATTGAAGGGCTCTGCATAAGCTATATGTATAGAAATACTAAAATGTATGACACGTTAATGCAAATGGGGAGGTGGTTTGGGTACAGAACAGGTTATGAGGATTTGTGTCGTGTATATTTAAGCGATGATTCTATAGAGTGGTATGCCCATATAGCAACTGCTACAGAAGAATTACGATCCCAAGTTAAGCAGATGCGTAGAGATAGACTTAGTCCTAAGCAATTTGGATTGTATGTAAAAAAACACCCTGACCAACTTTTAATAACAGCAGTAAATAAAATGAGGCATGGTGAAGACTTAATCGTACAGCAAAATTATTGTGGAAGATTGATTGAGAGTGACATATTACCATTCTCATCTTCAATTAATGAGAAAAATATTAATCTCATATCTAACTATTGGAAACAAGGCTTTGGGAAAGGAGTAAATCAGATCGTAGATACCAAGAAAGGATGGTTTATTAAAGATGTAAATACAGAAAATATCGAAAACTTCCTCCAAGAATTTCAAGCTCATAGCAAGTTTGCTTTTAAAAAGTCTAATGCCCTTAAATATCTTAGAGAAATCTCTGATATTTGTAAAAAATCAGATGTTTTACTAATCTCGGTAAAAAATGGCAATGATGATAACTTGGAAAAATTTAGTTTAGGTGTACAAACTCGTAGATCTGCAAAATTAATTAAAGAAGAACATTACTGGCAGACAGCGAAAAGTAGAGTTGCGAGTAAGTCAGATGAAATGTTGGGGCTGACCCCAGAGCAGTTGGTACAAGCTGAAAAAAATTGTGGTAATAAGAACATTTCTGACTGGGATTATAGAAATGTTCGCTCAAAACCATTATTAATGGTTCATCTATTAGAGTTTTATGAAAATAAAGACAACAATGAAATAAAACATATCGTACCGGCATTTGGTATAAGTTTCCCAACAAATTTACTCACAAAATCCATTGAGATAAAAGTCAACAAAGTATGGTTAGAAAGTTTCATGGGAAGTGTATATGACACCCCCGATGAAGAGGAGGATTGGGATGAATAATTTATTCAATTGGGATGGCATTTCCATTCCTCAGTCCAATCTAAATGTTAGAAAACTAGCGGTCAAATGCAATCATGATCTATTTATTGGTAGAAATGAATATGGTAAAGAATTATTCATTATATGTCTTAAAGGAAACCAAGAGTTAATTTTCAAAAAACACAAAATTACAATTTCTGGTTTAGATATCGATCTTCGACAAGATAGTCATGAAAAACAAAATTTAGTGATAACTCTTGAAAATGATTCTGATGAAGACATCTTTACACTCCTTATTAACTCTATTATTTTTTCAATGACTGCAGCAGATTCATCAAAAACTATATATAAGGTTTTTGAAGCTATAAAAAGATGGAAATTATTTTTAGCAAGTAAAAGAATGCATGTTTTAACCCCATCGCAAATAAGGGGGCTGTATGCAGAATTGACATTTCTAATGACCTTGCTAAGTGAAGCAAGTGCTGAGGATCATCAAAGTATATTAGATGCCTGGAAGGGCCCCGAAAAGGTCCAACATGATTTTATTTTTAATAACATAGCTATTGAAATAAAATCCTTGAATGGGGATGAAAGAAGCACTGTAAAGATATCTTCCGAGGATCAACTTGAGAGTAAATTTAAAAAACTATCACTCAAAATTTATGCTCTTGGCGAAAGCGAGGATGTTGAAAACAGATCATCCTTGAACCAATTAGTTGAACATATTACTACCCATCTTGAGTCTCTTGAAGAAATAGACACCTTCTACTCTAAACTTTCTTTTGCGGGTTATTTACCATTGGAAGAATATAATAAACCACAATTTATAATTAAAAATGAAAAGACTTTCTCAATAATTGATGACTTTCCTAGACTGACGAAAAGTAATCTTCCTGTTGGCATCGTCAGAACAAGTTATGAAATTTTACTAACCGACATATCCCGTTTCGAAATACCGAATAAAATTACTTGGAGATCATGATGAATCAAACAACTGAAGAGTTTTTCCATGATTTTCGCCAAGATTTATTGGCTAGTTCAATGAATGGAGATGATTTCCAACTTTATAATTTCATGGAAAATATAAGTAAAGACCTTATAGACTGTGGTGTTATTGAGGAGTTTGAATTATGCCACTATCGTGGTAAGGCTGGTACCTTAGCTTTAAGGGTCGATGGTTTTGGATTTACTGAAGATGGAATTCTTAATTTATTTATTGCTGACTTTGATAGTAGAAATGAGCTAGCGAGCCTTACTAGAACTGAAATTGATTCCATGTTTAAGAAAGTAACACAGTTTGCAAAAATAAACCTTAAGGATAAGTTTTATGACGGCCTAGACGAAACAAGCCCTGAATATAGCTTATCCAGACAACTTTATGATCGTAGAGAAAATATAAGAAAGATTAATTATTTTATTTTCTCAGAAAGAGCTCTAAGTTCTCAGGTGAAAAACATAGAAGATATTGTTGAGAACGAAGTAATTAATTCATTCCACATATGGGATATAAGCCGTCTTCATAGACAAGCTTCTTCGCAAGGCCAAAAAGAATCTATAGAAATTGACCTTATGAGTCTTTTTGGAAACGGCCTCCCGTGCTTACCAGCTCACATGGGCGGTGATGCACTTGAGTCTTACTTAGTAGTCATTCCTGGAAAGGTACTGTCCTCAATTTATGAAAAATATGATGCACGTTTATTAGAACAAAATGTACGTTGTTTTTTACAAGCAAAAGGTTCAGTGAATAAGGGAATAAAATCGACTATTTTAAATGAACCTGATATGTTCTTTTCTTATAATAATGGAATTACTGCGACTGCAAAAAAAATAGATACACTTAGCACTAACCAGGGATTATTAATAACGACTATCAGTGACCTTCAGATTGTAAACGGTGGACAAACAACGGCGTCATTATTTCATACTCAACATAAGGAGAAGGCATCTCTCGATAAAGTGTTCGTTCAAATGAAACTATCGATTGTTGACCAAAGTAAAAGCGAAGAGTTTGTGCCTAAAATATCTGAGTATGCAAATACACAAAATCGCGTAAATGCAGCTGACTTTTTCTCTAATCATCCTTTCCATATCAGGATGCAAGAATTTTCGAGAAAATTATGGGCTCCGGCAAAACAAGGTGAACTAAGAGAAACTAAATGGTTTTATGAAAGGGCTCGTGGCCAATATGCTAATGAACTAACTAATATGAACAAGAGAGAGCAAACCGAATTTAAGTCTCGAAATCCTAAAAATCAAATGTTTACTAAAACTGATTTAGCAAAATATGAAAATGTATGGGATGAACATCCAAAATGGGTAAATTTAGGAGCTCAAAAAAACTTTACTCAATATGCATCACGTATTGCTCAAGAGTGGAAATCAAAATCTGATGTATTTAATGAATATTACTACAAAAGGGCCATCTCAAGAGCAATAACTTTCCAATGTACTGAAAAATTAGTTTCTTCTCAAAGTTGGTATAATGGTGGTTATAGAGCAAATATAGTTGCATATACCTTAGCATTATTATCTGAATGTTGTAAAATATTAGAAATGAATATCAATTATGAGAAAATATGGAAGGAACAAAGTCTTTCTAATGGCATGATAAATACATTGGAAATACTATCATCTCATGTTAACAAAATATTGCTTTCTCCTACTCAAGGAATATCTAATATTTCTGAATGGGCCAAAAAAGAAGCTTGTTGGGATGAAATTAAAAAAACTGCTTGCGATATTTCCCTTTTGATTTCTAAAGAGTTCAAAAATGAATTAGTTCTTGTTTCGGTTAGTGCTGCAGATGAAAAAGTTGCTAAAAAACAGCAAAGAATTGATGCCGGAATATATGCGCAGAAGGAAGTTATTAAGATTACAAATCAAGAATGGAAAGACATTGCTCAAAAGGGACTGACTGAAAAATTGCTAACTGAGAAAGAAATTGTTCTTTTACAATTAGCATTATCAATTCCTCACAAAATACCAAACGAAACGCAGTCAAAGTCACTTCTTGACATTGTTAAAAAAGTCAAATAATACCTTTGCGATTTGATAAGCCAAATAAGGTGGCACAGCATTTCCGACTTGATGAAATTGCTGTGTCCGATTCCCTTGGAAGAAATAGTTGTCCGGGAATGTTTGTAGCCTGGCAGCTTCTCTAACAGTAAGGCTTCTACATTGCCGGGCGTCATAATGAATAAAATAATGCCCATCTTTTGAAATATGGCTTGTTATTGTGGTTGATGGGTACTTTTTTAATTGAACCCGAAATCTGTCAGAGAACTTGCCACTTTCCCAGTTCTTATGCTCTGGTTTAAGTCCCTGAATATCAAATTCCTTATGTCCTTTGGGTGACCGGTTGTTTATTTTTGCAAAAACAGCTGCATAACCATACCTTCCTAAATCGCTATCCATGTGCCCGCGAGTTTCATGATTCAACCAGACCCGAAGACGATTATCAGAAAACCACTCTGTTATCAAATTTGAATTACATGAGTGACATCCTGATGAATAATCATCTTTTGGGAATCTCAAACTCCCAGTTATTCCATTTTCTATGATTTCATAAGCTGTGTTTTTAAGTTCACTAGATAGGCTTTTGTCTGTCGTTATTTTCGCAAGTGAGCATAGCTGATCTTTAATAATTTTTTTCCATCGTTCAGCAGAATCTTTGCCTTTACTTAATTTACTTCTCAATTGAGGTAATTCACTAATAGCATCTTCAACTGTGACATGGTCATTGATTAAAAGTGATCCCAGTGTACCTGGCATATCTTCTCTTATACCTACTAAAATTACTCTGTGTCTAGCTTGCGGAACAGAGTAATTTTCTGCACGTATTATGAATTTATTTGGATCGATACTTTTGGGATCATCTCCAGCCTTAAAAACCTGCTCACTAACTAAGGAGCATATTCTGTATTTAAAACCTTTCCCAACACGTTTTAATGCAGCATCAGGGTCAGTTAAGTCAGTAAGTATTTCATCAAAGACGCGCTTACCATTTACTTTTGAAGAGAGTATTCCTTTAACATTTTCCATTACGAAAATGGAAGGGCAATACTGTTGAATTATCCTAAGATACTCTTTATATAAGAAATGGCGGTTGTCATCTTCGGCTTTATACTCACTATTCCCTTTATTTCTAGCTCTCCCAACTAAAGAATAAGCCTGACATGGGGGACCTCCAATTAATACCCACGGTTCAGACGTATCTATCTTTGACTCAATTATTTCATCAAGTTCAGTATTTCCCTCAATTGAACCTAAAGTTATTTGCCTAGCTTCTGCATCAGCCTTTGTCCATTGATCCAATGTGTCATTTGTATAAGGCTTAGAAGCTATCCCATTACAAAAATCATAGTAGTCCTGCAAGCCTTCAGCATTTTCTCGTTTTAATATTCTGTAAAATGCTCGTAATAATAATGTCTTCCGTGCGTCAGCATCTTTTTCTGCTGAAACAACTATTTTAAACGCATGATTATCTTGATATGCAGAAAACCCCTCACCCAACCCACCTGGCCCTGCAAATAAATCGACAATGGGAATTGATTTTTCTTTCATTATGAAACCGATTTTAGCCTCTAAAGTTATCAGTAAAGATACCAGGATTATATAGTCTGCACCAGGAAATCTGTCAGTTAAGCAACGTATTTAGCAGAAATCATTCCGATTTCCAAGACATCTCGCAAAACTGCAAACTGCCTAAAAATTCCTCTTACTGTACAAATTCCCACGTATTAGACTCTCTTCGCTGCGGCAAAATCCGCAGTCAGAATTAGCGTTCTGTCATTTTCTGGTACCTACAACTCTATGAAAATAGAGCCAATGTGGTACGGTCTGCACTCACCCCAATTATGGTGGCTCAGACAGTGGCTTCTCACGAAGCACCGGATCCAGAAAACCGGTAACGCTAACGCTGTTTGAGCTACCACCCCGAGGTTAGCGTCTCCAGTGGTAGCAAACTCACTATTTTCTGGAGTACTCAAAATGCCTAACCTTTACGACAATACCCCGCTGGAACTGGAAGAGATCGTCGATCACTGTCGTGCGTTGTCTTATGCCATTGTGTCGCTGGATAATCCGCAGGCGAAAGACCTGCTGGGATATATTCTTTGTGAACGGCTGGAAGTGCTGTATCAGACGTTGGAAATGCCCTTTAGCGATGACGACGTGGTGGCTATAGAAGTGCCGGAAACACTGACGCACTAAGCGGATTCACAGACGTAAAAAAGCCAGCGCAACTGCGCTGGCCTGATGATCCACGAGGCGTGTGAATTAGAAATCGTAGAAGACGGTAACCCAGGTGGCGTCTGCTTCGTCGTCGGTGGTGTGCGCTAATGTGCGTTCCACGTAAACAGACAAGCCGTAACCGATGGTGGTACCCGCGCCCAGATAGACGTGGTTCGCGTGATATTCTTCGCCGCCTTTCAGTTGCAGGGAATCGGCTGCAACGTATGGCTGGATAGATTTCAGGAACGGTTTGTCGATATTAAAGGTATAACCAACGAACCCTTCCACGCCGTAACCGCTGCCAGCAAAATAATGTTCAACAGGATTTTCACGGGTGCTCGGCACGAAATCTTTGTAATAGCTGCCGGTGCCGACGATGTACCAGTTGTTTGGCTGCCAGGTTAATGCGGTACCAGACAACTGCTGGTGATAATCTTTTTCGTTATATTGGTTATCTTTCACCGTGGCGTCAGTCAGGCTATACGCCGCACTCCAGACTAAATCTTTGGTGAGTTTATAATCGAAGCCTAAACCGCCACCATTATTACGGCGATAGTGCTGATCCTCGCCCGCCTGAATTTCATCTTCAGGTAATAAGTAGTTGGCATATAACGTCACAGGACCAAAGTCGTTGGTATATTTAATGCTGTTTTTAGGCTTATTTGCACCATCGTAACTGCCGTTAATGCCAATACCGGTACCGCCCGCATGACCATCGTTATCCCAGACGTCGCTTTTAATCCCGACGACAGAATAATAAATACCGTACTGGTGGCCGTAGGTTAATGTCCCGTAGCGGTCATCTTTAAAGCCTGCATATAACTGACGCTGAGTATCACGCTGACCACCTTCCGGATAGTGATCATTCATGCCCAGCAGGTTCGCCATGTCCACACCCAGCTCGTAGTAGGCGATGACTGAGGTATCTTGTGTCAGTTTATAATCACCACGGAAGCGGAAACGGGTGCCACCATCGTGACCATTTTTATAATAGCCAGGCTCCGGACCGTTATTGAAAATCCACTCAGGACGGATGCTGCCGCCGACCTGCAAGCTTAATGGCGCCAGCAAAGCATTACTCTGAGGATTTTTATCTAAAACAGTAATTTCGGCCCGGGCGCTGGCAGATAATGCCGACAGCACGACGCCGCCAATTAAGATTGACGCTTTTAAATTGCTCATTATTACCCTGTCTTTATTATTTATGTGATGTGTGTGCGGTCTTGCGCCGCGTATAAATAATTAACATAGGTATGACGGGGGACAAAGTGAAAATTCAGAAAGTTCCTTATAAGAAAATTGTATATAGGGAGTAATTAGTAAACAATAATATTGTGATATGTAACTATAAGAAAATTTTTATGTTTTAGTGATTAAATACAGAACAACATGATAAAAATACGAGCAATTGTAAACTTGACGGAACAAAAAATTGAAATATTTAATAACAATTACATCCTAAAAATAGCATCAATAAGTAAATCATGCCAGCGTGATAATGACATTACGTGACAACCACTTAATATTATCACATTGAATTTGAGTTAATTCAAAATCGCCAGAATAATATCCGGAAAAGACTGTTATTAATTAACCAATTTCAATTTTTATCTCATGGATATCATTCTGGTGGTGAATATCCCCGATTCTCTGTGCGAATTTTGCGAGACATCTTCCAGTTCCGACAACAAACCACTGTAAATATAAACAGGTTATTTCTTTGCAGCATGAACAGGCATACAGTTCTCTGGCAGCGGCAATCACCCCGCCAGTAAAGGGGGCCTCGACTCACTGACAATGGAATGATCTTCATGACTAATACTGAAAACAGCACGGCCTTCACCGCAAACTCTGTCACCGTTTTTCGTTCACTGATTGAAGGGTTGGATCTCAGCCACTTCGGGGAAGCGCAGCTTTATGATCTCAGCGCGCTGGCATCGGAGTCCGCCGGCGGACTATGTCAGGGATTATTGTGTTTGAGTGAAGGACTGGAGAACTGCGAGATAATCCCACCGGAGGGGATTGCACAGGTCAGCGGCTACCTGAAAGCATCAGCGCATCTGATCCCTGTGCTCTTTGAATTATGCGAGCAGGCCAACAGCAGCCTGATGCGTATGAAAAAAATTACGGCTTATCCGATGAACTGACGTGCGCGGCGATCTCCCGCATGACATTTCGCGCTGTCTTGCTGATCCCACCGAGCTGGAAAAATCCATGAATGACACCCAGATAGCGCTGAGCAGTACATTCAACACCCTTCTCAGTCAGCCGGGAGTACAGCGCCTCGCCTTCGTCACATAACGGATCGTATTCCGCCGTGATGATGTGAACCGGCGGCAATCCGGCAAAGTCATCGCGCCACAAAGGACTGGCTTCAGGGTGCATGAAGTCAGTCTGCGGGAAGACGGACGGCCAGCAGCGATGAAGTCGTTAACCAGCTCAGCAAGTCGATCGGTACTAACGATCAGTTCTTACTTATTGATCTATCAAAACGATTATCTTTTGCCAGCCAGCTCTGGTTATCCTTGGCGTTCCTGAACGTGGATTAAAACTCTTATATTATTAGCGGCTCATTTTGAAGCCGGGATTTGTTACGCCGCGAAAATACCAAATGAAGAATAATGCGAATACGAGATGAAAATGAAAAGATGCACCCGATGCAATAAAAAAAGAAACTTCATCGAACGGTTATTTTCTCAGGATAAAGAGCTTTGCGAGGAATGCATTTACGATATTCAATCGGAAATCAGGGAAAGAAGAGAAATCCCGGTCAAAAGGCATGATGACGAATGACGCTCATTTCAGAAATTCAAACTGAACGGATTGATGTCAGCATCATCATTCCTGTCTATAACGCCGCAAAGACCATCGGTCACCTCATCAGCAAGATCCTTAGGGAAACCCGTGTCGTTATTGAACTCATTATCGTTAATGACGGTTCCACTGATGCTACCGGCAATCTTATCCGGGATGTCTGCGACAACCGGTTCATCCTCATTGAGCAGGAAAATCAGGGCGTCTATGCAGCACGCAATGCCGCTCTGGATATCCATCGCGGCGAATGGGTGATATTTCTTGATGCAGACGACGACGTTAAAGACGGATTCATTTATGAACGCTGGCAGGACGCGATAAACACTCAGGCCGATGTGATGATCTTCAATGCCTGGCGCACAGGGTCCTCTTCATCCAACACGGCTGTGCATGTCAAACAGCCCTACGGAAAAAACCTATCCGGGCATGACTGGATACGCCACTGCGTGACGCATCACGAATGGCCACACTATCTGTGGCTGCAGATCATCAGGTCATCTTATATCCGCCAGCATTCCCTCTCCTTTCAGTCCGGCAAAAGCCACAAAGATATTCTCTGGACCATTCACCTTGCAGCGGCCAATGGTCGATTCTGTTTATCCGACAGCAAAGATTACACTTATAAGGTAAATGCCGATTCCATCACGCATCGCAGCGATTATTTTGACGTCAGGGCACAAAGCTATATAGAGGTGATTGCGGAAATCATCCGGCTGGCCAGGCTGGAGCAGAACATAATAATCAGGGTGTTTTTGTACCGGCATGCGCTGGTGGAGGCGCGGCATTTTTTGGGGTTGTTTAGAAATAATGTGGGGGACAAGATCGGGGTGAAGTCATGCTTCAGGGAAAGCATTTCAGCCGGTGATTTATTTAGAGGTATTAACAGCCTGAGTGATGTATTTTTCTTTATTAAGCTGTCAGGCAAACTTTTATAAATGAGATCCTGAAAGAAGCGATAAAGTAGGTCAGACACGAAACAAGTAAACAGACCAGTCATACTGGTCTGTTTGTTTCCAATCAATGCATTTTTTTATCACCTACAAAGATATGATGTTTCGAACGCGCGCGCGGATGAATGAAGAAATGTCCTTCAGGCGCTGAATCTGTAGTGATAGGTTCAAGTGTTAAATTACATGCCTTACCACGCTTATCATGCAATGCATAGATAATGAACGGAATCGATACCACTACCAGGAAGCTGACGATCAGCAGACCCGCGTACAGGTGGTTCGCCTCCCCGCCCGGCAGACCAGAAGGCGGACAGAACGAGACCACAAAGGCAATCATTGAAATCAGTAAACCGACCATCGCAACGCTAAGTTTTACCGTTTTTCCACCAGGAATATTAAAGGTTCGCTTGTTTTTCGACTGCTTGCGCACCAGATTGATATATCCCAGGAAGAGCAGGAAATAGCTGCACAGATAAATAACAACGGTTAATGCCAGCGCAATCAGGAATGACATATTATTGCCGCCGCCTGTATTGGTCAGAACAATCAGAGCTACAGAAGTGATGATTAACTGGGAAATCACCAGAACGACGGGCACACCGTTCTTATTAATTTTGGCGAAACTCGCGGGCAATATGCCTTTTTGCGCCGTCACCAGCATTCCACGAGAAGGCCCGACAATCCAGGCAGCAATTTCAGCCAATACTCCCAACATCAACAACGCGGCAATAACACGGATAGCCCACTCAAAACCGCTGCCAAAGTGATTAATTAGCACGGTGAAAGTCTGCATTACACCTGCCGAAAGATTAATATCACTGTGAGGGATCACTGCAGCGATAGACAACCCGCCAATAGAACTCAGGAAGATGGCCGCAACCATTAACAACAGCATCGCGAGCGGATAGTCCCGACCCGGATTCTTCATTTCGTTGACATGGGTTGCAGAAGCTTCAACACCCATGTAACTCAGGATAAACGCCACGAATACCACTAAGGTACCCATCTGGGTAAAGTCCGGGAAGAAAGTCGACATGCTCATTTTGATAGCCACCGGCGCACCGGAATGCAAATAGCTAAGCGCCAAAACAACCAGAATTAATGCAGGCAGCAGGATACCTGCAAAAAAACCGATTTTTGCAATACGTGCCGTATTCCTGGTGCCGCCGAACTGCGTTAAAGCCAGCCCCCAGAGGATTACCAGCGCCGCTACCGTTTTTACTATCGGATCGTTGTTTAGCTCCGGCCATTTGAGGATGTAAGAGAGCGCACCCAGCACAAAATAGAGCATGGGGATAAACCCAATCGCGATTTGCAAATAACCGAACGAAATAGCCGCAAATCCCCATTTTTCACCGAGCGTTTTAGAAACCCAGGTGAAAACACCCCCCTCCTGCCACCCTTCCACCGTCGCCATTTCGGCCGCACAAAGACCGACGGGAATAAACCACAACAGGCCGCCTAACAGCAGAAAGAAAATAAGGGAAAAACCCGAGGTTGCAAACGTGGGGTATTCATAAACGGCCATCACCATCGACGCCGTTATAGCAAAAAAGCCCAACAACGATAATTGTTTAGGTGCGGCGCTTTTTATTGTGCTCGCCATAACTGATCTCCTGAAGGAAGCGCAGAGTCTTCTCAGTAAGTTTTAATCTGAAATTTAGGGGGGGGACTGTCGGGTCACCCCGGAACAAGAGAAGTCACGCGTTTATGCGTGATTAAAGCCGCCCGTGCGTGATGCGCTGGAAGGCTGGCTGAGCGGGTGACTCATGAAGTCATTCAGCGCACGTTTCATATCTTCAATGAGCAGGCAGCCGAGGTCGTAGCTCACACCGTGACGGACCAGAATGCGCTGAACCACCAAATCTTCTCGGTGGGACGGCATGGAGTAAGCCGGCACCTGCCAGCCACGCACGCGCAGCTTCTCAGCCAGATCGTAGAGCGTGTAACCGCCAAGGTAAGCACCCTCTTTCAGCGTCCAGGCCAGTGCAGGGATACCTTTTTGGCTGTCGCCATCGAAAATGATCTCAAACGGCCCAAGCTTGCCGATTTCTGCCGCCAGATGCTGGGCTGTGGCGTAACAGGCATTATGGATTTTTGCGTACCCTTCTCGTCCCAGACGCAAGAAGTTGTAGTACTGCGCAACGATCTGACCGCCAGGGCGTGAAAAGTTAAGCGCAAAGGTCGGCATGTTTCCGCCCAGATAATTAACGTTGAAAATTAGCTCTTCAGGCAGATCTGACGACTCGCGCCATATCACCCAGCCAGCGCCAAGCGGAGCCAGACCAAATTTATGTCCTGATGCGTTGATGGATTTAACTCGTGGTAAACGGAAATCCCACTCCAGTTCCGGGGCACAGAATGGCGCCAGAAAACCGCCGCTGGCGCCGTCAATATGCATGGGGATGTCCTGCCCGGTCTGCAGCTGAAGTTTATCAAGAGCATCGCTTACTGCTTTCACCGGCTCATACTGGCAGGTAAATGTCACGCCAAGCGTAGGGATCACACCGATAGTATTTTCATCCACACGCTTAAGTACCTCTTCCGGCGACATGATAAGACGATCGCCTTCCAATGGAATCTCACGCAGTTCAACGTCGAAATAGCGGGCAAATTTATGCCAGCAGATTTGAACCGGGCCACATATCAGATTTGGTTTGTCAGAAGGAAGCCCCTGCAGAGCGCGCTTCTTGCGCCACTGCCACTTCAGTGCCAACCCGCCAAGCATTGCCGCTTCTGAAGAACCAATGGTGGAACAACCCAGCGTGGTTGTCGGCATGGGGGAATTCCACAGGTCCGCCAGCATTCGCACGCAACGAGCTTCAATTTCAGCAGTTTGCGGATATTCATCTTTATCGATCATATTTTTATCGATGGACAAATCCATAAGTTCCCGGATTTCATCATCTACCCAGGTCTGACAAAAAGTCGCAAGGTTCTGACGTGAATTACCATCAAGTAATAATTCATCACGAATCGCATTAAATATATTGCGAGGCTCACACTCTGCTATTGGAAAAACTGAAGTGGGTAATGATGATGCTAACTCTGCTGACGCATAAACGTCATCTTTATTCGATTGTGTAACTTTCATATGCTCGCTCACTTTATAAACCATTAAAAGTTTTTTATTTAAAAATATAAGCAACGCCAATAAATGACCAAATCAAAGATTGAACGGTGCCGGGGGAATTCGATAGCGTTTATGTCATGGAGACTATGACCTGACAGACGATAAATAAAACCGCGCCACAGTCAGTGACTTCTGTTACCTGTTTACAATTCAAATTCTGCAATAAATAAATTATAATCAATACGTTATTTTCCCGATAATAGACGCAATAAAAAACGCCTTACTTTATGGGAACTAATTAATTTATAACTTTGGACAACCTTGTCATTTGCAGTCTCCAAAGTTGTCATTGGAAACACATCATCTGACTCCAGGAAAATAAACTCTTCATATGTAACCATCTTTGGCGGAACCGTATTTCCCGTAGCTATAGTTGAGCCCAGGGACTGCGGCAACATGAAAGAAGTGAGAGTTAAAAGTAAAATTTTTCCAACACGCATGATGCCTCTTGTCGGGTGGATACCGTAAAATAATATATTGATGCTGAGGGCAGCTTCATAACGACAGTTTCATAACGACAGCGGGTCCTCTTCTGACCTTGAATAACTGTTCCATATATCCAGCAAATATTCTTTTATTCTCACCTTCCGACTTAACTGCCTGCTATAGCAGATAATGTCATTGAGTGATCCCGCCACTTCTTTGGGAAACCTTTTTTGGTGTTGGGCATTTGTTAGCCAGCGACGTAAAAAAAGGTCTTCTTGTGCGGCATCCTGTGATGGATGTCTGTGATTGTTGATGTAAAGAGCTATCAGCGCGCACCAGGAAAGATGAGCTATTTTTTCATTGGTATTATTCAATTTTCTCTGCCTGATAAAGATAAAGATAAAGATAAAGATAAAGATAAAGATAAAGATAAAGATAAAGATAAAGATAAAGATAAAGATAAAGATAAAGATATAATAATTTTTTCAATAACGAATTTGTTGTGACAATCTATTCTTTGTTTTCATCAAAATACATAGGATAAACATCCCGTCATTATCATCTCAATCTCACATCTGTAATCCATACTAAACAGGGATGACAAGTGTAAGTCATATCTCTCACAATAAAGGTGGCGGTCCTATTACCATCAGGCAATGTAAACCCTATTCTATAAATGTTTTCCAGAAACAATTTATTGAAAGGATATTATTATGAAAAACTTATTATTAGCCAGCATGATAGCTACCGTGATGACCGCGACTCCAGTTTGGGCGTCAGAAAATACGGCCGATGTTAAAACGGAAACCACTTCAGTTAAAAAGGTTCAACGCGAAGCCGGAGAGGTATTGCACATGGCCGGACAGGGATTTGATGCGATGCGCGATATACAATTGGCCAGAGTCGCCATATTTCAGGGGCATACTGGAACAGCCGAAAACTTTATCGCTAACGCGACGACCTTGCTCTCTGATACCAGCACAGACTGGAGCAAGTTCACCAAGATGGATCATAAAGCGAAGATGATTAACGATCAGTATATTATCATTAATTCTAATTTTTCGATTTCAGAGAACTTCGTTGCCTCACCAGAAAAAGAGGCCGCCATTAAAAAGGCAAACGAGAAAATCTCTGAGGGCGATCCAAAAGGAGCCGTCGACACGCTGCGTTTAGCTGGCATGAGCGTGGTGCAAAATCAGTATCTGATGCCATTACAGCAAACACGCCATGCCGTTGCCGAGACCACCCATCTGCTCAACACTGGCAAATACTACGAAGCCAATCTGATGTTGAAAAGCGCAGAAGATGGAATTGTGGTGGAAAGCCAGCTTATAGATTTAACCAAATGATTTGAAATATCACTATTATTATCTGTCTGGCAGTTCTTGAATGTCTGCCGGACAAATAATGGTGATCTCTTCACTGACGTCCTGCAAAATGCTTCTGACTGATTTCAGCACTGACAGACAATATTCATTCGTCAACTCAATCTCATCCATGGCTTCAACAGGGACAAGAATTGTTTTAAGTTCTGCTATTTCGAGAAGCTGAGAAGCACCATGAAGGCGATGCATGGCCTGCCTGAACTTGCTGAAAGAGCCCACTGTGATTGCCTTCTCAGCTTCAGCCAGATCCTTCTTAGCTTCACGATAGAAAACCTGAATCAGCTCATTGAGCAGATCCTTTTGTCCGCCAGTGTTGCGATTAAGTACATCCACATTGAGATGAGAAATCGCAGGTGTAACCGGACGCCCCCGCGCAAGCTTATTGAGTTCATTGGTCAGAGTTCCCAGGGAAACGGGTTTAAAAAGACAGAGATTCATCCCGCTTTGCAAACATTTCTCTCGCATGTGCTCCTGAGCATTTGCCGTCAGTCCCCAAATTTGTAAAGTGGGATGGCTTTTTCGTATGTCTTTAGAAAGTGTAATTCCATCTTTGCCCGGCATATTAATGTCAGTAATCAACAAATCGAAATGCATTCTCCCTAGCATTTTCTCTGCCACATCCCCGTCACTGGCTTCATGCACCTCATAACCGATATTTTGTAATTGCCTCCTGAGCAGCAGGCGGTTAGCTGGATGGTCATCTGCTATCAGAATAGAGAGAGGGGCGAGAGCTAAAGGCTCACTTTGAGGTACTGAGGAAATGTCTGGCTGTGGCGCACATATTTCCACAGGTAAGTTGAGGGTAAGAGTCGTTCCGCTGCCGGGCTGGCTATCCATCGTGAGTGTGCCATGCATCAGCGAAACGAGCTCTTTACATATCGCCAGCCCTAAGCCCGACCCGGTTTGCAAACGTCCGGACCTGGCCTGGGAGTAACGCGTAAAAAGTGTCGCCTGTTCGTCCTGGGAAATACCGCATCCGGTATCACTGACAAGGATCTGAATTCCGGTTTGATAGTCGCTAAACCTATGCTGATGCACACACACCTGAACCCAACCCTTATCAGTAAACTTCAAAGCATTACTGATGAGATTATTCACAATCTGCCTGAGTGCCTGAGGGTCAACGAGTATCTGTATATCATTGGGAAGAGTAATATTAACATTTAATGAAAGATTTTTTTTCTGCGTAATCCCCTCAAAAGAGCGGCATATTTCAAGAATCAGTTTATTAACATCGGTTCTTTGGTAATGAATCTGATATTTACCTGACGCCACTTTATCAACATCAAGTATTTCGCCGATCAACCCTAACAATGATTGCGCTGTGGAATATACCTGTGAAATAGCTTCCCGATGTTGTTGATCATCGAGTTTATGACCGTCCAGTAATTCTAAGAAACCCACAATGGAGCTGACAGGAGTGCGCAATTCATGTGTCATCGTGGCGAGAAACTGACTTTTTGCTTCCGTTGCAAGAATCGCTTTATTTTTTTCCTCTTCAAGTGCGCTGGAAAGAGATTCTTTCAGCTGAAGCTGAATTTCCAACTGACGCTCGGACTCTTTACGTTTACGTACTTCACTTAACAGATAAATTCCCCAAATCAGGCTACTTATAATCAGTGTTCCGGCTAACGCGATAACGAGATAAAATTGCTTGCTGTATAGGTTCCAGGTTTCAATCTGAACTTTAGGCATCTTTGACCATTTTTCAGTCAACTGAAGTATCTCTCGCGGTGGAATCGACATAAGAGCTTTGTTTAAAATGGATTTCAATTCAGGATCGCTTTTGGATAAGGCAAAACTGATTGGTGCAAGCGGCATATCTGAGAGGCGCATATAATTTAATGCATTAGGATAATAGTGATCGATGATATAGCGTGCTGATAATTGAGTTGTCACTGCTGCATCAACCTCACCTTTATTCACCATATTCATAGCAATGCTGGTGTTTTCTACTAAGATCCATTTTACCTGTGGGTACTTATCCCTGAGTTGACGGTCAATGGTAAAGTGAGAAGGTATTGCGACCTGAGTAATATCTTTGAGCGAAGTATCCACTGCTCGTTTTAGTTTCGTTACCAGGACAAAAGGGACTTTCATAAAAGGATCACTGAATGAAATATGATCTACCCTTTCACTGCTATAAGTGGCGGCGGGGATCAGATCCCACTCCCCTTTAAGCATTATCTTAATCATTTCAGCATTTGAATTAGTAAATACCGGTTCAAATTCCATACCGGTTTGTATCTGGATAAGATTCAAGATATCACCCATAATGCCGCGAATTTCATTCTCGTGATTGGTGATTGTGAAAGGAGGATAGTATGGGTTGACAAGCACACGTATTTTTTTATGTTTTTTAAGCCAACTCTTCTCTCGGCCAGTTAATGAAATTGGCTTATTTAAAAATGAGAGGTTCCCTCTGTCTAGCCAGTTTTGTGTAATCTGAATATTTGTTTCATTTGATATTGCATGAATAAAGTTATTGATAGTTTCACAGAGTATGATTTGTTCAGAATTAAAAATGAAGTGATTATCCAGATCTGACTGAAGAAAGTAACGTATCACTGAGAGTGACTGAGGGAAAAACTGAGAAATATAATTACCGGTGGAGATGTTATCACCAATAAAGTAAGTATTTTCATTATCTGAAACTGATGACATGGCGAGATAATCAGTATCATAATATTTAATCACTGCATTAGGGAAGTCAGCTTTGATACTCCCGGCAGGAGGGCATGATTCAGAGCATGCAATAGTGACCGTTTTATCTGTTGATAAAGGCTGCATCGCGTTTTTTAAGGATGTCACGAGCGTCGGATAGGTTCTGACTAAAGCCGAGCTATGCAGTAAATCATCCTCTTCATAGGCTTTACGCGTCAATGGGGTAAGCAGCATATCGACGTGGTTTTTTCTGAGTTCTTCAAGTGCTTCGGCCTCGCTGCTATACAGTGTAATAGTGATCTTAACACCCAGGCTCTTTTGCATTAACGCCAGATAATCAGCATTAATTCCTCTGTAATAATGGTCAACGCTATCGTAAACAACGGGTGAAATCTCAGGCGTCCATGTACCAATAACCAGACTCTGTTTACGGGCAATCAGGCGTATTTCATCCTTACTTAATTTGACCCTCTCAAAATTATTAATAAAACTATTTTTAATTTCAATATTCTTTACCGTGGCCGCATTTACAGGGAATAGCACAATTAAAAGTATAAACGCAAAAATCTTCATGAGTTTATCCAAGCTTATTTCTTTGCGCAAAACTAAAAAGATCCATCAAAGAATTACAGTTAAGCTTTTCTAACAACCGTCTTTTATAGGTACAAACTGTTTTATTGCTAATGTTCATTTTACTGGCGATACTGGTATAATCAGTACCGTTAATCATATATCTGAAAACTTTTACTTCCTGCATGGAAAGTGAATCCAGTTTGCCTTGTTCACTTGTTGTCTCGCCGTAAAAACGACTCAGCGTGAAAGGGAAATAACTGTAACCATTATTGGCAGCTTCAATTGCAGACATAATATTATTAAGTCCTTCTTTTTTACTGACAAATCCATTTGCGCCTAATTCTGCACTGCGCTGTCCATAAAAGACTTCATTTTTAGCCGAAATGACGATAATAGCCCCTGAATAACGACGCTTACGTAATTGCTCCAGCACTTCGATACCGCTTAGTACAGGGATGTCGACATCAATGATAAGAAGATCGGGTTTTAGCGTTTCGACTTTTTTGACGACGTTTCCCCCTTCATCCAGTTCTGCCAAAATGTCTATTCCATTTGCATTAAGCAAATTTCTTATCGCGATGAGTGCGATAGGGTGGTCGTCTACGATTATTGCCTTCATTATTAAATCATCATCCTTTGATTTAACAAAAATTAAACATCAATTCCTTCAAATTTCCTGTGTCCGAGAAAATATGAGAAATACATATTACGACATTTACAATTGAAATATGCGAGTCGTTAAATATTAATTAGTGAGGTTGCCACATGAAAAACATTCTAACATTTATTATGGGAGTGAATATAAACGCAATATAAATGAGGGCATAGTTAAAGATGAGAGCTATACGCATTCAGCAATATATTGTTTTAATATTGTTAATTTTAGATTAATTATTTCAGCCATCGATTACATACGTAAGAAAAATTCTACAAAGAATACGAATCATTCTTCTATAAATACCATGCCTTTCTATTATCTAATAGTTCCAGAACGTGCAGCTTAAACCCAAGTTATCAGGAAGTTAAACTCTTTACTGAGTTCTGCCTTTTTGTCATTGATGTCTGACAGCGTCGACATCAAGAAATTATTGTGGAAATATCCGGTGAAAATAGATTTTAAGAATAAAAAAATAGTCATCACTAGCATTATTATTATGATTATAACAATTTCCCTCGTGACCTTAGCATATAGATATCTCTTACTGGGAAACGTGCAAACCACGGATGATGCTTATGTAGCAGGAAACATAAATCCGGTATCAGCGCTCATTAATGGAAGTGTCATTACGGTTAACCATACTGACACCGAATTTGTAAAAGAAGGTGATGTGCTGGCGGTTCTTGATGATACCGATGCACAACTCGCTTATAAAAAATCTAAACATAACCTGGCGTATGTTGTCAGGCAAACACAACAACTTGCCTTTCAGAATGACCAGCTTGAAGCAGATGTCATTCAGGCAAAAATTGCGTACAGCCAGGCGGTAACTGATTACGAGCGTCAAAACGGACTGAGCCATGATGCATTGATTGCCAGAATGGCGCTTGAACATTATCGAAATAAGGTGTCCTCCCAAAAAGCAGCATTAGATGCAGCCATTCAGCAATATAAAGCCAGCAAAGCATTGTTGCTTGATACGCCCATTAATGAACAACCGCAGGTTTTGCAGGCCGCAGATGCCGTTCGAGAGGCATGGATCACTTTGCAACGTACGGTGATCCGCAGCCCGGTGACAGGGTATATCGCAGAAAGAAATGTGCAGGTTGGTCAGACTGTTTCTGCCGGGCAAACGTTGATGTCAGTCATTCCTGTTGAACAAATGTGGGTTAATGCAAACTTCAAAGAAACCCAGCTTAGCGGCGTTTCTTTAGGCCAGAAAGTGACCATTATCAGTGATATTTACGGAGATGAAGTCCCATATGAAGGACATGTCACCGGGATAAATATGGGAACTGGAGGTAGTTTCTCCCTCCTGCCTGCGCAAAATGCCACAGGTAACTGGATTAAAGTCGTTCAGCGCGTACCAGTGCGGGTCGCACTCAATCCAGCGCAACTGCTTGAACATCCCTTGCGAATTGGTCTCTCCACGACGGCGAAGCTCTATTCCAGCGGTCAAAATGAGGTGGGTGATGAAACACTTTCAAAACATGTTATCTCAACCCCCGCCTTAAGCAGTAAGGCGCTTGTGGTCGAAACACGGGGAATTGAAAGTGTGATCACCGGGATTATTGCGCGAAACGGGGCACAATAATGGCGTGTTCATCATCAGTACTCCCGCCGCTGAAAGGCAGCACCCTAATTTTTGTCACTATTGCGCTGGCAATGGCGACTTTTATGCAAATGCTCGACTCAACAATAACGAATGTGGCGATCCAAACGATTTCCGGGTCATTGGGCGCTTCTTCCGATGAAGGAACCTGGGTTATTACATCTTTTGGTGTGGCGAATGCTATTTCGATTCCTGTCACGGGGCGACTTTCGTTGCGTTTAGGAGAACGACGTCTTTTTTTAATGTCTGTCACACTCTTTTTCATGACATCGTTTTGTTGCGGAGTGGCCTCCAGTCTCGATATGCTGATTTTCTTTCGTATCATTCAGGGATTAGTCGCAGGCCCCCTCATTCCGTTATCTCAAAGCCTGCTCCTGCGCAATTATCCCCCGGAGAAACGCACCTACGCTTTAGCTATCTGGTCTATGACCGTTATCATCGCCCCGATTTTTGGCCCTATTCTCGGGGGCTATATTTGCGATAATTACCATTGGGGATGGATCTTTTTTATTAATGTCCCTATGGGTATCGCGGTAGTTTTAGTTTGTTCTTTCTTACTGAAGGGCCGGGAAACTGCCACTCAGCCAGTGAAACTCAATCTGATCGGACTAAGCCTGCTGGTATTGGGAGTGGGGTCTCTGCAAATAATGCTGGATAAAGGCAAAGACCTTGACTGGTTTAGCTCCTCCACGATTGTGACGCTCACAATAATTTGCGTTGTGGCTTTGCCCTTATTCGTGCTGCATGAAATAAAAGATAAAAACCCCCTGGTTGACTTAAGTCTTTTCAAATCCCTGAATTTTAGCATCGCCATTTTATGTATTGTTTGCGCCTATCTTATCTATTCCGGCGCTATTGTTTTGATGCCTCAACTTTTACAGAGTGTATATGGCTATACTTCAGTTTGGGCTGGTTTAGCTTACGCACCGATAGGCATAATGCCACTGATCATCGCTCCACTCATTGGTCGCTACAATAAGAACATAGACATGAGGCTGCTGGTTACATTCAGCTTTACGGTCTATTTCATATGCTATCATTGGCGTTCTGTTACTTTCACGCCGACGATCGATTTTACGTCTATTATTTGGCCGCAGTTGATACAAGGGTTTGCGGTTGCGTGCTTCTTTCTGCCTTTAACAACGATATCTTTAGCAGGACTTTCTTACGATAAATTGGCCAGTGCTACAAGCCTGAGTAATTTCTTGCGCACTCTGTCAGGTTCTGTAGGGACATCTTTGACGATGACGTTATGGAGCCGGAGAGAATCGGTGCATCACGCCCAGTTAACAGAAAATATTAATTCTGCCAATCCTGTTTTTGAGCATTACATCAGCAGTTTAAAAACGGCAGGATTAAGCACTTCTCAGGCGCTGGAATACATTAATCAGACCATTACTCAGCAATCACTGCTGATTTCTGCGAATGAAATATTCTCTGTTTCGTCTTATGTTTTTCTTACACTCACTTTATTGGTTTGGTTTGCTAAACCTTATAAAAAATAAGAGGAAGATACTGATGGGCATGAAACGAGTGTTTAATCTATATTTAGCGTTAATAAATCCAGTCTGATTAATTGTCAACGTCCCCTGCCCGTCTGTACATTTCTATATTTAGATTATTATCTCTATGGTGGTTTACAGCTTCGGGCACTCTAAACCTTGTGATAGCAGAATAGCGATTACATCTGTCTGCCACTTCCCCCCCCTTGGCTTTGTGTAAATACAGATATAACCGCGACTGATTTCTCAGTTAACGTGATAGTTCACAGAAACGTAAATAACATCCCTCTCCCCTGAGTTGGTTATTTTGAAGTTGCGAATGATTTTTTGACGTGAAAAATCGGCAAGTTTCAAATTTTACTATCATTCGGACATATTACATTTATGTGACAGCAGCCTGAGTCCTACCAAACCTCCGATTATGTGCCTGAACTACCAGTCTTCGCTTTGGGAAAACTGCCTCAGATGACAGTTCTCATCCTCACGGGCTTTAGCATTTATAAAATCAGCGATTTCCATCCCCTGGATACAGTCAATCAGTTGTAAAAGGTGGCTTTAGCAGTTCCATAGATATGATTTCGGTCAGCATGTGGATGATGTCACCCAACTCATAGCTTCATAAAGGTGATAAGGCAGTATTGAGGGGCAAAAAAGATGACAAAAAGTTATTTATAAATGTTTTTGACAATTAATTTCTGACGTTTTATGAGGTGAGACAGGTTGTTATAACTAATTATATAACTTAAGAAACCATGAAAAATGCGATTACTCCTAACCGCTGGATGTTTACTGTACGAAAAATTATTGATCTGAATATATTTTTAAAATCCAAATCGAGGAAAATCTTAATTTGCCAAAGATGATATTTTTAGGATTATACCCACAAATATCATCAGTGAAGGATGACAGGGGAATTAATACCAGCTTGATTCTGGAGAATTGATACCCTTAAACTTGCTCCGCTTCCCGGTATGTCTGAAATACTGTTCTGCCGGGGTTAGCGTTCTCAACACTTAACATTGGTAATTACAGCAAGGAAGATTTTATGAAAATGAAGAATGTGTTACTACCTGCTTTTGCTTTCGGTTTTTTAATTTCAGCATCAGCTGCTTATGCTGAGGGTGAAGTTGATCCGGTTACAACAACTGGCGGCCAGGTAACTTTTAATGGAGAAATTACTAAAGGCGCATGTTCTGTTGCCAGTGACGACACAAATAAAATTGTTAATCTGGATACTGTGAGATCAAGCGTATTTACTGCTAAAGACCAGGTAGCTAATGCACGTAAACCATTCACCATTTCCTTGCAGGATTGCGACACGACGACATATAAAAATGTTAGCGTAAGTTTCACAGGACAAGCTGATGCGACTTCACCTAACCTTCTGGCAAATAATGCAGGCGCTGGCGCTGCAACAAATGTCGGGTTGCAGATTTATGGGCCAAATAATGAAGCCTTAGCTCTAGGTACTGGACAAACCACACCAGTAGCATTGAACGAAGGCGCTACATCGACTATTAATTTTGCAGCGGACTATGTTTCCACTGCAGCCGTAGTCGGTGCTGGCAAAGTTCAGTCCGTAGCAAATTTCATGCTTACCTATAACTAAATAATAATATTAGCTGGTACTCGAGACCAGCTAATAATTGAATAATCCCAGGGGAAAACCTTGAAATTTAATTTATTAATTTTACTCATTTTAACTTTTATTATGCCCCCTGCTTTCGCCGAAGGGGTCTCGTTAGGGGCTACTCGTTTAATATACCCGGCAGATAAAAGTCAAACTGCGATAAAAATATTTAATAACGATAAGAAAAATAATTTCCTCGTCCAATCCTGGGTTACCGATAAGCAGGGAAATAAAGTCGATGACTTTATCGTAACTCCACCACTATTTGTGTTAAATGCAAATACTGACAGCGTATTACGTATTGTTTATGCTGGTGATAAAAATAAATTACCCAATGACAGAGAGGAACTTTTTTATTTCAATGCTAAAGTGATCCCATCTTTAAGTAAAGAGGAACAAGAGCTTAATAACTCGCTATTGGTTTCAATTACAACAAAAATAAAATTATTCATAAGGCCAAATGATTTGAATAGCGAAGCGAGCGATGCTGCAAAAACGCTCGCTTGCCAGCTCAACGGTAAAACATTACAAATTAAAAACACATCACCATACTACGTAAATATGGTCAATGTTAGCATCAATAACAAAGAAGTTTCTAAGGCGGAAACCATTGCCCCATTTGGCAATGTAAGCATTGCTATAAAATCATCAGGATCAGAAATAAAATATAGTTTCATCAACGATTATGGAGTGCAAGTCAATAATAATACTTGCAAGTTATAGTCTTAATTTTAAAAAATAAACGATTGGATCTAGAAATGTATTCCTTAAGATTTATTACATTTGCTTTGCTTTTTGTACGCATAGCTCAGGTACATGCTGAGGATTATTTCAATCCATTGTTCTTAGGTAGTGATGTAGCTTCTCTGCATGATTTATCATTTATATCTAAAAATAATAACGTTACACCTGGCGTTTATTATTTTGATGTTTATGTAGGCGACAAATTCATCAAGAACAGTAAAATTCGTTTTGTCGAAGTGAATTCGAAGGAAAAAAAAGTTGAACCGTGCTTCACATCTGAGTTAGTTGACCTTATGCCATTTAACGATAGTCTAAAAAAGAAATTGCGAGCTATTGGAGATAATAGTAAATGCATAGACTTACAAAAAAATGTTAGTGGCTCATCGTATCAGGTCGAGATGTCGAAGCTGCTTCTGAGAATATCTATACCTCAAATATATCTTGATGCCACACGCTCTAGCCTGGCTGATGTAAGAGACTGGGATGATGGTATTCCCGTATTTATTAGTAATTATGACTTTACCGGGAGTAACTCAAAAAACACAAATAACTCCAATTTTTCATCGTCTTATTTTAGCTTTAATAATAAGCTGAACTACGGAGCATGGCGTTTTAATGGTAATATCTACTGGAATCAGAGTCATTACGGTGTAAGTCATCACAATGAAAAAAAGATAAATAACGTCTTTGCGAGCAGAGCTATTCAGGGGCTTAAAAGCAATCTAATCATAGGTCAAAATTCATTAGGATCTAATTTATTTGATTCACTTACCTATACTGGTGTTACACTGGCTACATCTGAAGAAATGCGTCCGGAAAGTGAAAGAGGGTATTCACCTCCGATTAAAGGTATAGCAGATAGCCGCTCTAAGTTAACAATTAGACAAAATGGTGTAATTGTATACCAAACTTATGTTGATGCAGGCCCCTACGATATTAAGGATTTGAACCCGGTAGGTAGCAGTGGTGATTATCAGGTAGAACTCATTGCTGCAGACGGTACTGTTAAAAATTTTATAATTCCCTACTCTACATTGCCTAATTTGTTAAAAACGGGACTATATAATTATTCTGCTACAGCAGGCGAACTTGATCTCCAGGCTGCCAGGAAAGCATCATTTTTTCAAGGTTCTGCTTCATTTGGCTTGCCGCATGAAACTACAATTTATGGTGGTACTCAGTTATCAGGAAATTATCGATCCTTAGGACTCGGTTTAGCAAAAGATTTAGGTGGGATTGGTGCGCTATCATTTGATGCCATCAATTCGTATTACACTGAGGATGCGCATGACAAAGAAGTTGGACAATCCTATAGAGTGTTGTACTCAAAGTCTTTCCAGGATATTGGAACAAATATACAGATAACCGGCTATAGATATTCAACATCTAATTATTACTCACTTAATGAAGCGGTTCAAAAAAATAACAACCAGTATATTGACCCGCTTACTGGAGAGTCAGTGAACTATAATTATTCCGGTGCAAGGAAAGCTTCATATCAGTGGAATATATCCCAAAATCTAAACAATTTTGGGCAGTTATCTCTATGGGGTAATACTACGGATTATTGGAACGGCGGTACATCGAAAAACATTCAAGCAGGTTGGAATAAAACCTTTAACAAACTCAATAACATGATGCTGTCCTTAAGTTTTAATAAATATGAGTACAATAAAACAAAAAATAATTTGTTTTTTGTATCTTTTACCATACCCCTTTCCGGTCGCGGGCGGAACAACATTGCATATATTTCCAATAGCTATACTTATAACAAACAGGATGGAACATACAATAATAATACAAGCTTGTATGGTACTGCGTTAGACAATAGAATGGATTATAATATAAATCAAAGTATTAACAGAGAACATGATAACAATACAACATATCTTTCCGCTAATTATAGGTCTGATTATGCAAGATTTAAATCAGGTTTAACATTCTCCCCTGTAACAAAACAAGCAGATTACGGAGTTAGCGGTTCTATTTTAGCACATGAAAATGGTATTGTTTTCTCTCAACAAGCGAATGACACTGCGATCCTGGTTGAAGCTGCTGGTGCTAGCGGAGCAAGAATTAACCGGGCAGGAGAAAACATTACTATAGATAAGCATGGGTATGCTCTTATCCCCTATGCATCGCCATATCATTATAATGATGTTGAATTGGATCCTTTAACATTTGGTGATGACTTTGATGTAGAAGGCAGAGTTATCAAAGTGGCGCCAACGCGAGGCGCTGTCTCGAAAGTAGTTTTTGATGTTAAAAGAGGCTATAACTTCTTAGTTTCGGTTAAATATAAAAACAAACCTATACGATTTGGAACAATCGTGAGCGAAGAAGGAAATAACTCATTCGCTATTGCCAATGATGATGGAACAGTATATCTGACTGGAGTCAGTAACAATGCCACCTATAAAGTAAAATGGGATGATGAGGACACTTGTAAATTTGTAATACATTATGACGAGAATTTTAAATCCAGAACAATAAATAGAACTCAGGTCGAATGTCATTGAGGAGAATGTGCATTGAAACTTAAATTTTTCCAGTATATGTTCTTGTTTGTTCTGATCAACGCTATACACCTACGCAGTTACGCTGCTGATGTGATGGTGAGTATCAATGGCGCCTTGAGAGATCAAAATTGTAATGTAAATAGTGAAGACCTCACCAAGAATGTTGTTTTTTCTGACTTGAATACATCTGCCTTCAAAGCGCCAGGGAATGTGAGTAATAAGGAAGAGATAGACATTGGTTTAGACTGCCTGGGTACTTCGAGCAACATTTCTTACCAATTTACAGGTGAGGCCAATGAACTGGATCCGACGTTGCTAAAGATTAAGGGCCAGCCAGATATGTCGGAACCTCTTGCGCAAGGGCTTGCTATTGAAATATTAGATGACAAAGGTAACCGAATTCCTTTGAATACCAAGTTAGCCCTGGGTTCACCTGTAACGACCGAAAAATATAATTTAAAATTCTTCTTGCAATACAGAGCGGTCGCAGTCCCTGTTGCAGCTGGTGACGCGTCATCAGTACTTTTCCTGGATATGTATTATGATTAAACAATTTTTAATTTGTCTGAGTTTTATTTTTACCTGTTTTCCAGGTAGTGCTGAGCAGATAACTATAAATATCAGTGCAAAGTTGAGCTCATCAACTTGCTCTCTTTCTTCAGGGAGCGATAACTCCGTTGTTAACATGACGACTGGACTCTTAAATGGTAAGAATTTAGGAGTCCCTTTTGGTCTCACACCATTTAATATAATAATTGAAAATTGTCCTTTAGAAATTAACACAGTCAACGTGAGATTTACTGGAGCTAGCGATGAGAAAATGCCTAATTTGCTTCAGATTAATTCTGGTGCAGAGGGTGAAGCAAATGGTGTAGCCATTGGATTATATGACATGAATATAACTAACCTGGACATCAGGAATAATTTCAGTAGTTTTAATTTAACTCATTCATCGGATATTAATAAACTAAGTTTCTACGCTGCCTATGTTAAAACATCTGGCGAAATGTCTCCCGGAAAAGTCACGGGCGTCACATCATTTGAAATCTCCTATGACTAGAATAGTTTTTATCTTAATATTGTCTCTGATTATATTGAGTGCGGACTCTCTGGCAGGTGTTTCTGTCGTCGGAACCCGTTTTATAATTACTCAAAATACCAAAAGTTTGCCTATAAAAATCATCAATGACAATGAAAATGATTATTTAGTCAAAACCAATATTTCTGGAAACGATGAAGGTCGCTTTGTCGTAACCCCTCCTTTATTTTTACTTGCTAAGAACACATCTAATATACAGATGCTGATCCCAGATAAAATAGAAAACATTAAAGCCGACCAACTATATTCACTGACTATTGCATTTATACCCAACTCAAAGAAAATGAAGGATTTCAGTACAATATCATTGGCACTGAGGTCACATTTTAATTTGATTTACAGACATGATAATCTCTCAAAATTTGATCCTGCGCTCCTTGCCTTGGTAAAGGAAGGTAATGACATTTTTTGGTTAAGAAATCATTCCAATTTCGTTTTGACTATCAATATAAAATATCCGAGCACTGAGAAATTAGATAGCAGAATAACTTTAATTCCTGAAGGGAAAGTCAATGTAAGTAAATTTTGCAAATTGAAGAAATGTAATTTTTGGGTTTTTGTAGTCGACGATGATGACTCAATACTTAAAAAAATACATATGAATAATTTTAATAGTTGATTATAAGGATGAATCATGAACAAAAGCACTTACTTGTTCCCTTTTTTTATAGTATTAACCTTAATTTGTTTTCCTAAAGAAGGTCTTGCTGTAGTTGAGTCTTATTACTCGAGGAATTATACTTCTGGGGACATTGTTATTAATAATGCTGCGGATAGCATGGCATTTGCTACTGTCTTAGCTGGTTCGGGGATAGGCAGGCAGGTAAAAATATGTTCGAACAATACAATTAATTATAGCCTTAGAAGGGTTGATTACGTTCCAGTTGCAAGCTATTTAGGTCAGACTTATTCAAGTGCAGGTTCTAGTGTTATGTATTTGTTTGATACTGGCGCACCGGGGTTTGCACTAATTCCCTTTTATAATGTGTCATCTAATGCAGCGATGATAACTTACGGACAAACAGTCAGAACTACTGTCTGGAGTGGTAATTATGATAATGGTGCACGCGTTTATAATGGAATACCTACTACTTATGGTTCGTATATTTGGAAAGGTTCAGACCGCCCTAATGATGGCTATACCTTAATTCCGGGGCAAGAAATGTTCCGTTTCGAATGTTACGATGAAACAAATACCCTCCAGGAAATTATTCATATCAGTACAGGTAGCGCAAATGTAAGAGCTTCAATTAGAACTTGTACCCCAAATGTCGTGACAGCTTCTGTTGACATGGGGGCTGTGGCCATGTCTTCTTTACTCAATTCGGCTGCATCACAATTAATAAATACTCAGCAGGTAACATTCTCGCTGGTTTGCGATCCAAGCATCGCACTATATTACTCAGTTTCAGATTTAAATAATCCTGCTAATCGAAGCACTATCACCTCCTTAACCTCTGATTCAACAGCTTCGGGTATAGGTTTCACATTAACGAATTCTTCCGGAACCCAGCTTTCTTTCGGTCCTGATGGCTCAGCAAAAGATATCCCCGGCCAGACTAAGTATTTTATTGGCAACAGCGGCGGTGTTGTGGGTTCTGACAAAAACCTTCCGATGGCACTTACTTTAGGATTTAGTTACGTCCGTGATACATCCAAAGACTTAAAGAGTGGTACTGCAAAATCATTGATAGGCATTACTTATTCTTATCAATAACCTAGCAACATTATGTATCGATTCTCTGCAAATACGGTAAAAAGAGCCTGAGCGCGTGGTTGTCAGCATCCCAGCCACTTCTGTCCACTGCTGCCCAATGCTGATCCTTTCCCACACATATTCCCAGGCATTCGCGGGTGTAAGGTTTTATAACTGTCAACAGGCGCAGTCGTCGCCTGTCAAACAACGCATAAAAACAAAATCCATGCCCCGGATGGGGTTTGGATATAAACCCTGAGGCTTCGGTGGCCGCAGCCGGGCAGAAAACGCAGTGATGTCTGGTTATTAATACGCTAATTTTATTGAAGCTTGCACAGTGATAACTACTACATCATGGAATATCTCAGCTTGCTCTGACTTCATGAATATAATGTTTCTTTGAGTCTGAATGAATACCAGCCTTTTTCCCGGAGAATATAAAAAACCATGTCCAATTACATCCAACTACTTTAAGTGTACAAAAATTCATTAATTTACATATCTTATTCCTCACATCAAGATACATAACGCCAACATAAACATTAATTTACACGATAATGAAATATTATTACATTGATTTTAAATTTATGACTAACAATGCGTTAATAATATAAATACGTGCGGAGTTCTGTAAGGCAGGCAGGGCTCAGTAATCTTAAAGATTTATAAATCGTTATCAATAGTGGATTAAGTTTTTATCTTTGATGTTGTTAGACTACTGTTTAGTTAAACAGTGTCATGATAAACATCACTCACTACTATCCTGTCAGGAACAGTAATGTAAAATTCTGAGATAGAAATACTTAGCATTCCCTTTTGGCGTTCATTAATGATATGGGAAATATTCTATATGCATGATGGTTAAAGTGTTTTTTTTAATTACGATATGCATTTTAGCCATGCTGCGGATATTTTATTTTATATCAAGATTAAATTCAATAACTAGGTCTGATTATGTTTGTAATTGGGAGTTGTTTATTTTCTATTCATTGTGAAGATCGTTTTTTTAAAATAGGATTACAAGAAATCTTTAAGGACATATGTTCATCAGTTAAATTGCCTGTTAATAATGGCATTCCATTCGAATTAGAGCTCGCTGACTATTTTGTCGTTGACATCATAGTTCTGTCTTCTAAGGCTATATATGAGAAAATACCTGAAAAAATTCTTAAGAAAAAAAAGAATCACGCTGCAATAATATTTTGTTCTGACTCAATGACACACATACTCACCGGTATTACAGGATACGATCTCGTTTCGTGTATTCCGATGGATGTCAAACTGGAGAAGTTAGCTCAGATTTTTTGTGTGCTAGTGTTTGGTACGGAAGGAGCAAAAAAATCTTTGTTTACAAAGACGGGTTTGGCCCCCTTGACCTGTAATGAAATGCGTGTGTCTTCACTATTGAGTAAAGGACTAAATCAACATGATATTAGTCAATTTACAGGCATTAACCCAAAGACTGTGAGTTTACATTTAAGATCAGCCATGACCAAATTTAAAGTTAAGACTTTGTTAGAGTACAGAGTAAAGCTTTCACATATCGATACTCTCGATGGCTTTAATTGAGTTAGTCACCATGATTTATATCAGGAATCTAACAACGCGAAATGGAAGATGTCAGTGAACTCTATACTTAATTGTCTTTTTGCATATCTTATTCCGCCCACCGTGGGGTGAGTAACGTCTTCACTTCAACCATGATGAAACGTCCACAACGGGGCATTCTTTGGAATGAATTGATTATTCATTTTAAATTATCAAGGCGTTTAAAATGTTAATTTCTATCAATGTGATTGTATCTATCGTTGCTAGCAATTAGTGATTTATGATTATTATTAATCACTTATGTTATTATTTCTTGCTGCATGTGAAAAATCCTAGTTTATATCGCTTCAATCCTAATTGGGCACAACGTGCAGTATGAATATTCCTATTTTATTTGGTTTGTTAATTTAAAGAGAAGCCACTATTTCATTTTCGACATTAGGATTATGCTCATTATGTCATTTCTCCTTACAGCTTTGACGAGTTGCTTTAGTTAGTTCCTGTTGGTAAAAAGGATAACGATCTTTAAGTTTTTTTATTAGCGATTGCTTAAGATATTCAATTGCAATTCGCTAGAGCTGTTGCTATTAATATGGACTTTGAATATGTTGTCATATGGAAATTCACTTTTTTCTATTTACTGCAAGGATTATTACTTTAAGGTTGGCTTGCAAAAACTTTTAGATGATATATATCATTCTCATGTAGTAAATGTAAGGCTCATTAATCGACATGAGTCAAGATATAACGATTATTTTCAAGCTGATATTGTCGTCTTATCTTCCAGGAGCATATTTGAAAAGTTACCTGAACGTAGCCCTTCGCTTGATAGAGGAGGGGCAGTGATCGTTTTCTGTACTTTTTCAATGTCAGAAGTTGTGAGAGGCATAAGAGGGTATGAAAATGCACTTTTTATTGCCCCTGACACAGGATTAGATCAGATTTTAAACATCTTTAAAATGGTTATGTTTGGTTCGCCTTTAATTAGGAATAATCTTTTTGTAAGAACTGAAAATTTAGCCTTAACAAATAAGGAACGTAAAGTCTCTGATCTGCTCAGGAAAGGTCTAAGCCATAATGAGATAAGTACAATAACGGGCATAACACCTAAAACAGTTAGCTCTCATTTAAGGTCAGCTATGCAGAAATATAAAGTAAGCACTTTACTGGAATACAGAATTAAGCTCATTCACATGCAACAATTCTAGAACTTAAATTTCGGTCAGACACTTGTAATCAATAAGTTCATCCCGGTTCAGGAAATTTACTAACTCACTATTTATTATAGTGTTTTTGATTCCCTGGTATTGGCCACTTGGCTTACTCATACATTGTACGGAACAATGTATGAGTTTTTTTCACACTTTTTAAATTGCATGTAGCGAAGTATGATAGTTGGGCTAATAAATTTACGAAGGAGCAACGGTATATTCATAAACTCGAGCCCCACCCCACTAAATGGCGCACTCATCATTTTAATATAGAATCTTCAGTCTACAATGACAGAGGTATATAATAGAATTCCTTATTAATATCAGCATAAATATTGAATGCTTAATGTAGTCTTGAAAATTTTTTTACTCAGTGGATTTAGTAACTTTCTCGTCCGGTATTTTTTCTCTTATACATTGAAAATTATGCCTGCTTAGCTAGTCGTTATCCCGAGTTTCATGCATCTGTTCAAGTATATTGCGATAAATATCGGCCTTTGTTACGTCCTTCTCCATTTCAAGCTTTTTAACCAGGCCTCGAATGATGTCCTTTCGGCTGACCGATTTATGCGTTGAGGTAAGTTCGGCAAAAAGTTGCAAATATGTCTTCCTTTCACCCAGTGTGCCTTCGCTCATAGCTTTAAAGTAGTCATCAATCTGATTGGATGTGCTTTTCTTCTGTGTCATGCTATTTCTCCATTTAAGTCTCAAATCTTTAAGAGACTGCCGCAACTTTTTTCTGAGAGGTTCCATCTCAAGGCTGCTGACCTCTTAGCAACTTTTCTTAGCACCTGTAATTTTAATAATAATATTTTAGTGGGAGAGATCAATATGGTAATTCCTAAAATTTTCACACTGTAATGGTCTAATCATTCTGGACACTTTGTTAGAGATATAATGAGTAACTCTACCAAGGTGAAAATGCGAAATAAAACGTTTACCCATGAGTTCAAACAGGAATGTGTCATTTTGGTTCTGCAGCACAAGTACCCGGTGACCCAGACTGCTGAAATGATGAATATAGGCCTTTCAACATCACAACGCTGGTTACGCCAATATCGCGGAGAAGTCAGGGGGGAGATACTCCTGTAAGCATCCCCGTAATCCGCGCCATTCACCTTATCTCCCCCCCCCCATAACACAAGCCTGCGACAGAGTGTGTCTCACCATGCTCATATATTAAATAAAATTAAATAGAATAGTTGCGACACAACTTGTCACGCCGATGGAGAAAATAAGATTTTTAAAGGGGACTAATATGCAAAAAACTCAAAATGCTGAACTTATTCAGTCATTCGAACGTGATAACACTCTGCAACTGTGGATATTACGTCTTTTTTTCCGGTTAGGTGCGCATAAGCAATTCATGACTCAGCACGGATTTAACAATCAGCCTCTGGCTGGATATCTGAACCTGACTAAATATGAAGATGAGGAGTTCAATCATCAGTTACAGCAATCGATACTGGGGGTATTACGTTTGCGTCATGCGGAGCTTGAACGACAAATCCCGATGGCGAAGCCTACTGAATTTCAGCAGGCATTAGAGAGCCTGGCCCGCCGAATTGGACTCAGTCCAGCTGAAAGCTTAATTCTGGAATTCACTTTGCAACTCCATCAAGAGCAACTGCTTGATGATACCGCTGACTACCTTGGAGCGATGACTTCAGCCAAAGTTTACAGGGCTCTGGCTGCAGTACTGGATCTCACGGAGGACGATGTCCGCTTCGCATTAGGACCGTTAAGCGTATTAACAAAAACCGGTCTTGTGAATCTGGAAACCAATGGCGCCTATACATTACGCAATAAACTCGAGCCATTTTCTCCGACCTTTTATGAGCGTCTGTCTGCGGGTGAAACAGATCCAGCCAGGCTACTGGGGGGGATGATTTCCCAGTGTGAACCCGCACATCTTAAATTTGAAGATTACCAGCATATTCCAGCGATCAATGTGATGAGGCAGTGGCTTCATTATGCTTTTCAATCCAGTCGTATCGGTGTGAATATCCTGATTTATGGGCAACCGGGAACGGGTAAGAGCCAGCTCTGCCGATTGCTGGCAGAAGAGTTAAACAGCGAAATTTATGAAGTTACCAGCGAAAATGAAACTGCAAGGCCCATCAATGGCAGTCGGCGTCTTCGCGCATGGCGGGCAGCGCAACGATTTTTTGGTGGGGAAAAAGCACTCATCCTGCTCGACGAAGCAGAAGATGTTTTTAGTGAAAGTCAGGGTTCGCTAACAACGGCGCCCCAGCCCGTGCCAAAAGCGTGGGTTAATCGCCTGCTTGAAGAAAACAGGGTGCCCACCCTTTGGGTCTCTAATGAGATCCGCGAAATGGACCCCGCTTACATCCGCCGGTTTGATATCGTTTTAGAATTAACCGCCCCTCCCCGGGTACAGCGGGAAACGATTCTGCGTGAAGCTTGTGGTGCAACGCTCTCGAATAATGATATTTCACAACTGGCCAACATCCCCTATCTGGCACCTGCCGTTGTAAATCGAGCCGGGACAATTTTGCATTCCATCAAAGATAAACTGGATGAAGAGAGGCATACTCACTATTTAATGTTTTTAATTAATAGCACCCTAAAGGCTCAGGGACATTTGCCGATAAAGCTAAAAACTAAAGTCAAATCATCTGAATTTTATAACATGGCATTCATTAACAGTGACTGCCCGCTTGGCGAGATTGCCGCTTCCTTGTCACCCGTCGATTCAGCCCGCTTTTGTCTTTATGGCCCCCCGGGTACAGGTAAAACCGCCTGGGCTTACTGGCTGGCAGAACAGTTGAAGCTCCCCGTGATTGAAAAAAAAGCGTCACAACTATTCGGCAGGCATGTCGGTGAAAGCGAGCAGAATATTGCCGCGGCTTTTGAGCAGGCCCGACGGGATAACGCCGTGCTACTCATTGATGAGGTGGACAGTTTTCTCACTGCCCGGGAAGAGTGCCGGCAAAGTTGGGAGATCAGTTGCGTCAATGAAATGCTCAGCCAGATAGAACATTTCGACGGAATTTTTATTACCACCACGAACAGGTTCGATGTGCTGGATGCAGCAGCATTACGCCGTTTTGACCTGAAAATTCGCTTTAATTTTATGTGTGATAATCAGGCAATTGCGCTACTGAATCTTTACTGCAAGCAACTGAAACTCGGTGAGCCCTCACCTTCTGCTATCAATGAATTAGCGAGATTGTCCTTGTTGACGCCTGGGGATTTTTCCGTCGTATCACGCCAACACGCATTCAAACCACTGACATCCGCTAATGCATTTGTTACCGCTCTTAAAGCGGAATGCCGGGTAAAAAAACGAGAAGACGTCGCAATTGGGTTTATGCATTAATCAGTTTCGTATGGACCGAAAAGGGAATAAACCATGGCCAAACGACCAGAAACAATAGAAACAACGCTGCTTGCTCTTGAATTGTTACGACGAATTCCGCGCGGCAGGAAAACCACCGCCAAAGAATTACACGAACAATTGCTTCATGCGGGAATTGAGCGCGATTTGCGCACCATCCAGCGTCATCTGGAAATGCTCTGCACTCATTTTGATATTGAATGCGACTTACGCAGTCGCCCGTATGGATATCGCTGGTTAGAGGGATCAAAAGGCGTTTCCCTTCCCATGCTAACGCCGCAGGAATCTCTGATTCTGGCCATGGCCGAAGCACACCTCAAGCCGATTCTGCCCAGCAGGTTAATAAGATCAATGACGGGCTTTTTTACTCAGGCTCATCGAAATCTCCACGACATTGGAACCGGGCGGCTCGAGGCGGAGTGGCCGGACAAGGTCAGGGTCGTGGCAACCAGTCAGCCTTTGCTGCCTCCCCCGATAGCGGAAGGTATTTTTGAATCGGTAAGCGAAGCTCTCTATCTCAACCGCTGGCTGAAGATCACCTACCGTAATGCGAGTGGCAAAGAGAGTGAAAACTCAGTGATGCCACTGGGCCTGGCACAGCAGGGGCCCCGCATGTATCTGGTCTGCCGTTTTGAAGGGTATAACAACGAACGGAGTCTGGCGCTAAATCGTATTCTGGCAGCCAGCATCAGCACATTCACCTTTGTGCGCCCTGCCGAATTTAACCTGAAAAAATATGATGATGATGGTCGCTTTGGTTTTGGTGAGGGTCACCAGATATATCTGACGTTTGAAATTGACCGTACCGCCGGACTCCATCTGATTGAATCACCGCTGTCACTGGATCAAACCCATCGGGAAATCGGCAATCAACGCCTGGAATTCTCCGCCACAGTGGTAGACAGCGCCATGCTTAAGTGGTTTTTAGCCGCCTTTGGGGAAGCCGTCAGTAACGTTCAACGGCAGCCTGTTGTGGAAGGAAGCACCGCAGAATGACTCTGAACAACATTACCTGGGGTCTTTGCGCGCCTGCAACCGTACCTTCCGTTAGAAGAACACGTACCTTACAACTTAGCGAAATTGTTGCGCGCTTCCATCATCGGGCTGTGCCAGGTTTGGGCGGCGTCTGGTTTGGGCGCCAACTGATGATGGCGTTACAGGGGGTGGCGATAGCATCTCAGCTGGGCAAAGACGTCAGCAATATCGAAGCCGCGAATGCCATTGAAGCGCTTTGCTGTTGGCAGGGCTTTCGGGAGAATGAAGGGAAGAACCGGGATCGTCGCCTGCGTGGCATCCGTAAGATTCGCAGATTAGAACCTAACCGCCTGACCTTTAACGCCGCAAGAAGACGCGCTTTCTACGTCACCATCCCGATGCGTATGAGTACGATTGAAGCACTGCCCGCACTGGGATTTGTTCATGCTCAGCGTAACTTTAACGCCTTTCAATGCAGTCAGGTGGGCGAACAACTTGTCAGGCTTGAAACGCCGCAAATGGCTGAGCTGAAAAAATGGATCAGCTCACCTGACAGAAAGCCGCCAAAAACCATCAATTCGCCATTAATCTCCTTATCGCAAGATGCCTGCTTGCTGATACGAAACCAGCTGGAAAATGCTGGCAACGACGAGGATAGCAAGCGTCGCAGGGACGCCTTGCGATGGATGGATCGTTTGCGTCAGTCCCCGCCTAAACCACTGAGCTGGAAAGACCGCCCTGACGAAATTTCGTCAGTTCACTGGCACGACTTACAGGCGGGTGCCTATTTCTTCAAAACACAAAACACGGCACTCGCACTACTGGATCTTCTGGAATATGAAATGTCTCAGCGTGGCTCTGCTCTCTCATTGCATCAGAAACTTCCACTTGCAATCAGTGACACGGCTGAAAGGCTGAGACTTGACGCACAAGCATTTTTGGATTTGAAACACAGTGATGCGGCTGCAAACCAGTTTTGCAGCGAATGTACCCTGGAACCTGTGGCTTTATTGCACGCACTGGTCAGCCGTGACGGTCATATTCTCAAGCTAAAGGGCGACGTGATTGAACCTGGCCCGGCCTTTGATAGCGGGGTCTCTCAATCTGCTCAGAACACCGAGGGTGAAGAACAATATGCCGAAGAGGCCTCCGGTTTTTGGCCTGCATCAATATCCTGGCGGATCCGCAACCTGTTCCTGCTCAACCTTGATCTACATGGCAAACTGGCGGATTGGTTAAAGAAGGAAATGAATAATGGCTGATTTCTCAACACTGCCTCCCTCCCTGGCCGACTATTTTGATGCGCCTGAGGGTTATAAGGGGCATTTTGGCTGGCTATGTGGTTATTCAGCAACGGATGACTTTCTGGAAAATGCAGTGGATCGCTTTAGCTGCCTTAATCAGGCTGCGCGGGCTCATCACGGGCAAATAAAGCTGGCACTCTTTCTTGATGCCGGAAATAAGCCCATTTCCACCGTTGATGTCCCCGGCGTATTACATTGCCAGATGAAATCAGCTCCACCGCTGAATTTACTTCATGCGAAAATCGCTCTGCTGGGATTTAAGCCTGACCAACCGGAAGATGCCTGGCGATTACGACTGGTCGTCAGCACCGGAAACTGGACAAAAGAGACACTGACTGAAAGCCTTGATTTGGTCTGGTGCCTGGATCTCTCCAGTGAAGCACTGGAGAACGTCACCAAAGATATTCAACAAAGTTGTGCAGATTTTCGTGCCGCGCAAAATTTGTTTGAGGATATCGCCTCCTGGTGTGACACCAGCCTGTTGTCATTAGAAATAAATGACCGGCTAACGACCGGAGGACTGGCGCGGCTGGATGTCAACGCATGGCTTAACGTATGTCGACAATATGCCCACGGTAAACCCCGTTTGGTCGACAACCGCAAAAGGTCACTCTTTAATCAGTTGAAATCCTGGCTGGAACAGCCTGCCATTGCTGGAAAGAGAAATTATCTTGCGATGGGTTCCGGTTTCTATGAAGGGGGTAAAGGCGACAAATCATTGGTGCCACAGAAAATTGTCCAGCTTTTACAGGACGACGATTTATTAACAAAAAAACCGGAAATTGATCTCTATGTTAATCCTGAGGCTTGTCAGGCGGTTGCTAATAATGTGGCAACGCTCAGAGAACAACATATCACTGTCAGACCCCCTTCTCAGTTGGCAAAGACTGAACGCACCCTACATGCCAAATTTATTTTCAGTGCTAACTACCGCAATGTCAGCGATACGCTGACTCAGTGCTGGCTTTATATGGGCTCAGGAAATCTTACCGGGCCTGGCTTTATGCAGCGAATGAAAACAGGCGTGGGAAATCTCGAAGCCGGCGTATTTTTTTCACCGGAACGGTTGGCGAGAACCGCGGCTGGGAAGCTGGCTCCCGAAAAAACCCTGGCATGGTTGCTACCCATCCAGTCAGAGATTGATTGTGATGCTCTGCAAATGCCCCTTCAGGCGGGACAGGAGATGGAGGAACGCACTCCCTACTTTGCACCGCCCATAACCTGGCTCAAATGGACACCCCTTGCAGACGGTCAGGGTACCCTTCATTACTCTGGATCCCCCGAGAATAACATCACCGCTTTCGCGCCTGGCGGAACTTCGTGTCCCTTGGTTTCGCAGGGGTTTCTATGGCAGGGCGAAATGCCACGCTGGGTGGACATTGCCTGGCCGGCAGATAACGGGACACAGAGTGCAAAAATTCCCGTTGTTGATGCGCTTGGCCGCATTGCAGCAACGCCCTTGCGGCCGCTCGATTTGGAAGAAGTGCTTTGGCAGCTATCCAGTTTTCCTCACACACCCGATGTGGATTTTGCTGATCCAACCAGCATGTTGACAACCTCAACAGCGGGTTCTTTCACGATAAATTCTGACGACCAGCCGGTCTCCTCTCAGCCGGTCAGACAGGTAATGGCGTTAATCGAAGGTATTGCCGAGCGCCAGACCACGCTTCCTGAAAGCCAGTGGCTTTACTGGTGCCGTAGTCTCGAACAGGCACTGATTCAGGCAAGCGACAATGGAGATATCACCCGCTTTATGGATCTTGGTATCAATCCTCTCAGTCCGCTGAGAGAAGCACCTTTCCGACCAGTGTATGCCGAAGACGATCAGAGTGATAAGGGACAGGATTATCTGCAGATGCTGATGCGTATTGAACAAGCATGGGGTGTTGATTCCCTGCGCAATTTCGGAGAGTGTAAATGAAGAATAACTTTCAGGGCTGGCCAGTCGTCACTGAGTTATTACGCGAACTGGTTACGCAGGAACAGGTAGAGCTTAATGCCGGGCAAAAAGCAGCCTTGCTGGCAATTGCCGATCGCATTGAACATCATGGCATTATCCTGGCGGACGAAGTGGGTATGGGAAAAACCCGCATCGCCGCAGCACTTTCCCGTTGCGTCATTGCGGCAGGCGGCAGAGTCGCCGTTTTGATTCCGGGTGGACTGGCGGCCAACTGGCGGGAGGAGCTAAAAACGGTAGGTGTCACCCCTTCCGCACCGCTGCTTAGTCTTAAGCAATATATGAGTGTGTGGGAAACGGACATACCATCCGCCCCCTGGTTTGAGGAAAATTGTCTGATTGTTTCCCACGCCATGGCGAACTGGCGACTGGGCGAAAATAGTCATCCATGGCGCTGGGGATTGCTCCCGGAACTCTGCTGGCGGTGGTCTGAAAAATGTGATTGCCCTTCATTAACCGAACCTCATCTCAAGCTTGCTGCTAAAAAAATCAGCGCGGCGATACGTCGTCTGCCCGCCGCACATCCAGCCAGAAAACAGATGAAATCGCTGACGCGTAAAATCGACTGGGATAAAGCTCTGTCGGATAAAGATTTTGGCGTGTATTCAATACAACGCGAACATCTTGAAACCAGTGTGGGGCTTGGGCTCGGGACGTTTGAACTTGTTATCGTCGATGAAGCGCACAAAAGCCGGGGACAAAGCAGCAGCCTGAATCGCTTGCTGGAAAATATCATTCAGCCTGCCAGTGAAACCCGACGACTGGCCGTCAGCGCAACGCCCATTGAACTCGACAGCCAGCAATGGACACAAATGCTGGCCCGGATTGAGGTCAGTTCTCCCGAAGCCATTCAGGCCATAGAACATTACCAGGCCGCCGTCGCAGACATCAGGGAAAACTATGCCAACAGCCTGTCACAACAGAAGTATTACCAGGCTTCCGCTGCGTTTGAGCAGGCACTTTCGCCGTATCTGTTGCGTCGTGACAAACGCGAAGACGAGTCCGTACAAAAATTCCATCAGCACTCAACCCGTCCCTATCGTCGTAAGAAAGAGATCGTGGTGGATACCTTCTCACTGCCGATGAGTTGGAGACAGGCGATCTGCGCCGCTGAAGCGCTGTCGTTTGTTTCCCGGATGCACGAAGACAGCGCAGCGCAACGACTTAGACTGACGGTTGGCAACGGGCATGGTATCGCCACGCTGTTGAATGCTCCGGAGGAAGACGTGATGCCTCCGTTCGAAACGGATCAGCAAGAAGTCACTGAACCGGGAACCAGGGCGCACGCGGATAAGCGCCAGCAACGTGCCAAATGGTGGCAGAGCCAACTCACCCCCATTCTAAGTACGGGTGAAGAAACACCCCTCTTTACCCATCCTGCAATCCTGGCTGCGGTTGAAGCCGTAGAGGAGGTTTGCTCTCGCGATGAAAAAGTGTTGGTTTTTGGCCGGTTTACCCGACCAATGACCGCACTGGTACAGTTACTTAATGCACGCGAAATGTTGCGAACGCTGGAGTCAAAACAAAATTACTGGCCACATGAACAGTTGCCAGTGTCCGAGTGGCCTGCCGTTCAATGCGCCTGGCGTCAGTTATATGACGGCGAGGCCAGCCAGAAGGACATCAATGCACAACTTGCCAGTCAATACAAAGAGCTAGATAACAGCCGTATCGCATTTCGCAATAGCCTGATTTTACGGCTTGATGAGGGATTATCGACCTGCGAAAGCCACAGTGTGAAAACACTGTTTAACGTCTTTAAGCAACGTGCCCCACGTCGCGATGGTAATGAAGATTTGGTCATCGTTGCCAGGGCTATTTACTCGCTGACCGGGACAGCTGAAGAACGACGCTCCCCTGCGCGCCTGGCAGACGTTTTTACCGATATCGTTAATGCCACGCGTGATCGTGATAACCCCGACAGTGACGAAGAAGTCGACGGGGAGAGTCAATTTGCGGAGCAACGCTGGCAAGTTGTTGTGGACTGGCTCCATGAAGAGTACAGCCGTCGCGAAAGTGACTATGCACGCCTGATGAATGGACAAACCTCGGCAGCCAGTCGCAACTTGATTAATCTGGCCTTCAACCGCCAATACAGCCGCCCTTCTGTTCTTGTCGCTCAATCGCTGGTCGCCAGAGAGGGACTGAACCTGCATCTGGCCTGCAAAACGGTAATCATGCTGCATCCGGAATGGAACCCTGGCGTGGTAGAGCAACAGATTGGCCGGGTCGATCGGTTGAACAGCCTCTGGCAGAAAAAACTTGAGGAAGCACTGAACGCTGGAGAACGCGGCGATGCGTTACCGACCATCGATTTTATGCCGGTTATCTTCAAAGGCACTTACGACGAGCGGAACTGGCAAGTTCTGAACCAGCGTTGGGATAACCTTCGTGCGCAATTACATGGCAATCCCTTTTCAGTCAACACGCTTCAGGACAATGTCGGGAACCGGGAAAATATGCAGTCAGTGATTGATGCTGCACCGAACTTTTCTCCCCTGAACCAAAACAGAAGGCCGTCATTATCTGACTGATAAATTAGCCTGAAGGTTTTCAGGCATGTGCCGTTACTAATAATCAAATTGTAAATTTTTCTTCTGCCGTTTAGACCTTGTGAGTTAACGCCAATGCCAGACGTCAGGGACCGAACTTTCTACATTTTAATAAGGATGATCATGCACGAGAACAATGTTGCTTTACTCTGTGATGAAGCCGGACGGCTATTGCAGTTAAATATTGAATTGCTGCACAAGATGATTAACGAACCGAAAGTATTAGCCAATGACCTGGGGCAGTTATTTGCCCGGCATAAGGCAGAGAAAAGAGTTGAAGAACTTGAGGGTGAGCGGTTAAAAATCGCCCGTAAAGAGATCGTGCTTGCCGTCGTCGGTACCATGAAAGCGGGAAAATCCACCACCATTAATGCCATTGTTGGTAAAGAGATTCTGCCCAATCGTAATCGTCCGATGACGTCAATACCGACATTGATTCGCCATGTGCCGGGTAAGCTTATCCCGGATTTACAGCTAAATAATACTGATGCCCTGCATAACCTTCTGATTGATTTAAATAAGAAAATCAGCACACCAGAAGGTAAACATCTTGTTCGTCAGTTGGAAAAGGACAGTGAGAAGAAAAAATTACTGGCCATCACCCGCAATGTTGAATGGTTGAAAGATACCTATCTTGATGAGGAAGAAATTTTCTCCTGTCTGACCCATCTCAACGACCTTGTGCGCCTTGCCAGCGAACTTGAAGTCGAATTCCCTTTTGATGCCTATGATGAATTCCATGAACTCCCGGTTATTGAAGTGGAATTTAGCCACCTGACCAGTATGGATGACAGTCAGGGCACGTTAACCCTGCTCGATACCCCGGGGCCAAACGAAGCAGGCCAGCCACATTTGCAGGCGATGATGCGAGATCAACTGCAGAAAGCTTCCGCGGTTCTGGCCGTTCTCGATTACACCCAGTTAAATTCTCTGGCCGACCAGAATGTGCGTAAAGAACTTAATGCAATTGCCGAAGTGGCTGCCGGACGCCTGTTTATTCTGGTGAATAAGTTCGATCAGAAAGATCGTAACAGCGATGACGCACCGACGGTTAAGCAAAACGTTCCGGCAATGCTCGATGGTGACGTTCTGACGGCAGAGCAGGTTTATCCGGGCTCTTCCCGCCAGGCATACCTCGCCAACCGGGCCCGAAACGTCCTTAGCCATTCTGATGCGCTACCAATGAGTGAAGAATGGGTAAAGGATTTTGCCCAACTGGCTTATGGACAAATGTGGGATGAAAGCGACCTGCAGGATAAAGTCCAGAGCCTGAACCGTGCTGAAAAGATCTGGCGCCATTCGCTGTTTGATAAGTTGATCACTGAAGTCATTCATGCAGCGCATGCTAAAGCAGCTGCCTTAGCCGTGGATTCTGCTGCATCGAAACTGGTGCAAAACGCTGAAAACGCCCAAGAATACCTGTCTGTGCGCCATCAGGGACTCAGGGCGAGTATTACTACATTGCAGCAACAGATTAATGATCTGCTTACTGATATCGAAAATGTCAATTGCTGCCAGAAATCGGTAGATAAAGAAGTCACTGCTTCCATGCTGCGGGTCAAACAGGAATCTGAAGCTTTAATGACACAGGTTCAGTTAAAACTGGACGGGCAAATCGAACATTATTTCCGTGACGGTAAACGTCAGGAAAAAGAAGAGATTGAATCTTCGCAGCTAAAAAAACGTGAATCTTCACTAGGCAAATTTCCCAGGGTATTGGCGAAAAGATCCAAACCGGTAACGAGGGACTTTGATCCTGATAATCCAGTAGTGACATTTGCAGAGCGTGCTGCAGCGGAGGCCTTTGTAGCTAAAATTGAAAATTCAGTCATGTCTCTTCTGGATGAAATCGAGGGGGACATCAAGCCGACCCTGACGGATATTGTTGCCGGGATTGAAGAGAGTTTCCACGGTAACGCGCTAAGAGCGATAGATAATATTGCTAACCAGATCAATTCACGCCTGGAAGAGGGTGGATTCTCAATTAAGATCTCGTTCCCCCAGGTTAAAAACCTGCAGGCTCCTTTGTCTGTCAGAAGTCGTATGACCACATTGCTAGAAGAAAAATCGTTTAAAGAAACGCATTATCGCCGCTCCAGTAGTATGTGGGGATCTGTATGCAAATGGTTTAGCACCAACGACTGGGGTTGGGAGGACTACAGTGTGGAGGTTGTCAAATCAGTGGTTGATATCAATAAAATAAAAGCAGCAGTAAAAGTTCAGAGGAAGGAACATTTCGAACAACTCAATAAAATTATTCAGGAAGAAATCAAAGACCCCATCGTTGCTGAGATCGACCTGTTCTTTCAGCAGTTTAAAAGTAAAGTTGAGCAACTCCGCAATACTCTGATCCAAAGTACAGAAGATCACAAAAGTGACAAGCAGCAGCAGGAACAGCTCACAGAACGTTTACATGAATTGCAGAAGCTGACGCCGGAAATGATACTCGACGGTAAAGCGCTGAAAGAAGAACTGGAGGCGCTACTCTGATGACACTTTTTAAAGAGACTTTTACTAATATTGAAGCCTGCCAGGTACTTGAGTGTATTCCTGAAAAATTCGTTGTCGATTTTGCTAACGGTATTGATGTTGTAAACGATCATCTGCGCAGCTCGCAAAACCGGTCATTCTTTCAGCGAATTAAAGAGGGCATGAGTGGACAATCAGCTGCCAGACAACAGGCGATAAACGCTTCTTTTAATGACGGAATACAGGCATCCCTTACCTGGCTCACCGAGCTGACGTCATCACTGGCAGGCACCAATTTAGCCGTGTCGCGGGTCAACGAACGCGTTAATGCGTTGTTGCAGGATACGGCGAAAATTGCGGAATATTCCGCTGACACACGTGAACAGTTACGTGAGCTTGCCAGCCACGTTAACCAACGCGTAGGCAAACTGGAAGAGCAGCTCCAGCGCGTCGATAGCCTTCAACAGGGTCAGTTGCATCTAGACCGTATTTTCTCTAACTGGAGTGCAGGACGTTATGCCGCGCTTCCGCTGGCCGGGCGTTGCTACGTGGCACTTGAAGAATTGCGCTGGGGAGCTTTTGGCGATGTTATCCGACAGGCTGAAGCAAAACAGGCTGAACAGTTTATTGAGATGTTGAAAAACAGGGCGCTGACCCAGATGGCTCTGGATTTCGGGACAAAACCCAATGCGCGTCATGACGTCCGTAACTGGTTGGCCTGGCAGGCTGGCGCAGTACAAGACACAGCCTGGCCTGCGGTCATTAACTGGATGGCTAACTGGTGTAAGGAAGAGAGTCATCCGATTAGCTGGGCCGTTACTCAATCCTATGAAACGCTGCCCATCAGGATGCCCCGAATTTGTTCAGCAGAACGCATTGCAGACGCGATGGTCGACGAAGTGTTTAGCGAGGACCTGAAATGAATCAACCCATAAAAGTGGGCCTGGCGCTGTCTGGCGGCGGAGCTATTGGTGCTTATCAGGTTGGGGTTATCAGAGCGCTTGCAGAGTCCGGCACGGAAATTCACTGCATAGCCGGTGCCAGCATCGGTGCCCTGAATGGCGCCATTCTTTCATCCTCCGCATCGCTGGAACAAGGTGCAGCCCGAATGGGTGAGATATGGCACCATCTGGGCACTAATGAGGTGCTTAAATTCAATAAATCGGCTTATCTGCGGTTACTGACGCAATATGGCCTCGCAATGGGGCTTTCGCCCCTGCTTAGTAAATCCGGAACATTACTGGGTGCTCTGATAAACGGTCTGGGAATAAGATCATTTTCTGCTCTGCAGGACGATGAATCTCTATTATCTGACCAACCGTTAATAGAATTGATGAACCAGTTTTTGGATCCCGATGCATTAGCCAGCGGAACACCGTTATATGCTTCGCTCTATCCCACAGAGGGAGGCTTCTCCGATATTATAAGCTGCGCACTGGCTGAATTTGGTGTAGGTAAAACACAAGATTCGGAGTTCCAACTGATTCAGGCCTTACCTCAAACCCTGCAAAGAGAAGCACTGTTGGCCTCAGCTGCACTGCCGCTGCTGTTTCAATCCCGCGACATTAACGGCAAGCACTACAGTGATGGTGGGATGGGTGGATGGGCAACCCTGCAGGGTAATACGCCGGTCACCCCGCTGGTTGATGCCGGTTGTAATATGGTGATCGTCACGCATTTGAGCGACGGTTCATTATGGGATCGCCATCATTTTCCAGATACCACAGTCCTGGAAATCCGGCCACAAACTTCACTAAGCCGTAACGAAGGCGTACTCGGAGGAATGAAGGACCTGCTGGGATTCACGGCTGAAAACATCGACTCATGGATTGACCAGGGATATCGGGACACGGTTGCCGTGATGGCACGTATTAAAGCCCCAATACAGTCGCGTCAGGCTTTGAATACATCGGTATCAATGCTTGAAAACAGTGAGTCACATCATGCTCAGAGTAATGCCCTGCTCCAGAGCGCAATGGCGCGGCTTAAATAAGGTCAGTTTAAAAACACACGAAGTATCACGTCATTTCATTTTTTAGGGAGAAGAGTAAAGTGAGTTCAGAACAATCTATGCCTCTGATTAATAAGACACTCTCACTTGATAAGTTGTTGCGTTATGCTTCACCTGCACAACTTTCTGAACTGGCTGATATCATTACTGACTCAGGAAAAGGTCGTCTGGCACTGACTGAAAACAGTAAGAAAAATATTCTGGCACACCAGAGACGCAGAGCACTTCACATTATTAGCGCGGATTTAGCGCGTGAAATTTGTGCGTTTGGCGGAAACACCGTGGTTAATGCATTCCGTTCAACATCTCAACCTTCTTACCTTGCTGTCGCCACGGATGTCGCCAAAAAAATGGGGGTGAAAGTTCCCAAAAATGCTTCAGTCTGCGATATTGAGGAGTTAATTATCAAACAAATTCTGACTACCTCTTTTAAAGGGAAGAGTAAGGAAGAAATCGAGGCGTTATTTAATGCGCATAATTGTAAGTTTGATAACCAGCAACTTGAAAAATTATTGAAAAAGGGGAAGACAGCTGATTTAGTCTCCTGGCTTTACTCCACTTGCGGACCCTATACACTTTCCCGGCTGGTCAACTCGGCGATGGTTCCGGCACTCAATGTGGCAGCGAAAGCGGGGATCCCCCTGATTGGAAAAGCGATTGCGATCCGCGCTCCTGCAATGATGAACCCGATAGCAGCAGTCATTTCGGCTGCCTGGGTCACTTATGATCTCACGGGGCCCGCCTTTCGTATCACCCTTCCCGCGGTGATACGCATTGCGTGTATCCGTCAGGCCTATATCAGGCAGGAAACTGATAAATTTTGCCAGGAGCTTAAAAAATGTCTGTGATTCCAGAAGTTCTTTACCGTACGTTCCAACAATCACCAGAAATTTTGGAAGGCCTCAAGACCGGGCTTTATGCTATTTATGGTGGTGTTATTCGCGTTACAAAAGGGAATGACAAGGCGGGAAGTATTATTGCTCATTTGAAATTTCCAGGTAATGCAGAGCAAACGGCAGAAAGTATAGAGAAATTGAAATCTTCACTTTCCAATATCCAGGGCGGCATTGACACCTTGCAAAATTCTCTCGGGACATTGCAAAATCTTCAGTATGCCAATATTGCACTTGCCGGACTTAACCTGGCCGTATCAGCTGCTGGCTTCGCCATCGTCTGTAAGAAACTTAATAATATCGAGTCCATTCTGCATACGCATACTGAGAAACTTGACACGCTACTTTCATTAGCCTTAGATGCCCAGCTGAAGGCCTCATTCCAGCAGACCGCCCGTTTTAATGCTGTCATCACCACTGCCCGGCAATTTGTTGAGATGAATGATTACGAACAGCTGAAAACACTGATACGTCCTTTCAATGAGCAGTACGAATTTACCAGCCTGATTTTAAAAAATTGCGCTCGTTCAGCAAACGATCCGACCTTCCTCACTTCATTACCTGAATTATCCCTGCTTCAGGAACGCTTTATGCATCTTGGAATGTGCCTGAGCTATATTCAGCAAAAAATCAATGCGCCCAAATACGCCATAGAGACAATGCAAAAAATGCAAAACGACTGGCTGGAAATTAATGAAACTATCGTTGAGACATTAACTTCATCGCCAGAGACGATACATGCACTGACTCAACACAATGCCGGAAGCATACGTTCTTTCCTCGACTACCGAAAAGAGCGTATTTCAGGTATTGAGTATCAGACAAACCTGCTGATATTAGCAGAGAAGCGGCCTGAACTGACCCAGGTAATCAATGCCGAAAGCGATGATATTCTGTTATTGGCGGCATAGAAAATAAGATGAAATCCAGAACATTCACTGATAACACTTGATGTGGTTTGATGAGGTAGATTTCCATAGAATGCTAAGGCCGGGAAGACTGCTATTTCATTGAATTACAGGTGTAAAAGAAGACGTCAGCCAGGAATGGCTGGCGCATTAGTTTCTGGGGCCTCGCCGACAAATCCTAAAGGCCGCCTGTCAATGCTGCCGTTATGGCATGAGACCCCACTCCTTTTTCACCGACTCTCCCTCCAGGCCCTAACCCCGGATTTACTACTTTCTCCTTAACTCTTCTGCTGCCTTCACGAATTCACTAAGGCCCCCCCCCGCATTATTCTCAACCGCCATTTTCCCGGCAATCGCCCTTGGCCACCTGATTGAAGCGTCCACTAAAGAAGGCAAACGCCCTCTGAATGTTTATCTCTTTTATGCGGTTAACTGGCGGGTGGAAAGCATTCCAGCATACCGGGAACCTCTTTTGGACAAATGATGTTCTGTCAGAACACGCTCGTGACGCGTCGCATAGTTTTTAACGTAAGAGCGTTGAATTACCTATTCTTTGCGAGCATGATCGCAATAACTTCAACCTGTTAAACTTCAGCTATGACCTCTCATAAAGCACTGCAAACGGCAATTTCAAATGTGGCAGTCTGGCGCAAAGGCGACCAGTGCGCGCCGCATAAACCTCTGCTGTTGCTTTATGTTCTATCTCAATACCTGAGAGGCCATCCCCGACTCTTCGACTATGGGCAAGAGATCCACGAACCGCTGACAAAATTGCTGGCTGACTTCGGCCCTAAGCGGCGCGACTATTATCCGAATATGCCGTTCTGGCGGTTGAGAACCGACGGATTCTGGTCACTGGAAAATACTGAAAGCTGTAAGCCACGCAAAGGCAATACTCAGCCGACAAAACGTGAGCTGATTGAGAATCATGTGACTGGTGGTTTTGACGAAAGCAGTTACCAGATCCTTCGTGAAGCGCCGGAAATGATTAACAAGCTGGCGCAACAGATCATGACAGAGCGTTTCCCGGAAAGCCTCCAGATACTTCTCGCAGACCGCCTCGGGTTTGATTTTACGTCTCTGATGAAAGCGCGCGATCCGCGTTTCAGGGAGATTGTTCTGCGGGCATATCACTCGCGCTGCGCAATATGTGGCTACGATTTGCGGCTGGATGGCGCACTCGTAGGACTGGAGGCGGCGCATATCCGCTGGAAACAATACGGCGGGCCCTGTGAAGTGAATAACGGGCTGGCCCTTTGTTCCCTTCATCATTCCGCCTTTGATATGGGAGCGATAGGAATAGATGAGCATATGACTATCCATATTTCCGGTGGCGTAAACCGCAGCCCGGTTGTGGATCACCTTTTCTGGCAGCGTGACGGAAAACAACTTTATTTACCGCAAGATAAAGTTTACTGGCCGGCGGAAAGGTTTATTGAATGGCATCAGAGTCAGGTGTTTAAGAACTGAGGGTTTAGTATCCATTATATTTTTTACTGAAAAGGAAATTTGGGCATAATTATGAGATATCTCAATATATTAAAATCCATCGAAATTGCTGAAAGAAGAAGAAAATCCCACAAGAAAACATACAAAAGAGATTTTCGATTTTTGTTAATAATCTCGGGTTTGGGTTTCCTGTCAGTAGCAATGGCTTTTGTATATTACCTTACAAAAATAGAATGGTTAAAATTAATTGGTCTTTTACTTCTATTATTAATTTATTTTACAATTCCAGCCATGCATATCTATAGGGCCTATCAGTGTCGTTCAAAAATTAAACGTTCCTTTCTTTTACCCTTATGCGAATCTCTTAACCTTAATGTAAAAACGGAGCTATCAGTAGATACATTATATTTACCTGCACTGAAGAAATTAACAAGGGAGGAGTTAAAGTTAGGACTATTAGAGATAAAAAATGAAAGGGTATTCCTTGAGAAAAGAATGAATCTTCTGATCGGGCCTATCGATAAGCTGGGTATCCTCCCAGGCATTGTCGCAACCATTACTGCTCTGACAAAAATCCCGGAAAACTACAATTGGATTTCAGCCATTGCTTACGGATACATGGTCTTATCCTTTCTATCACTATTCTTTTATCACCTGATCATGCGTTATGAAAGGATGATTGCATTGACTGAACTGGCTCTGGAAAGTAAATCCCCTTCTCCAGCCATTTGAAGAAATGATGCGTCCAAAACTTATCCGAAGCTCAAAATATAGGCTGCTTAGTCTACGGACTCGGGGGCGTTTCAAATTGATGTAGATTGAATCAGGTTGACTTATTTTGACTGAAAAGCGGGGCAAAGCCTTGCGGGGACTGAATTTCAGGCATAAAAAAAGCCAACCGCGGGTGACTTAATTTACATACATATGGTGCCGAAGGCCGGACTCGAACCGGCACACCTTGCGGCGGTTGATTTTGAATCAACTGCGTCTACCGATTTCGCCACTTCGGCACTGAAAGTAGTATGCGGAAAACGTGGGCATTATACCCAGCCCAGCGGGTCACGCAATAGTTATCCCGTGTTGTTCGGTTTAAGTGTTGAAAAAACAGTCATACACCGCAACTCGGTGAGGATTTGCTGACAAAAATCTTCGTTTTGCCCGCGTTTTTCCGGTGCCGTTTTTCAAACTTCGCATTAGTATACAAATCACGAATAGATCTTGCCCTGTTGATGGATACCAGCTTGTTGAAAAAACTCTCTCTTTCGCTCCTCGCGCTGGCCTTCGCCAGTACGCCTTTATGGAGCCACGCGCAGACTACTGCGCGTCTGGCGTCGCAGGTCGTGGATGACCATGCAGAACACATCTTTTACGGCAGTGGCGCAATGGGAATGGCGCTGGTGGTCGTTGATAATAATCAGCAGGTTTTCCGCAGCTTCGGGGAAACAAAACCGGGCTCCGATTTACGTCCGCGTGAAGACTCCGTGGTGCGTATCGCCTCGCTGACTAAGCTCATTACCAGCGAAGTGCTGGTGAAAATGGCGCAGCAGGGAAAAGTCAGCATTAATGACCCGCTGCGTAAATATGCTCCGGCCGGTGCGCGCGTGCCGGCTTACAGCGGCACAAATCCGATTACGCTGCTGAATCTGGCTACGCATACCAGCGGCCTGCCGCGTGAGCAGCCGGGCGGTGCGGCGCATCGTGCCGTCTTTACCTGGCCGACGAAAAGCGATCGCTGGACCTGGCTGAGCGTCGCAAAACTCACTGTGCCACCGGGCGCCCGCGCGTCTTACTCCAATCTGGCGTTTGACCTGCTTTCCGATGCGCTGTCAAAAGCCGCTAATCAGCCTTATACACAACTGCTGCGCGATCAAATCACCAAGCCGCTGGGCATGATCGATACCACGCTGACGCCAAATGCCAGTCAGTGTTCGCGCCTGATGGAAGGCCTGCGTCCGAGTCCGTGCATCAACACCATTGCAGCAGCGGGCAGTGGCGGTCTTTATTCAACGCCTGCCGATATGGGCCGCTGGATGCGTCAGTTCCTCGGACAACGCACCACAACCGCCGATATGGCGCAGAAGATGTATTACAAACGTTCAGATCTGGTGTCGCTCAAAGGGATGGATGTGCCGGGCATGGCGGACTCGCTGGGAATGGGCTGGGTAACGATGGCGCCAACGCCGTTGTTGCCGCGTATCATTCAGAAAACCGGCGGTGGCGGCGGCTTTATCACGTATGTGGCGATGGTGCCGCAGCGCGGTGTTGGCGTGTTCGTGGTGGTTACCCGTAGCGAACTGACCAAGTTTAAGAACATGAGTGATGGCGTGAACGATCTGGTCGCCGATCTGGTGCGTAATAACGAGATCTGACGCTCCGGCTGACAATCTTCAGACGTAAAAAAAGCAGGCTTATGAAGCCTGCTTTTTGTTTATCTGCACTGCGGAGTTATCGTTTTTTCAGCAGTAAGAACATGCTGATGACGAAGAACAATCCGCTTGGTAACAGTGCGCCCAGTATCGGCGGAATGTTGTAAACCAGGCTTAACGGGCCGAAGATCTGGTCAAGTACGTAGAACAGGAAACCGAAGCAAATCCCGGTCACCACACGCACGCCCATCGGCACGCTGCGCAGAGGTCCGAAGATGAACGACAACGCCATCAGCATCATCACCGCAACAGACAGTGGCGAGAAGATTTTGCTCCACATATTCAGCTGATAACGTTTTGCTTCCTGTCCACTCTGCTTGAGATATTTCACATAGTTGTGCAGGCCGCTGATCGACAACGCATCCGGGTCGAGCGCAACTACGCCCAGCTTATCCGGCGTCAGGTTAGTTTTCCAGACACCGGTCAGGGTCTGGGAACCGGTGATCTGCAGGTTGTCCGTCAGGTCAGATTCATCTACCTGAGAGAGTTTCCACTCACCGCCGTCAAACGTTGCCGAAGAGGCATAACGGACTGACTGCAATTTGTTCTGATCATTGAAATGATAGATGTTGACGCCTGTCAGCTCTTTCTCACCTGCCACACGTTCAATATAGATAAAGTCGTGACCATCTTTCGCCCACAAACCGTTTTGCGTGGAAAGTAATGAACCGCCGTACATCTGCTGCGCACGGTAGTTACGGGCCATTTGTTCGCCCTGCGGCGCAACCCATTCACCAATCGCCATGGTCAGAAGCACCAGCGGGATTGCCGTTTTCATTACGGAAGCGGCAATCTGCATACGGGTGAAACCGGAGGCTTGCATAACCACCAGTTCACTGCGTGTTGCCAGTGTACCGAGGCCAAGCAATGCGCCCAGCAGCGCCGCCATCGGGAAGAAAATCTCGATATCTTTTGGCACGCTGAGCAAGGTGTATAACCCGGCACCGGCGGCAGAATATCCGCCCTGCCCGACTTTACGCAGCTGATCGACAAATTTGATGATGCCGGAGAGTGACACCAGCATGAACAACGTCATCATGATGGTGTTGAAAATAGTGCGACCAATGTAACGGTCTAATACGCCAAACATCAGGCAACTCCTCTCAGACGCGCCCGGATCTTGCGAACCGGCAAGGTATCCCACGCATTAAGCACCAATGCCAGTGCAAAGTAGAGCAGGTTCGTTCCCCACATCCAGAGGAACGGATCCAGCTTGCCTTTCGCGCCGTTAGAGCGCAGCGAGGTTTGCAGCAGGAAGAAAATCAGATACAGCAGGATAGCCGGCAGCATGCTGAGAACGCGGCCCTGACGCGGGTTAACCACGCTGAGCGGAACCACCAGCAACGCCATAATAAACACGGATACGATCAGCGTTAAACGCCAGTTCAGCTCTGCGCTGGCTTCTGGTTCGTTAGAGTTCCAGAGTTGCGTCATGGACATCTGATCAGACTGATTCGGGTCAAGCTGCACGGTCTGATGGCCGATAACCGCCAGATAATCGGTGAAGTCCGTGACACGGAAATCACGCAACAATGCGGTGCCTTCATAACGCGTGCCTTTGTCCAGCATCACCTGTTGTGAGCCGTCAGCACGCTGCAGCATGTGCCCTTTATCTGCCACAACGACAGAAGGGCGCTGATTGCCGTTCGGACGCAGCTGAGCCAGGAACACGTTATGGAATTCTTTGCCTTTTACGCTGCCGACGAACAGAACCGCATTGCCGTTTTGTGCCTGCTGGAACTGGCCTTCGACCATCGCGGCCATGCTTGGGTTGGCTTTCGCCTCCGCCAGCACTTCATCCTGATGTTTGGACGACCATGGACTCAACCAGATAGCGTTCGCGCCAGCAAAGATTGACGTAAATAACGCCAGAACCATTGCAGCGATGACCAGTGAGCGTTTTCCGAGACCACAGGCATGCATGACCGTGATTTCACTGTCGGTATAAAGTTTACCGAGCGTCATCAGCAGGCCAAGGAACAGGCTGAGCGGCAGAATAAGCTGCGCCATTTCCGGAACGCCAAGGCCCAGAAGAGAGAGGACTAAATTTGTTGGGATATCGCCATCCACCGCTGCTCCGAGCACTCTTACCAGCTTCTGACAGAAGAAGATAAGAAGCAAAATGAACAGAATGGCAAATTGGCTCTTGAAGGTTTCCCTAACCAGATATCTAATGATGATCACGCTTAATACGCCTGTGAAAACTTGTCTTTTTGAAGGAAAATCGCTAGTTTCATCGCTAATCCGTCATTTATTCTCATCATATGGCAACCTTCGCAGCTAAAATAGTATTACAACACCGAGAATTGGGGTGTCCTATAGGAACTTGCTTATAGCCGCCAAAATAAAAACTAACGCCGTTTAGGTTAACACAGGTCGTTAACACAATGACGGGAGAGTGTCTCCGGCGACTCATTCTAGCCGTACCTCCCGCCCTTGTCTTTAAGATTCAGGAGAGTGCATGGAGTTCAGCGTAAAAAGCGGTAGCCCGGAAAAACAACGCAGTGCCTGTATTGTAGTCGGCGTTTTCGAACCGCGCCGCCTGTCACCGATTGCCGAACAACTCGATAAAATCAGTGATGGCTACATCAGCGCCCTGCTCCGCCGTGGCGAACTTGAAGGCAAAGTGGGCCAGACCCTCTTGCTGCATCATGTACCGAATATTCTTTCAGAACGCATTTTGCTGATTGGTTGCGGCAAAGAGCGCGAGCTGGATGAGCGCCAGTACAAACAGGTGATCCAGAAAACTATCAACACCCTCAACGACACCGGTTCGATGGAAGCGGTTTGCTTCCTCACCGAGCTGCACGTGAAAGGACGTAATACTTACTGGAAAGTGCGTCAGGCCGTCGAAACCTCGAAAGAATCGCTTTATACCTTCGATCAGCTGAAAAGCAATAAAACCGAACCGCGCCGTCCGCTGCGTAAAATGGTCTTCAACGTGCCAACCCGCCGTGAACTGACCAGCGGTGAGCGCGCCATTCAGCACGGTCTGGCGGTTTCTGCCGGTATCAAAGCGGCGAAAGATCTCGGCAATATGCCACCAAACATTTGTAACGCTGCTTATCTGGCGTCACAGGCCCGTCAGCTGGCAGATGCGTTCAGCACCAACATCACTACCCGCGTAATCGGCGAACAGCAGATGAAAGAGCTGGGGATGAATGCGTATCTGGCGGTAGGTCAGGGTTCGAAAAACGAATCACTGATGTCGGTGATGGAATATAAAGGAAATCCTAATCCGGACGCTAAGCCTATCGTGCTCGTCGGTAAAGGTCTGACCTTCGATTCCGGCGGTATTTCCATTAAGCCAGCGGCTGATATGGATGAAATGAAGTATGACATGTGTGGTGCTGCGGCCGTTTACGGTGCGATGCGTGTGGTGGCTGAACTGAATCTGCCGCTGAACGTAATTGGCGTGCTGGCAGGCTGTGAAAACATGCCTGGCGGTCAGGCGTTCCGTCCGGGCGATATCCTGACCACCATGTCAGGCCAGACGGTAGAAGTGCTCAATACTGACGCCGAAGGCCGTCTGGTGCTGTGCGATGCGCTGACCTACGTTGAACGTTTCGATCCTGAGCTGGTGATTGACGTTGCTACGCTGACCGGCGCGTGCGTGATTGCCCTTGGCCATCACATCACCGGTTTGCTGTCGAATCACAATCCGCTGGCGCACGAGCTGATCGGCGCGTCCGAACAGGCGGGCGACCGCGCATGGCGTCTGCCGCTGGCTGATGAATATCAGGACCAGCTGGATTCGAATTTTGCAGATATGGCAAACATCGGTGGCCGTCCGGGTGGTGCTATCACCGCCGGTTGCTTCCTGTCGCGCTTTACCCGTAAATACAGCTGGGCACATCTGGATATCGCCGGTACCGCATGGCGTTCAGGTAAGAATAAAGGGGCGACCGGCCGTCCGGTTGCGCTGCTGTCACAGTTCCTGCTGAACCGCGCAGGGCTTGATGGCGATGAGTGATTCCCCGGCTAAATAAGTTATAATCTTCGGTATCAGGGTCTGGTTCGCCAGGCCTCTTACAGGCGGGCGCACCAGTTGCGCCCCTGTTTTTTTCTCAGCAGCACAGTGAACTCATCATGAAACAGGCAACCTTCTTTCTTCTCGATGCGCCCGACGCCAGTGGCGAGCTTAGCTCACACGAAGCGCTGGCCTGTCTGGTCGCCGCTGAACGTTACCGGATGGGCAAACGTGTTCTGCTGGCCTGTGAAGATCAGAAACAGGCCGAGCGTCTGGATGAAGCGCTCTGGCAGCGCGATCCCAGCCACTTTGTCCCGCACAATCTGGCCGGAGAAGGCCCGCGCTTTGGTGCGCCGGTCGAGTTATGCTGGCCGGGCAAACGCGGCAATGCGCCACGCGACCTGCTGATCAGCCTGATGCCCGAATTTGCAGATTTTGCTACTGCTTTCCATGAAGTGGTAGACTTCGTTCCTTACGAAGATTCCCTTAAACAGCTTGCGCGCGAACGCTACAAAGCCTATCGCAGCGTGGGTTTCTCTTTGACGACGGCCACGCCGCCCTCAGTCACCACATCGACCGACGAAAATACGAAGCGAAATGGATAAGACATATAACCCGCAAGACATCGAGCAGCCGCTTTACGAGCACTGGGAACAACAGGGCTATTTCAAGCCGCATGGTGATACCAGTAAAGAAAGCTTTGCCATCATGATCCCGCCGCCGAACGTTACCGGCAGCTTGCACATGGGTCATGCTTTCCAGCAAACCATCATGGACGCCATGATCCGCTATCAGCGCATGCAGGGTAAAAATACGCTGTGGCAGGCGGGTACCGACCATGCGGGTATCGCAACGCAGATGGTGGTTGAGCGTAAAATCGCGGCTGAAGAAGGCAAAACCCGTCACGACTATGGCCGTGAAGCGTTCATCGACAAAATCTGGGACTGGAAAGCAGAATCCGGCGGCACGATCACCCGTCAGATGCGCCGTCTGGGCGATTCCGTGGACTGGGAGCGCGAGCGCTTCACCATGGATGAAGGCCTTTCCAACGCCGTGCGCGAAGTGTTTGTACGTCTGTACAAAGAAGATCTGATTTACCGCGGCAAACGCCTGGTGAACTGGGATCCGAAACTGCGTACCGCTATCTCTGATCTGGAAGTTGAAAACCGCGAATCCAAAGGTTCCATGTGGCACCTGCGTTATCCGCTGGCTGACGGCGCGAAAACCGCTGAAGGCAAAGATTATCTGGTGGTCGCCACTACCCGTCCGGAAACCGTGCTCGGTGATACCGGCGTGGCGGTTAACCCGGAAGACCCGCGCTATAAAGATCTGATCGGCAAAGAGATCATTCTGCCGCTGGTGGGACGTCGTATTCCGATTGTTGGCGATGAACACGCCGACATGGAAAAAGGCACCGGCTGCGTGAAGATCACCCCTGCGCATGACTTTAACGACTATGAAGTCGGCAAACGTCACGGCCTGCCGATGATCAACATCCTGACTTTCGATGGCGATATCCGCCAGACCGCTGAAGTATTTGATACTAACGGCGAAGAAAGTGATGCATGTGCCAACGATATTCCTGAGCAGTTCCGTGGCCTGGAGCGCTTTGCTGCGCGTAAAGCCGTGGTCGCTGCGTTTGACGAAGCCGGCCTGCTGGAAGAAATCAAACCTCACGATCTGACCGTTCCTTACGGCGACCGTGGCGGCGTAGTAATCGAGCCGATGCTGACTGATCAGTGGTACGTGCGTACTGCGCCGCTGGCAAAAGTCGCTGTAGAAGCCGTTGAGCAAGGTGAAATCCAGTTCGTACCTAAACAGTACGAAAACATGTATTTCAGCTGGATGCGTGACATTCAGGACTGGTGTATTTCTCGTCAGCTGTGGTGGGGACACCGCATTCCTGCGTGGTATGACGCCGAAGGCAACGTGTTTGTTGGCCGTGACGAAGCGGAAGTGCGCAGTGAAAACAATCTGGGCGCAGACGTTGTGCTGACTCAGGATGAAGACGTGCTCGACACCTGGTTCTCTTCCGGTCTGTGGACATTCTCCACGCTGGGCTGGCCAGAACAGACGCCTGACCTGAAAGCATTCCACCCTTCAAGCGTGGTCGTCAGCGGCTTCGATATTATCTTCTTCTGGATCGCGCGCATGATCATGATGACCATGCACTTCGTGAAAGATGAAAACGGCAAGCCACAGGTTCCGTTTAACACCGTTTACATGACCGGTCTTATCCGCGACGACGAAGGGCAGAAAATGTCCAAGTCCAAAGGCAACGTTATCGATCCGCTGGATATGATCGACGGTATCTCGCTGGAAGACCTGCTGGAAAAACGTACCGGCAACATGATGCAGCCGCAGCTGGCAGAGAAAATCCGCAAGCGCACCGAGAAGCAATTCCCGAACGGCATCGAACCACACGGCACCGATGCCCTGCGCTTCACGCTGGCCGCGCTGGCGTCTACCGGTCGTGACATCAACTGGGATATGAAGCGTCTTGAAGGCTACCGCAACTTCTGTAACAAACTGTGGAACGCCAGCCGCTTCGTGCTGATGAACACCGAAGATCAGGATTGTGGCCTGAACGGCGGCGAACTTGAGCTGTCACTGGCTGACCGCTGGATCCTCGCTGAATACAACCGCACGGTGAAATCGTACCGTGAAGCGATGGATAACTACCGCTTCGATCTGGCTGCCAGCATTCTGTATGAATTCACCTGGAACCAGTTCTGCGACTGGTATCTGGAGCTGACCAAGCCGGTCATGAACGGTGGCAACGAAGCGCAACTGCGCGGCACCCGCCATACGCTGGTAGAAGTGCTGGAAGGTCTGCTGCGTCTTGCGCATCCGATCATTCCGTTCATCACCGAAACCATCTGGCAACGCGTGAAATCGCTGAAAGGCATCACAGCAGAAACGATTATGCTGCAACCTTTCCCTGAGTTTGATGCAGCGAAAGCAGACGAACTGGCGCTGGCCGATCTCGAGTGGATCAAGCAGGCGATCATCGCTATCCGTAATGTGCGTGCCGAGATGAACCTGTCTCCGGCCAAACCGCTGGAACTGCTGTTGCGCGGCGCAAGTGCCGATGCACAGCGTCGTGTGGAACAGAACCTGAGCTTCATTAAGTCTCTGGCGCGTCTGGGATCCATCACCGTTCTGCCTGCCGGCGACAAAGGCCCGGTGTCTGTCACCAAACTGGTGGAAGGCGCAGAGCTGCTGATCCCGATGGCCGGTCTGATTGATAAAGATGCCGAGCTGGCGCGTCTGGACAAAGAGATGGTGAAGCTGGATGGCGAGATTGCGTCCATCGAAGGCAAACTGTCTAACGAAGGTTTTGTGGCGCGTGCGCCTGAAGCCGTTGTCGCTAAAGAGCGCGAACGTCTTGCTGCCTGCGGTGATGCAAAAGTGAAACTGGCAGAACAGAAAGCCACGATCGCGGCGCTGTAATCTTAGCCTGATATAAGCGTTAAACCTTATATAAACAAATGCCAGTCAGGGAAACCTGACTGGCATTTTTTATTTCTGCAACAACCTGATTAACGCGGGGTATTGTTCTGAAACTCCTGCATAAAGATATCTGTCATCTTTCTCACCAGCGTGGAGAAAAACTGGTTATTGAGTGCAGCTTTATTATAAATCATATAGATCGGCTGAGAAGGCAACGTCACTTCCATCTCGAGCCTTTGAATATCAAAAGAGTCTTTCATTTTTTGATAGAAACGTTCCGTAACAAAAGCCAGCATATCGGATGATTCAACCATCGAAATAATAGAAAGCAGCGAAGGGCTGATAAACCGACATTTCCTGTCAAGTTGCAGCAGAGCATTCACATCCAACCGGTTAGACAAAAGACTGGCACTCTCGGAATCTACAAAAATATGGCTTTCCTCCGCGGCCTGCTCTCGTGTCAGGCTACCGTTCAGGCGCGGATGAGATTTCCGGCAAATCATCACCGGTATTTCACTGGAAATATGCTGACTGACACGAGAGTGACTTACGTGAGGATGTATATCGAAAATAATGTCAGCCTTACGGAAAATCAGCGCATCTTCCGCTTCAGCGATCGAATTGCCGCTGATGCTGTGCACTATCTCACAGTCGGGTGCGATTTCATCAAGCACCTTACGCATTACGTTAATCGTAAACATAGAGATGTATGGCGAGCAGTGAACCACAAGTCGGGTCGGCAGAGAATCAAACGAAATATTCTGCAGCTTGGCAATCATATTGTCATAAGCTTCAGCCAGCCCTTCATGTATACCAATCGCGACGGTGGTCGGCGCCAGCGCCTTTCCGTCCCTGATAAACAACGCATCATTATAATGAATACGTAAACGCCCCAGAGCCTGGCTGACAGCTGAAGGGGTGATGCCCAGTGCATCCGCGGCTTTCGTCCCACTGCGATGAATAAAAACTGCCTCAAAGGTGGTTAAAAGATTGAGATCAAAATTCTTCACCATCTTAAAACGATCGGTGAGCGTGTTTTCTTTCATGCTGTCCAGTCCTCTGATCTCTGGTGAAATGCGTGAGTTCGCATCCTCACCATCTATCATAGTCAAGATACTCAATTTTGGTCTCCTTACCTGTACTTAAATTTCTTATAATTTGATGAGTAAAAGATGGGGATTCATTATTAATAGTCTCTTAAGGATAAAACTAATAACAACAAACAAAGGGATATATCAGGTATTAAATACACTTTACTGAACTATACCTTTAACTAACTTAAATTGAAATCCGCCGTATTTTTTCAAAAATAAAAATATCGTATAAATCCACCATGATTCATACAGATATATCCATTCTTAAGTTTACTGAATAGTACATTCAGTGAATGCCATGGTGATTCATACGACAACTAGGAATAATGCGCTCCAACGATAAGGGGTACCGGCTTATAAAATCTCTTTATCATCCACCACCCGCTCTTATGAAGAGCGTGTTTGTTAAAATAAAGGAATAGTAATGAAAATGACTTCGTTTTTTAAAATGAGTGTACTGGCTGCCGGTATGGTTGCAGCAATGGGCGCAAACGCTGGTGATACTGGTACTTTGAATGTTACTGGTACTCTTATTGCAACTTCATGCACAGTTGATGCAAGCAGCACCACTGACGTGCCATTTGATACCCTGTCCGCTGAAAGCTTTGCAGAAGTTGGCGCAATTTCAGAGAAAAAAGACATCGTCCTGAACCTGACTGAATGCCCTATTTCTCAGACTGGCGTAATGTTTACTGCGAACGGTGCATCTGATGCAACTAACAACCAGTTGCTGGCACTGGCTTCCGATTCAACCGCAAGCGGCCTGGGTATTGCGATTTACAACAAAGGCGGCGACCTGATCCCAATGCATTCTGCTTCTGCAGCTGCACCGATCAATGCTGAAACCGGCGTTGCGACCATTAATCTGGAAGCGGCAGCAATGTCTACCTCTACAGACGTTACCGGTGGTGCATTCAACGCAACAACTACTTTTGTTCTGTCTTACAACTAATATTTCCCGATTTATTAGCTTGCTGAAAATTAAACACCAAGTTAATAGAATTTGGTTAAAAGGATTAAACCGATCATGAATATGAAAAAATTAAGTGCTGCTGTAGTTGTTATGTTGGGTCTGGGTGTTTCAGCTGCTCAGGCAGATGATGGTTCCCTGAACTTCACCGGTGAAGTGAGCGCAAGCTCTTGTTCAGTTGCTGCAACCAGCACTGTCGTGCCAGTGAATTTTGATAGCTACGCTGCATCATCATTAAATACTATGGCTGCTGGTGGTACTTCAGCATCACTGCAGAAGCCATTCAGCATTACGCTGTCTGCCTGCCCGGAAGGTTTGTCTGTTGCTAAAATTAAGCTTGATGGCAAAACTTCTGGCATTACCCCAAATGTATTTGTTGGTAACTCAACTGCACGTTACGTGGGTATTGTGATTTCCGATGCTGCAACCAACACTGTAATTACACCAAAAGAATTTGGTGGTGCTCAAGAAATCGTTCCTGGTGCAACAAATACCCTGAACTACCTGGTTGGTTTAACTAAAACCACCACTGAAAGTGCTGCTGTTGCAGGTACTATTGATGTGCCAGTAACTTTCACTATGTCTTACGAGTAATATCCTCTGTAATACGTGTGTTTTTTAATAAAATGGCTGAGGTAACCCTCAGCCATTTCATCTAATTCCATCAAAATTACAGTGAGATCATTACCTTCAACTATTAAGGTTAATTATGTCATTTTATAAAAAGTCCATTTTATCTTTATTGCTGATCGCATTATCTGCACCTTCATTTGCTGGTTTTTCTGTCGGTGCCACCCGCGTTATCTATAACGGCAATATGAAAGAGGCTTCACTCTCTGTTAAAAATACCGAAGACTCTAATGTTTATCTTATTCGCTCCTGGGTAAGTTCTGACAAAGCAGGTGAGAAGGTACCTTTTATTATCACTCCGCCTCTTTTCCGCATCGAACCAGGTCAGGATAATGCCGTGCGTATTACCCAAACTTCGTCGTCATTAGCGCAGGACAAAGAGTCTGTTTACTGGATCAACACGCTGGCTATTCCTCCTGCATCTAAAGAAAAGAATTCCCTGCAGTTCTCTATCAATACCCGCATCAAACTGATCTATCGCCCGACGGCATTGAACAATAAAGACGCGATTGCCAAAGCGTATCAGCAACTGACCTTCACACGCTCAGGCAGCGCAATCACTGCCAGTAACCCGACGCCTTATTACGTCAACATGACTAAAATCAGCATCAATGGCAAAGAGTTAAAAGAAGGTTATATGGTGCCACCAAAATCCTCGCTAAAAATTGACAATATTCCGATGGGAAACAGCATCGTCTGGCAGGCTATTAATGACTTCGGCGGATTAACAGAAAAAGCCAAAGCATCAATTTAATTAAGTTGAAAAATTAAAATCGGGAATGTCTGTTTATTATGGAAAATAACAATATTAAAAATCGTCAGGACAAAGACAACACCAGAAGAAAAGGTGATAAAAGAAAGAGCGGCGCATTTAACGGTAACGCTGCTGCCCGCTCTTTTTTATTAAAACCCTTATCCTTTTTCATATTGTTATCTCTTCCCGGGTTGGCTTTTTCTGCAGAAACGTTTAACGCGGAAATGCTTAAAGCCGTCGGTGATGGCGGCGATATGGAAAACGTCAATCTGGATTATTTCGCTGAAAAGGGCGGGCAGATGCCCGGCACTTATCAGGTGGATATCTACCTGAATAACCAGCAGGTCGACTCACGTAACGTTGAGTTTGTCAGCCTGCCGGATGCACCCGGTAAACTTTACGGGGCAATCACCCCGGCGGAGATGGCGGAATACGGCGTCAAGCTGGACGCATTTCCGGATCTGAAAGCCGTTGCACCTGATGCACAGCTGACCAAGCCACTGAGTGCCTATGTGCCGCAGGCCACTGAAAATCTTGATATAAACCGCAAGCGTTATGACATTACCGTACCGCAAATCGGCGTAAATATGCGCCCGCGCAACTCGGTTGACCCGAAGCGCTGGGATAACGGTATCGCCGCCTTTATGCTCAATTACAGCTATTCCGGCTCTACCACGCAGCGCGACGACAGCGGTCAGTCAAAGAGTAACTTCGTTAACCTGCGCAGCGGAGCGAACCTCGGCGCATGGCGTCTGCGTAACTATTCGACCTACAGCAATCAGCAAGATGACGGCTCGCACGGCGGCGAAGACACCAGCACCAGCAAGTTCGAATCGATAAATACCTATGTGCAGCGAGACGTGCGTTTCCTGCAGGGCGGGCAACTGACGCTGGGCGAATATTCCACGCCAGCCGACGTATTTGACAGCATCCAGTTTACCGGTGCGCAACTGGCCTCCGATGACCAGATGCTGCCGGACTCCATGAGCCAGTTTGCGCCGACAGTGCGCGGCATTGCCAAGTCTAATGCACAGGTCACTATCAAACAGAATGGCTATGTGATCTACCAGTCCAACGTTTCGCCGGGGCCGTTCGCCATCACGGATCTCTATCCGTCCGGTAACGGCGGCGATATGGAAGTGACGGTAACGGAATCTGACGGCTCTACCACCAAATTCAACATTGCCACCAGTTCCGTGCCGATTTTGCAACGTGAAGGCCGCTTCAAATACAACCTGGCCCTGGGTAAATATCGTTCAGGTAATGACGATACTCAGACCCCTAACTTTATTCAGCTGTCCAATATTTACGGCCTGACGGCGCGAACCACCGTTTACGGTGGCGTGCAGTATGCCGAAAACTATCGTGCGGCGAACGTCGGCGTTGGTTTTGACTTAGGTTCCGTGGGTGCTGTGTCATTTGATGCCACCCAAGCCACCAGTGAGTTTGATGATGCGCTGGGCACCAAAAAAGGTCAGTCCTACCGGGCGATGTATGCCAAGAACTTCGAGGCAACGGACACTAACCTGCAAATCGCCGGTTACCGTTACTCTACCGAAGGCTACTACGCCTTCAATGACGTGCAGGATTACCAGAAAGACACCGACAACGATTTCGACAACTACAACCGCTCGCACAACCAGCGCAGCAAAATGCAGTTATCCGTCAACCAGTCAATCGGCGACTACGGGTCGATTTATGTCAGCGGCAGCCAGCAGGATTACTGGGGCGGCGACGGTAAAGAGAAGCTGTTACAGCTCGGTTACAACACCAGCATTTACGGCATCTCCTACGGCTTTAACTACAACTACTCGAAAAACCCGGGCATGACCGAGGCAGATCAGGTGTTTGCCTTCAACATGTCGGTGCCGCTCGATAAGTTCATGGGGCCATCCGGCACCTGGGCAACCTACAACATGAGCACCAAACGTCATGGTTCTACCGTTCAGCAGGCCGGTATCAGCGGCACCTTGCTGGATGATAAAAACCTGAGTTATTCCGCACAGCAGGGATATGAAAATCAGGGCAGCGGTGCGTCCGGTAATGCCAGCATGGATTACAAAGGCGGCTCCGGCGAAGGCAGCCTCGGTTACAGCTATGACCAGGATACCCGCCAGTGGAGCTACGGCATTCAGGGCGGCGTACTGATCCACGAAAACGGCATCACGCTGTCACAACCGCTGGGCGATACCATCGCGCTGGTGAAAGCGCCGGGAGCCGATGACGTTGATGTCGAAAACAACAGCGGCGTGCACACCGACTGGCGCGGCTATGCGGTCGTGCCGTATGCCCAGCCATACCGTAAAAACAGCGTGACGCTGGAAACCGAAAGCTTTGCTGATGATGTGGATATGGACATGAACACCCAGACGGTGATCCCAACCCGCGGCGCGGTAGTGCGTGCGGACTTCAAAACCCGCGTCGGCCAGCGTGCTTTAGTGCAAATGTTGTTCATGGGTAAACCGGTGCCATTTGGTGCCACCGTCAGCCTGCTGGATAACGACAGCACCGTCACCGGCATTGTCAGTGACAACGGCGAAGTGTACCTGACCGGCCTGCCGGAAACCGGCAACATCATGGCGAAATGGGGCAACGGCAGCAACGAGCAGTGTAAAGGCGCTTACACGCTGGCTGGCAGTAATGCCAGTGACCCGTCTGCGCTGATCAAACAAATTACGGCGCAATGCCACTAAGGCATGAGGAAGTAACATGAAGAATTTGAGCAATATTTTAAAAAAAATCGGCGCTGTCAAGCCAGGTCTCCGGTTACTGCTGGGATTACTGTTATTGATCGGTGGCGTGAATAACGCCATGGCGCTGGGCACCTGTGATTTTGTACCTAACCCAGTGATACTGATGGTAAACGACGAGGTTATCGCAAATGAGAGCGTTCCGGTGGGCGGGGTTTTAGCAACCAAAAATTACAACCTGAACCTTAAGATAACTGAATCCTGCTCCGGTGAATATAAAATGAGCATACCAATAAATACTGCACAGTATTCCACCATTAATCCAACAACCAGTAACAGTGGTGTCCAGGGAGTAGGGCTCCGGGTTTATGTGAATGACCGGATCGTAACCTCAGCTGGTTCGTATGTAACCATTCAGGGGGACGGCAAAACCCCTTATTATATTAATACGGTCAGGGTGGAATTTATTAATACAGGGGAAATCGTCCCCGGCACCGTACCTCAGGGGATATTTGCCCCTGTACAAATTGAGGACAGTACTGGAATCCATAAGTATTTTACAATACAAATGGGTGATATATACGTGAAAAGGAGATCGTGTGATATCACCGGTTCAAGTGCTATTCCGGTCCCGATGGGCACTGCCAAAAAAGAAGATTTTACCGGTAAAAATTCAACGCTCACACCGGTAAATATCAAGATCCCTCTGCAATGCCTGGCAGACACCACGGTGAATATCAGCTTCGATGCCACCTCTACTCAGGGAAACGGTATTATTGATTTAACCAAAGGCGGGGCGGAAGGCGTAGGGATTCAGCTGAAAATGAATAATACGCCGGTTGAATTTGACAAAAAATTATTTGTTGCCACAACCACCCAACAAGGGGCATTAGACATTCCCCTGACGGCGGCATATATACAAACTGCCGATGATATTGCACCTGGTCCAGCCAATGCGGTGGCGAACTTTACCATAACCTACGAATAAGCTTTAACGTCTGACGGGTTCTTTTAGCAGAGCCCGTCAGACACCTTTGCTAACAACACCTACTCCCTCTCAGCCTCCATGATATGCTCTATTCGCGACGCCATAGCCGGATGCGTACTCAGCCAGTCAGGTAGATATTTATTCGCTTTCTCATTCTGCGCCTCTGCGGACAAACGACGGTAAATCTCAGCCATTTGCGCAAGCGAGCGCCCTTCCCGCTTCATTTCAACAATCGCCCAGTCATCCGCCTCACGCTCCATCCCGCGCGAAAACTGCAATTCATTCGCCAGCGATGCAGTCTGTAATAACGTATCCCCGATCCCGCTGACATCGCCGGTCATCCACAACAACGTCAGTGATACCAGCGAAGATCGCACCAGCATGCGCATCGGATGCCGGTAAGCGTGATGACCCATTTCGTGCAACATCACACCTGCCAGTGCGTCATCTCCGGGGCTCAATGCCACCAGTTTATCGCTGAGGATCAGCGTGCCATCTGCCAGCATAAACGCGTTGGCGAGGTCCGGGATATTCATCAATTTCAGTCTGACCGGCGTACGGTCATGGCGTAATGAAGGCGGCGTCAGTTGCTGAAAAAGCCGCTGAAGGGCTATCTGTTTTTCCTCAGGCAACGCCGAATCCCGGAAATCACTGGCTCTCAAAAGTGCCAGCGTATGACGCCCTAGATTTTGTTCTATCGTCGTCGGAATTCGCTGCGCAATGACATTGCTTGTCCACGGCAGCACGCCCCAGATATAAAAGGCCACCAGCACGCAGGTCGCTGCCAGTGTGAGAAGCACGCCGCGTTTATGGCTTTCCATGCGGTATATCCAGCCCGGCCTGCGATGCTGCCGCAGCCAGCGCCGGAACGCACTGTCATCAGCAGGCACAAAACGGCCACCGTCGGGGAAAGTAAGAAACAGAGGAATGGAACCCAGCGCATCAGAAACCTCAATCTCGCGCAGAGAAAAAACCTGAATTGCAGGTGGCGCATCAAGAGTCAGACGCTGATCGTCGTCCAAAAAAAGGCGGGCAGCCTCACGTGCTGCCCGTCCCGCAGGCTGATAAAAGCCTTCGATGATCATGTTTTACATACCGATGCCGAGATCAAATGCCTGCGCGACTTCTTCTGCTACCGCTGTATTGGCCGCATCATGATGAGCATTAACGTCAGGCAAGGACAGATCGCCTACCACCGCAGTGCGCTCCGCCATATATCGCGCAGCGCGGACATGCGCCACTGGCGTTGCCAGACCCAGCGAGAAGACCACAATCAGCGCATTGGTGAAAAGCAGTCCCAGATAAGAAGCGGTTTTCATGGATGAACGCAGTTTTACACGCTCACCGATGTGCGTCTGATTTAAGACATAATTACGTACGGCGACCACCTGATAACTGGCCACAACCAATGCACCGACGATCAGCACGACGAAAGCCATGAGGAAGCTGAACAAGTTACTTAACAGCATTGCACCGGCCATATCATCAGACATCACCCCCATCGCAACCATCTGGTACATCGTGGTGAAGAACGAGCCCATCAGCCAGAACGCCACAATCAGGAAAGGCAGGAATAATACGATGGCTAATAAACTGTACTTAATAAAGGTCGACTTTTTCAGCTCTGCGCGGAAAGCAGTATTTCCGAAAAAGTGATTATTGATGTACAAGTCATGCGTCATCGCGCTGATAATACCCTGAACCGCCGCAACGCCCGGAACCAAGGCCACGACAACTATTACGACGCTTATTAATATGGCGCTAATACTGGCCATCTGAACTGCAATCAACACCACGGCAGTAATCGGAATATACAACGCCAGCATTAATAAAATCGGGCACAGATACATTGTCCAGTAAGCACGCCCCACTTTGCAGTGATAGTTGAAACGCACACCGCGGAAGCTGGTCATGATCGCGTTATAGCGCCAGCTGCGGATCACTACCCACGGTAGTAACGCCAGAAAAGCCAGCGCAATCAACAATGCTAACTGAGGGAGTATCGCCGCCAGAATATAGAAAACAATAATGCCGCCGATCACCAGCAGACGCCCTTTCAATATTTGAATGGGCTTTGCATGATAGTCAAAACGATCTCCGTTAATTTCGGTATTACCTAAAAAATAACGGCGACGACGAACGGTCGCCCAGGCAGAATAAATCCCCAGAGTAATGATGGTTAATAATGCATTAACCAGCCATATTGCGAAATATTCCCCGCCCTTGCCATGAAAACGCACCTGATGCAGGTTATCGTTGTAGTGATTATTATCTGACATTTTTATCTTTCGTCCTGAAAGGAATGAGAAACACCCTTCTTAAAAAAGAAGGTTGCGTAGCACGATATATAACGCCGAAGATTTAATCACGCCCCTGACCTTGCAGGCAACGAATTATTGGCTCTGCCAATGAAAAAAATTCTCATTTGAGATAAGTAAAATCAGCGGGACACGCCTGCGGCGTTGCATCTGCACGCCCTAAGATGGTATTAAAACGGTCTGTTTGATTATTCATTGTGGGAACTAAGTGAGCAACATGACGACCACCTTTCCTGTCAGCGTGCTGGTGCGCCCGATCCGTCCCGAAGATAATGCCGCCATCGCTAACGTAATCCGCCACGTTTCAGCCGAATTTGGCCTGACTGCCGATAAAGGCTATACCGTCGCTGATCCGAATTTAGATCATCTGTATGAAAGCTACAGCCAGCCGCGTTGTGCTTACTGGGTGGTGGAACTGGATGGTGTGGTCGCCGGTGGCGGCGGTGTTGCTCCGCTCTCAGGCGCTGAACACGATTTGTGTGAATTACAGAAGATGTATTTCATGCCTTCCCTGCGCGGTCAGGGGCTGGCGAAACGTCTGGCGCTTCAGGCCATTGAACATGCGCGCTCACAGGGTTTTGCCCGCTGCTATCTGGAAACCACCGCCAGTCTTACACAGGCTATCGCGCTGTATGAGCGTCTGGGTTTTCAACACATTGACGGCGCAATGGGCAATACCGGCCATGTCGACTGTGAAGTGACGATGTTAAAACATCTCTGACACCGTTTCTTTCTTTATCAGCTCTTTGCAAACAGGCATCACATGTTCACACACAAAGCCATTTCAGCGTTAAACGAACTGGAACTGACGGTCTATAACTACATCGTCAAAAATGGCGATAAGGTCATGTACATGACCATTCGTGAACTGGCTGATGCGGCGGGCGTCTCAACGACAACCGTTCTGCGCTTTTGCAAGAAAATGGATTGCGACGGTTACTCTGAGTTTCGTATCCGTTTTAAACTGTTTTTAGAACATGAAGAAAAGCCACCTGTTTCATTTGGAATTAGCGAGATCATCAGCTATTTCAAAAGTATTAATAACAGCGAGTTCGATGAGTTATTAGATGAAGCGGCAAAACAAATAGCGAATGCCCAGCGTATTATATTTGTTGGCGTAGGAACATCCGGTTCACTCGGAAAATACAGCGCACGCTTTTTCTCTAATGTCGGGAAATTCAGCACCTTTATTGACGACCCTTATTTTCCGATCAACAGCGATATGTATAAAGATGCTATCGCCATTATTCTCTCTGTCTCCGGTGAAACGGAAGAAGTCCTGCGTTTTGCCACGCAGTTCAGCCAGCATAACTGCAAGATCATCAGCCTGACCAACAGCGAAACCTCAACGCTGGCTCGGATGGCAGACCTCAACATCTCCTACCACATGCCGCAAATCGTGCTCGAAGGCCAATATAATATTACCACTCAGATCCCCGTACTTTATATTATTGAAACCATCGGAAAAAAATTACCTTTAATAAAACGTGACTCAGCGCAATGAAAAAACAGGGTGTTTTTAAGATGTAACAAATCACCCGAATTGTTTTTTGTTATATCGTGACAATACCCTTTCTTTTGCTACACTCCTGCCAACGAGTAAAAAAACAAAAAAGCTCACCTCTGTATACCCGCAGGAGAATAATAAATAATGGCTATTGATTACGCTCAGACAGCTCAGGATATTGTTAAATATATTGGCGGCGATAATAATGTGATTAGCATCACACATTGTGCCACCCGTTTACGCTTTGTTCTGAAAGATAATAACGCCGTCGATAAAGAAGAATTAAAACGCGTGAAAGGCGTGATTACAGTTATCGAAGCCGGCGGCCAGATGCAGGTAGTGATCGGCAACCATGTGAGCGACGCGTATAAACAGGTTCTGAAACTGATTGAGATTGACGAAAACGCACCGGTTTCCGCGCCCAATGTGGGCATCGTCAGCCGCGTGATGGATGTTATCTCCAGCATCTTTACACCGTTCCTTTATCAGCTTGCGGCGTGCGGTATTTTGCAGGGAATTATCTCCTTCCTCGCTGCCGTCGGCATTATGGACGCGAACAGCGGCACCTACCGTATTCTCAACTTTGTGTCCTGGACAGCGTTTACCTTCCTGCCGGTGATGATTGCGTTTACCGCAGCCAAAAAATTCAACGTCAATCCGTTTACCGCAGTGATTACGGCCTGTGCGCTGATCAGCCCTGATTACATGAATATGGTGACGGCGTTTAAGATTACGTCGATCAACTCCGCCGATCCGGCCATGCAACAGCTGATGCGTGAAGCGGTCAGCAATCCTGATATGGCGAATATCCTGCAGAATGTAGTCGGTATTCCGGTTTCCGCGCCGACGCTCGATTTTCTCGGCATTCCGGTGAAATACCTGAGCTATACCGCGTCTGTTATCCCGATCATTCTGATGGTCTGGGCAATGTCGTATATCGAGCACTTCTTTAATAAAGTGCTGCCGGTGGTTATCCGCAATCTGTTCACACCGATGTTCTGTATCGCGATTATGGTACCGATGACGCTGCTGGTGTTTGGCCCGGTCGGAAACCTGATTGGTGGCGCGATTGGCGGCGTATACAACACGCTTTATCACCTCAGCCCGACCATTGCCGGTTTCGTGGTAGGTGCATTCTGGCAGCCGCTGGTAACGCTGGGCGTTCACTGGGGTATTACGCCGGTCACCGTCGGCAACTACGCTACGCTGGGTTATGACACCTTTACCGGTCTGCAGGCCTCCGCAGTCTTCGCGATGACCGGCAGTATGTTTGGCGTGTACCTGAAAACCCGCAGCCGCGAAATGAAAGGTATCTCGCTGTCCGCTGGCGTCACCGGCCTGTTTGGTATCACTGATACCTGCAATTTACGGTGTGGCGCTGCGCCTGAAAAAACCATTCCTGTGCAGCTGTGTCGCGGGCGGTATCGGCGGTGCGATCGCCGGTTCCTTTAACGCCGTGTCATGGAGCTACTGTCTGCCGGGTATCGCCGTACTGCCGGTGTTCTTCAAAGAAGGCCACATGCCGCAGTTCCTCGGTTTCCTGCTGTCGATTACCGTCGCCTTTGTGCTCGGTGCGCTGTTTACCTGGCTGGTCGGATTTAAAGATGAACCCGACGTTGCCGCGACCAAAAAAGTACAGGCAGAAACCCGACGTACCACTCAGGCAGAAATGAATTAAATCTGACATTACGATCTACAGGGCAGAAGCAATCTGCCCTCAATAAGTATCCAGGGAGAATCAAATGAGTCATCAGTTACCGAAAGATTTCTTATGGGGCGGCGCAGTCGCGGCGCATCAGGTGGAAGGCGGCTGGAACAAAGGCGGCAAAGGCATCAGCATCTGTGATGTCCTTTCCGGCGGCGCGCACGGCGTTGACCGTGTAATGACCGACGGCGTGCTTGACGGCTACAGCTATCCGAATCACGAAGCAGTCGATTTTTATTCGCACTACAAAGAAGACATCGCTCTGTTCGCAGAAATGGGCTTCAAATGTTTCCGTACCTCGATTGCCTGGACGCGCATCTTCCCGAACGGTGACGAATTACAGCCAAATGAAGCCGGTCTGCAATTCTATGACGACATGTTTGATGAACTGCTCAAACACAATATCGAGCCGGTGATCACCCTTTCCCACTTCGAAATGCCGTGGCATCTGGTGAAGGAATACGGTGGCTGGAAAAACCGTCAGGTAGTGGATTTCTTTGTACGTTTCAGCCAGGTGGTAATGGAACGCTACAAAGGCAAAGTGAAATACTGGATGACCTTCAACGAGATCAATAACCAGCGTAACTGGAAATATCCGTTGTTCGGTTATTGCTGCTCCGGTGTGGTATTTACCGGGGAGGAAAATCCGGAAGAAACGATGTATCAGGTGCTGCATCATCAGTTCGTTGCCAGCGCCAAAGTGGTCAGGCTCGGTCATGAAATCAACCCTGATTTCCAGATTGGCTGCATGATCGCCATGGTGCCGCTGTATCCGTTCTCCTGCCATCCGGACGACGTAATGTATTCCGTTGAGGCGATGCACGAACGCTTCCTGTTCAGCGACGTCCATATGCGTGGTTATTACCCGGCGTATGCGCTGAAAGAGTGGGAACGTCGCGGCTTCAACATCAAAATGGAAGACGGCGATTTGCAGGCGCTGCGCGACGGCTGCGCGGATTACATCGGCCTGAGCTATTACATGAGCAACGCGATTTCAGCGCACAATCCGAGTGATGATAATGGCTTGTCAGGCTTTGCTGGCAGCGTGCCAAATCCGCACGTGAAAGCGTCTGACTGGGGCTGGCAGATTGATCCCGTCGGGCTGCGTTACACCCTGAATATTTTGTACGAGCGTTATCAGAAGCCGTTGTTTATTGTCGAGAATGGCTTTGGTGCTATCGACAAAGCGGGTGATGACGGCGTCATTCACGACGATTACCGTATCGCTTATCTGAAAGCACATATCGAGCAGATGAAAAAAGCGGTGCTGGAAGATGGTGTGGATCTGATGGGTTATACGCCGTGGGGCTGCATCGACTGCGTGTCGTTTACCACCGGTCAGTACAGCAAACGCTATGGCTTTATCCACGTGGATAAAAATGACGATGGCACCGGCACCATGGCTCGCTCGAAAAAAGAGAGCTTCGGCTGGTATCAGAAAGTGATTGAGAGCAACGGGGAAGTGCTTTAATTAACTCCTCCCCCTGCGAAGGGGGAGGTCGGGAGGGGGTTTAGCTGACAACATCAAATGTAGAGTTATCATCAATACCCCACCCCAGCCCTCCCCTTCGCAGGGGAGGGAGCCAGATTAATGACGTTTCCCGTCATCATCTTCATCAACGAAATCTTCGTCTTCGCCTTCTTCACCTTCTTCGTCGTCATCGCCTTCGAAGTAAGTGCCCCAGCCGTCGTAGTTAACGCCGTTGGCTTCAGCCAGGTTCATCAGCTGTTCAACCTGAGCGTCGATCAGTTCCGCTTTCAGCGCGATTTCGCTGATCACGTCACAGCACATCACAACAGAACCGTCTTCTACTTCCAGTTCTTCAGGGTCAGTCACTTCGTAACCCAGCTTGAAAGCTTCGACTGCGGCTTTCTCCAGAACTTCAAACTTTTCTGAAGATAAGTGGTGTTCGATAGTGTAAAGCGCGTCAGGATCACTGCCATCATCCAGCAGTTCTTCGATGATTAAGCGAGTCTCTTCACGTTGTTCTTCCAGCAATTCACGGTTTGCCATATCTCTGTCCTCAATCAATGTGACGTTTGTACGCTATTTTCACACACCGCAGGGCGCGTCTCCACTATTAAAGAGAAAGTTTTCTCGGCGGGGTTGTAATTGCATATTCATCCAGTTAAATTGAATTTTAATTCAATCCGAAATGCTTACGCGCTATGGAGCTACATCATGAGTTTGTTGAGTAAACGTCATTTTCTCAGGTTACTGGATTTTACCCCGTCAGAGATTTCGTCACTGCTGAAACTCTCCGCAGAATTAAAAGCCGCTAAAAAGAACGGCACCGAAAAAGCCAGTCTGCAAGGCAAAAACATCGCGCTCATCTTCGAAAAAGACTCAACCCGCACCCGATGCTCTTTCGAAGTTGCCGCTTATGATCAGGGAGCGAAAGTCACCTATCTTGGCCCAAGTGGCAGCCAGATCGGCCATAAAGAATCGATGAAAGATACCGCCCGCGTCCTCGGCCGCATGTACGACGGTATTCAGTATCGTGGTTTCGGTCAGGATAAAGTCGAAATTCTGGCGCAATACGCCGGTGTGCCGGTCTGGAATGGTTTAACCAATGAATTCCATCCGACCCAGTTGCTGGCTGATCTGCTGACCATGCAGGAGCATTTACCGGGCCAGCCGCTGCAAGGTATGCGTCTGGCGTATCTGGGCGACACCCGTAACAATATGGGCAATTCACTGCTGGAAGCAGCCGCGTTATGCGGTCTGGATTTGCGTCTGGTCGCGCCTTCAGCCTGCTGGCCGGAAGCCGAACTGGTCGCCACCTGCACGCATCTGGCACAAGAAAATGGCGGCAATATCACCCTGACCGAAGATATTGCAGCCGGCGTGAAAGACGCTGATTTCCTGTATACCGATGTGTGGGTTTCCATGGGCGAGCCGAAAGAAGTCTGGAAAGAGCGTATTAATTTGCTGCGCCCTTATCAGGTCAACAGCGCAATGCTGGCACTGACCGGCAATCCGCAGGTGAAATTCCTGCATTGTCTGCCTGCATTCCATGACGACCAGACCACGCTCGGCAAGCAAATGGCGGAAGAATACGGCCTGCAAGGCGGCATGGAAGTCACGGATGACGTCTTTGAGTCCAGCCACAGCGTGGTGTTTGATCAGGCTGAAAACCGTCTGCACACCATCAAAGCGGTGATGGTCGCTACGCTCGGCAACGCCTGATTTATCCCCGACGTGCAGTAAGGATGAACTTTCTGCACGTCGCAATATTTACAACGTTTTGCACTTTATCCCGCCTGTTCCCGTCAGAAGACCTCATTTTCAACTACCCTTTTTAGAGCGCTTTGGTTTTAACCTGTTCAATAGAAAAAACAGAAACGCAGTAAGAAGGAACCGATATGAGCTCAGTTAATCTTGAGTATGTCCTGCGGCTGGAAAGCCTGTTAAGCAGGATTTACCCCAGGGAACACATCGCCGACCTGCTGAAAAAAATCCTGCATCTCGCCGACAAATGGAATTACGGCAAGCACCGCACCACCGATTGGGTGGATGGCACCAACATTTATCTGATTACTTACGGCGACAATATACGTCACGGTGAACAACCGCCGCTGGCGACGCTGAATCACTTCGCCAATACCTATCTGCGCGAGATTATCAGCGACATCCATATTCTGCCGATGTATCCGTACAGCACCGACGACGGCTTCAGCGTCATCGACTACCGCCGTATCGACGAACATCTCGGCGGATGGTCGGATATTCATCACCTTTCCGCGAATTTCAACCTGATGTTTGACTGCGTGATTAACCATATCTCCCGCTCAAGCGAATGGATGAAAGGCTATCTGCATGACGATCCTTATTACAAAGATTACTTTATTGCCTCGAATCCCGAGCTGGATTACAGCCGCGTTGTGCGCCCCCGCGCCTCGCCGCTGCTGACGCCGTTTATCAAAGCCGACGGCAATGAGTTATACCTGTGGACCACGTTCAGTGAAGATCAGGTGGATATCAATTTCAAAAATCCGCAGGTTCTGCTGGAAAGCATTGATGTACTGCTGCAGTACGCCGCCAGTGGCGGGCAGTCGATCCGCCTCGATGCGATTGGGTATATCTGGAAGGAGGCCGGGACGCGCTGCATTCACATGCCGCAGGCGCATAACATCATCAAAGTCTGGCGGACCATCCTTGATGAAGTGATTCCCGGCACGCGGATCATCACCGAAACCAACGTGCCGCATCACGAAAATATCAGTTATTTCGGTGAAGGCGATGAGGCACACATGGTGTATCAGTTCCCGCTGCCGCCGCTCACGCTGCACGCCTTTTTACGCCAGGACACCAGCACGCTCACCCAGTGGGCGCAAAGCCTGAATGCCGAAGCACGTTATCCTGACACCACCTATTTCAACTTTTTAGCCAGTCACGACGGCATCGGTCTGCGTCCGACAGAAACCTTCCTCAGCGATGACGAACGCAAATACATGGCGCAGGAAACCCTGCGTAAAGAAGGCCGCGTCTCTTATAAAGACAACGGCGATGGCACGCATTCGCCTTATGAACTGAACATCAATTACCTCAGCGCGCTGACCGAACCGGATGACGATACCGGACTGAAAGCGCGCAAATTTCTCGCCGCACAGGCGCTGTTGCTGTCGTTTATCGGCGTACCGGCGATTTATATCCACAGCCTGCTGGGCAGCGAGAACGATCTTGACGGTATGCATCAGTCCGGCATCAACCGCCGTATTAACCGTAAAAAGCTGGAGCTGGGAAAAGTTGAGGCAGAACTGGAGAAAAAGGACAGTCTGAGTGCCCGCGTTTTTTACGGTTTACAGGCGCTGATTAAGCACCGCCGCGAACATCCGGCATTTTCGCCACAGGCGGGGCAACGGGTGTTTGATCTGGGTAAATCGCTGTTTGCGATGGAACGTTATGATCCCAAAACGGAGGATCGGATCAGCTGCGTATTCAATATCAGCGATCATTCGCAGGTTCTGAAACTGGCAGTGGAAGGGAAAGATCTGATTAGCGGGGAAGCGTTTAACGGCCAGATGCGACTCCAGCCGTGGCAGGTGGTGTGGATCAAACACAAACTTAAAGCCCCGGAACGCCTCGGCAGACTGCGCCGCTGGCGGATGAAGCTGATCAAACGCACGAAGCGCTACACGATAAGCATCAAGCGGACAATGCGCTGACGTTCATTTTTACCACCGCTTTGCGCACATGGGCCGGTTCGCCCACCGCGCACAGCGGTTTATGCACTTCACCCGGATAGAACACCACAAAATCGCCGGTCTGCATGATCATGGTTTTTTCCTGCTCACCGGCGGCCAGAAACGCGATGTCTTTATCTTCCAGCCAGTCAGTATCCACATAACCTGCCGGTAAGTTGCTGAACGTCATGCCTTCGGTGCCGTTCAGCACAATCTGGATATCCAGATTACGGGCGTGGAATTCGGCACGGCGGTCGGCCTGCGGCGCGGTGGAATCATTGGAAATCAGCACAAACACATCGTCACCACGGATATCGTGTTTGCCCAGCGGCGTGTCCGCAGTGATGTGTTGCTTAACGTATTCAATGGCCTCGCACAATTCAGCGGGCAGATAAGGAACGAGATGCAGCGCGTGGATGTTTCCTGTGATCATCATAACCTCGGGTTTGTAATGCATGAGTGAAACAGCGTTTCATAAATACTAATCCTGTTTGCTGTCCGGTTGCCAGAGCGGGATCAAGATTTTAACTTCATGGGAAATATTTTTGCGGCTGAACGTCACCCCCAGCCGGGAAACAATGGTTATGCAGTAAGATTGCATAAACCCTGCGAGCATATTCAGTATGCCGCTTTCATCCTGTTGGTCTTACGGACTATTTCTAAAAACTCACCCGCCGGTCACATATTTAATTAAATCCAAAGCAGCGAAAACAGATAATAGTTATTTAGGATTTTTGAGAAGTTATAAATCTTTAATCACAAAAAAAGCCATTCTATGCAAACTCAGAATAAACCCTTTATTTTTTAGTGGATTAGGATTGAATAAATATTATCTCATACGGTCACTCACTGTCAGAAGAAATAATTACTCTCATATTCCGGTGATTATTCACTTTACTGAATATGCTAATAAATAAAACAATGATGTTTATCAATCAACAGGTAACCATCACCATGGTTTTATTCTGATGCGATCGAAGTCACATATTAAATGCCTGCGCGGAATATTATTCACTCCGTTCCGGGCGCACTTCCTTCCAGGCTGAATAACGCGTTTTATTCTCCACGGGATTTCTTCATCTGAAATTAAGCTGAAATTTAGCTGAAATTGACCGGAACATTATTTCGTCTTTTAAAAGGGATAAATATGAAACGGCATTATGTAGGATCCGAAATAGGCCAACTTCGCAGCGTGATGCTTCACCGGCCAAATTTAAGTTTGCAGCGACTGACCCCCTCCAACTGTCAGGAATTATTATTCGATGATGTGCTGTCTGTTGAGCGGGCCGGGAAAGAACATGACATTTTCAGCCAGACCCTGCGCCAGCAAGGCGTGGAAGTTTTATTGCTGACTGACCTGCTGACTGAAACCCTCGACAACCGCGAGGCCAAAGACTGGCTGCTCAGCCGGCAAATCTCGGATTACCGGCTGGGGCCACAATTTGCCGAAGAAATCCGCGGCTGGCTGGCAGATTTACCCCACCGGCAAACGGCCCGGTTCATGAGCGGCGGATTAACTTACAGCGAAATCCCCGATACTTTTCATAATATGGTCACGGATACACATCAGTTAAATGATTTTGTGATTAATCCATTACCCAATCATTTATTTACCCGCGACACCTCCTGCTGGATATATAACGGCGTATCGGTGAATCCGATGGCAAAAGAGGCGCGTAAACGGGAAACCAATAATCTGCGAGCCATATATCGCTGGCATCCGCACTTTGCCGATAACGAATTTATTACTTACTTTGGCGATGATGAATTTAATTATGACCACGCGACACTGGAAGGCGGTGATGTATTAGTCATTGGTCGTGGCGCGGTATTAATTGGCTTATCCGAACGTACGACGCCGCAGGGTGTGGAGTTCCTCGCCCGTTCGCTGTTCAAACATCAGCAAGCCACCAAAGTGATTGCACTGGAATTACCCAAACATCGCTCCTGCATGCACCTCGATACCGTCATGACCCATATCGACTTCGACACCTTCTCCGTCTACCCGGAAGTCGTCCGCGACACCACCCAGTGCTGGACGCTGACCGATGACGGCCACGGCGGCCTGCGCCGCACCGAAGAACCGCAGTTCGTGCGGGCAATCGGTAAGGCGCTGGGCACTGATGACATCAAACTCATCACCACCGGCGGCGACAGTTTCGAGGCCGAACGCGAACAATGGAACGATGCCAATAACGTCCTGACCGTGCGCCCCGGCGTGGTGATCGGCTACGAGCGCAACACCTGGACTAACGAAAAATACGATAAAGCCGGGATCACCGTTCTCCCCATTCCGGGCGATGAACTGGGAAGAGGCCGCGGCGGCGCGCGCTGCATGAGCTGCCCGCTTGAACGCGACGACATCTGATCACTGACTCCGGGGAAATTTCATGAACAAACCTGTTCTGGTTGTCGCTCTGGGCGGCAACGCATTACTGCGCCGTGGCGAACCGCTAGAGGCCGAACTTCAACGCAAAAACATCTGTGTGGCGGCAAAAACGCTGGCTGCGCTATGCCAGAAATGGCGGGTTGTGCTGGTACACGGCAACGGCCCGCAGGTCGGATTACTGGCGCTGCAAAACAGCGCCTGTCCGGCAGTCGCGCCCTACCCGCTCGATATTCTGGTAGCACAAACTCAGGGGATGATCGGCTATCTGCTGCAACAGGCGCTGAAAAATTGTCTGCCGGAAAGTCGCGTCTGCACCCTGCTGACGCAGGTGGAAGTCAGCCTGCTCGATCCGGCCTTTGATAACCCGACGAAATACATCGGCCCGGTTTATACGCAGGCGCAATCGGAAAATCTGGCTGCCGAAAAAGGCTGGGCGATGAAAGCCGACGGGCAGCATTTTCGCCGCGTGGTCGCTTCCCCTCAACCACAGCGCATCCTCGAGATTGATGCCATCCGGGCCTTGCTGGATCAGCACTATCTGGTCATCTGCAATGGCGGCGGCGGCGTGCCGGTTCATCAGACCAATGACGGGCTGAAGGGCGTGGAAGCCGTCATCGACAAAGACCTCTCGGCGGCGCTGCTGGCGCGTCAGTTACAGGCCGACGCGCTGTTGATCCTGACCGATGCCGATGCGGTGTACCTCGGCTGGGGCACGCCTGAGCAGCGGCCGCTGCATCACATCACGCCGCGGGATCTCGCTGCTATGACCTTCGATGCCGGATCCATGGGGCCGAAAGTCAATGCCGCCTGCCAGTTTGTCGATGCCTGTCACGGGCTGGCGGGGATCGGCGCACTGGAGGATGGCGAAGCCATTCTGGCCGGCCTGAAAGGCACCTGTATCCGCGCGGAATAACCCGCTCCCATTTCATTATTTCAGGATGATTTTATGACTACTACATTGAAAAACCGTCATTTCCTTAAGCTTCTTGATTTCACGCCGGAAGAAATTCAGCAACTGATCACCCTGGCGCTGGCGCTGAAAGACGATAAGAAAACAGGACAGGAACGCCCCTGCCTGCGCGGAAAAAATATTGCGCTGATTTTTGAGAAAACCTCCACCCGCACCCGCTGTGCGTTTGAAGTCGCCGCGTTTGATCAGGGCGCACACGTGACCTATCTCGGCCCTGGCGGCAGCCAGATCGGACACAAGGAGTCGATGAAAGATACCGCGCGTGTGCTGGGCAGAATGTACGACGGCATCGAATACCGGGGGTTTGCGCAGAAGATTGTGGAAGAGCTGGCGGAATTCTCCGGCGTACCGGTATGGAACGGGCTGACCGATGAGTTTCATCCGACCCAAATCCTGGCCGACCTGATGACCATGCTTGAACACTCGCCGGGCAAAGAACTCAGTCAGATCAGCTTCGCTTATCTGGGCGATGCCCGAAACAATATGGGGAATTCCCTGATGGTCGGCGCGGCGAAAATGGGGATGGACATCCGTCTGGTCGCGCCAAAATCCTTCTGGCCGGAAGAGACGCTGGTCGCTGTCTGCCGCGATATTGCCCGCACTACCGGCGCAAGGATCCTGCTGACAGAACACGTTGATGAAGGTGTACAGGGCGTCGATTTTCTTTATACCGATGTCTGGGTGTCGATGGGCGAAGCAAAAACTGCCTGGGCAGAACGTATCAGCCTGATGACCCCGTATCAGGTTAACGCCGCGGTGCTTAACGCCACCGGCAATCCTGACGTCAAATTTATGCACTGCCTGCCCGCTTTCCATAACGAAGAAACCACACTCGGAAAGGAGCTGGAAATCGCTTACGGCATGAAAGGGCTGGAAGTGACGGATGACGTTTTTGAGTCCCCGCATTCCATCGTTTTTGATGAAGCCGAAAACCGTATGCACACCATAAAAGCGGTCATGGTCGCCACGCTTGGCGATGACTAAGCCCCTTGCGTGAAGGCGTTTTGCCTTCACGCCTTCTTTAAGGATTACGTTTATGCGTACATTCAAATTCCCTTCTGCCTACACCATTTTATTTGTGCTTATCGCGCTGGTTGCAGGCCTGAGCTGGATTATCCCCGCCGGTCAGTACGACATGGCGATGAATGCCGGACTGGGTAAAGAAGTCCCCGTCTCAGGCACCTATCACGCCGTGACCGGCAATCCGCAGGGGCTGGTGGATATTTTCCTCGCGCCCATTGATGGCCTGTACAACCACACCACCGGTCAGGCCGGCGCGATTGATGTCGCCTTATTTATTCTGATCATCGGCGGTTTTCTGGGCATCGTGACCAAAACCGGAGCCATCGACGCCGGAATAGAGCGGGTTACCGTCCGGCTGAAGGGCAAAGAAGAGTGGATGATCCCCATTCTGATGGCACTGTTCGCCGCCGGAGGCACCATTTACGGCATGGCCGAAGAATCATTGCCGTTTTATACCCTGCTGGTGCCGGTGATGATGGCGGCACGTTTCGATCCGCTGGTGGCTGCGGCTACCGTGCTGCTCGGTGCAGGCATCGGGACGCTCGGTTCGACGATCAATCCTTTTGCGACGGTGATTGCCGCCAACGCCGCCGGGATCCCCTTTACCAGCGGGATCGGCCTGCGCGTGGCGATCCTGATCGTCGGCTGGCTGATCTGCGTGATCTGGGTAATGCGCTATGCCCGTAAAGTGCGCCGCGATCCCTCACTCTCCATCGTGGCGGATCAGCAGGAAAGCAACCGCGCCCACTTTCTCGGAAACCGCAGCGATGAACTGCTGCCCTTTACCGGCGTGCGCAAAATCATCCTGCTGATCTTCGCACTGGCTTTTGTGGTGATGATTTATGGCGTATCGGTAAAAGGCTGGTGGATGGGGGAAATCTCCGGCGTTTTCCTGGCTGCGGCGATCCTGGTGGGGCTGGTTGCGCGGATGAGTGAAGAGGAGCTGACTTCCACCTTTATCGATGGCGCACGCGACCTGCTCGGCGTGGCGCTGATCATCGGTATTGCCCGTGGCATTGTGGTGATCATGGACAACGGCATGATTACCCACACTATTTTGCACAGCGCCGAAGGCATCGTTTCCGGATTATCCAACGTGATCTTCATCAACGTCATGTTCCTGCTCGAAGTAGTGCTGTCCTTTCTGGTGCCCTCTTCTTCCGGTCTGGCGGTGATGACCATGCCGATTATGGCGCCGCTGGCCGATTTCGCGCATATCGGCCGTGAACTGGTGGTCACTGCGTATCAGTCCGCATCCGGCCTGGTCAATTTGGTCACACCGACCTCCGCCGTCGTGATGGGCGGTCTGGCCATCGCGCGGGTGCCTTATGTCCGCTGGCTGAAATGGGTCGCACCTTTACTGGGGATATTACTGGTATTACTGATGTTAGCGTTAAGTCTCGGTTCTTTGATTTAAGTCTTTGTAGAAAATGATTTTTTTGCCATGTTGACGTCCTTTTATTTACCGGGAATATAACCATGAAAAGAACGTTGTCTGCACTTGAAAAAGAACACCAGCAACTGATCCTCTGCCATCAGCTGATTGCCAGCCGGAGTTTTTCATCACAGGAAGAATTGCGGCAGGAATTCCAGCGGGCGGGATACAGGAATATCGGCCAGTCCACCATTTCACAATTACTGAAAACGCTGGGTGTGATGAAGGTGCAGAATGCCAAAGGCAAAAAGATTTATGCCCTGAATGAGCAGTCTCAGCTTGTTCCTGATGCCCTGAGGTCAGTAAGTGAAATGGTCACCGATGTGGATCACAACCCTCAGTTTGTGGTGGTCCATGTCATGTCGGGCTATGGCCGCGCCGTGGGACGGATTATCGATCAGCACCGTTTGCCGGAGGTGCTCGGGGTGATCGCGTCGAGCACTTCCGTGCTGGTAGCACCACGGGAAACGACAGCGCTGGACAGAGTTTGCAGGACAATCAGGCGGATACTGGCGATAAAGGAAAACCACAGCAGCAACCGATTGCCCTAGGCCATTTTTCCGCTTGACGCCGTCAGTGAGCCGCCTATAATGCGCCACAATTTGCCGGGAGAACCCATGAACAATCGCCACGTTTTGTGCTCAGATGATCGACCAAACGCCGTGCCATCAGGCAGCCCGCTGCCGTTGTTCTTCCGTGGTATTACCGTTTTATTGAAAGCCCCTCATTGAGGGGCTTTTTTTTGTCCGGAATTTGAGTGCCCCACTTTTTACGCGTAAAGAACAGGAGAATGACTATGGCCAATCCGCTGTATCAGAAAGACATCATTTCGATCAACGATCTCAGTCGTGAAGAGCTGGAGCTGGTTCTCGATACCGCTGCCAGCCTGAAAGCCAACCCGCAGCCTGAATTGCTGAAACACAAAGTGATCGCCAGTTGTTTCTTCGAAGCCTCAACCCGCACCCGCCTGTCGTTTGAAACCTCAATGCATCGTCTGGGTGCCTCGGTGGTCGGTTTCTCCGACAGCAGCAACACGTCGCTTGGTAAAAAAGGCGAGACGCTGGCCGACACCATTTCGGTCATCAGCACGTATGTCGATGCAATTGTGATGCGTCACCCGCAGGAAGGCGCGGCACGTCTGGCAACCGAATTCTCCGGCGGTATTCCGGTGCTCAACGCCGGGGACGGTGCGAACCAGCATCCGACCCAAACCCTGCTGGATTTGTTCACCATTCAGGAAACGCAGGGGCGTCTCGACAACATCAAAATCGCCATGGTCGGTGACCTGAAATATGGCCGCACGGTACATTCCCTGGCGCAGGCGCTGGCGAAATTTAACGGTAACCGTTTCTACTTTATCGCCCCGGATGCGCTGGCAATGCCGGGCTATATCCTGAGCCTGCTGGAAGAGAAAGGCATCGAATACAGCCTGCACAGCAGCATTGATGAAGTGGTTTCTGAAATCGACATCCTGTACATGACCCGCGTACAGAAAGAGCGTCTGGATCCGTCGGAATATGCCAACGTGAAAGCCCAGTTTGTGCTGCGCGCCGCCGACCTGACGAATGCTCAGCCGCACCTGAAAGTACTGCATCCGCTGCCGCGTATCGATGAAATCACGCCGGATGTGGATAAGACGCCATACGCCTGGTATTTCCAGCAGGCCGGAAACGGGATTTTTGCGCGTCAGGCTTTGCTGGCGCTGGTTCTGAACGCAGACACTGCACAGTAAACTTGAGGAGAAAACTTTATGACGCACGACAATAAACTTCAGGTTGAAGCGATCAAATGCGGTACCGTTATCGACCATATTCCGGCACAGGTCGGGTTTAAATTGCTGTCTCTGTTCAAGTTTACCCAGACTGAACAACGTGTGACCGTCGGCCTGAACCTGCCGTCCGGCGAACTTGGCCGCAAAGACATTATCAAAATCGAAAACACCTTCCTGACCGACGAACAGGTCAATCAGCTGGCGGTATATGCCCCGCGTGCAACGGTGAACCGCATCGACAATTACGACGTGGTGAAGAAGCTGATGCCGACGCTGCCGGACCGTATTGTCGGCGTGCTGCGCTGCCCGAACGGCAACTGCATCAGCCGTTTTGAACCGGTGGATTCCAGCTTTGCAGTCAAGCAACGTGCGGACGGCGTGCACCTGAAATGCAAATACTGCGAGAAAGAGTTTGAGCATCAGGTGGTGCTGAACAATGATTAACCCTTTATACTGAGGGATAATTTTTTATTCACTTTAACTCAAATCAGGAGACATTATGTCCCGCGAAATCAGCACTGAAAACGCCCCTGCCGCTATCGGTCCTTACGTTCAGGGCGTGGATCTGGGCAGCATGATCATCACTTCCGGCCAGATCCCTGTGGATCCTAAAACCGGCGCGGTCGCCGACGATATCGCTGCGCAGGCACGTCAGTCACTGCAAAACGTGCAGGCGATCGTTGAAGCCGCTGGCCTGAAAGTTTCAGACATCGTCAAAACTACCGTTTTCGTGAAAGATCTGAATGACTTCGCCACCGTTAACGCCACGTACGAAGCGTTCTTCACTGAACACAACGCTCCGTTCCCGGCGCGTTCCTGCGTTGAAGTTGCCCGTCTGCCAAAAGACGTAAAAATCGAAATCGAAGCCATCGCCGTCCGCCGTTAATTCGCGCCAGCCATGCACCAGACCAGCCTGCGGGCTGGTTTTTTTTGCCCCATTTTCAGGCAAAGAAACCCTTTCACGCTCTATAATTAAGCAGTCCCGTCTGTTTTCCCCCGATTTTCAGCCCGTTTTGCACGCTGGCACACTTTATGCCTGATCTTCATTGTTATTGAACGATTCAATTGCAGCCTGTCCAGTTTGTGAGGTGATGATGATCAAGATTGACCTTTCCGATTCACCCTTTTTTGATGAGATGTTAATGGCGGATGGCAAGCACCGTAGCCATTATCAGGCCTACTGGCAGTGGTTGCAGCAAGCTGATCAACAGGCAGTCCAGCGCAAAAAAGAGGAAGCTGCGCTGTTGTTCCATCGGGTGGGAATTACCTTTAACGTTTACGGCGAAGATGACGGTGCGGAACGGCTGATCCCGTTCGACAGCGTGCCGCGCATTATTCCGGCCAGCGAATGGCAAATGCTCGATCGCGGGATCTGCCAGCGGGTTCAGGCGCTGAATGCTTTTCTGCACGATATTTACCACGACCAGAAGATCCTCAAAGCGGGGATCGTCCCGGCGGAACAGGTGCTGGCCAACGATCAGTATCAGCCGTGCATGCAGGGCATTGATCTTCATCGCGATACTTACGCCCACATTGCCGGAACGGATATGGTGCGCGGCGGCGATGGCGAATATTACGTGCTGGAAGACAACCTGCGTACGCCGTCCGGCGTGTCGTACATGATGGAAAACCGCAAGATGATGATGCGGTTATACCCCGAACTGTTTGCCGAACAGCGTATCGCGCCGGTGTCCCGCTACCCATCCCACTTACTGCAAACCCTGCGCGAAAGCACGCCAGTCAACGATCCGACCGTTGTGGTACTGACGCCAGGCCGCTTTAACAGCGCCTATTTCGAGCACAGTTTCCTCGCCCAGCAAATGGGCGTTGAACTGGTGGAAAGCGTCGATTTGTTCGTGAAAGACGGCGCGGTGTTTATGCGCACCACCGCCGGCCCCTGCAAAATTGACGTGATTTACCGGCGTATCGACGATGCGTTCCTCGATCCGCTGGCGTTCCGCGCCGATTCCATGCTCGGCGTTCCCGGCCTGCTTTCAGTTTATCGGTCCGGTGGCGTGGTGCTGGCGAATGCGATCGGCACCGGCGTAGCGGATGACAAATCGATCTACCCGTATGTGCCGCAGATGATCCGCTACTATCTCGCGGAAGATCCGATCCTCAATAACGTGCCGACCTGGCAATGCCGCAAGGAAAGCGATCTGTCTTTCGTGCTGGCGAATCTGGAAAAAATGGTGGTGAAGGAGGTTCATGGCGCAGGCGGTTACGGCATGCTGATTGGCCCGACCGCCAGCAAAGCGGAAATTGAACGCTTCCGCGATTTACTGCGTACCCGCCCGGAAAACTACATCGCTCAGGAAACGCTGGCGCTTTCCACCTGCCCGACGTTTGTCGGCAACGGACTGGCACCGCGTCATATCGACCTGCGGCCTTTTGCCCTGACCGGCGCGGAAATCCGTCTGGTACCGGGCGGCTTAACCCGCGTGGCGCTGGCAGAAGGCTCGCTGGTGGTGAACTCATCACAGGGCGGCGGCACCAAGGACACCTGGGTGCTGGAAGAAAATCCAACGGAGGATGACGCATGCTAAGCAGAACAGCCAGCGAACTGTACTGGATGGCGCGTTATCTGGAACGCGCCGAAAATATCGCACGCCTGCTGGACGTGACCAACAAGCTGTCGATGATGTCGATCCGTGACGTCAACGCCCGCGATGAAAACAATGATCTGCTGGTGCCGCTGACCATGACCGGCACCCGCACGTTATTCAGTGAGCACTATCCGCAGGAATCGATGAGCAATCTGCTCAACTTTTTCGCACTGGACAGTTTCAACCACAGCAGCATTTTCAGTTGCCTGCAAATGGCCTGGAACAATGCGCATGCGGTGCGCGGCAGCCTGTCGTCTGAAGTCTGGGAAAGCATCAATGCCACCTGGATTGAGATGAAACTGATCCGCCGTCAGGGCGTCGGTTCTGCCGGTGCAGACTCTTTCTTCGACTGGGTTAAGGAACGCTCACATCTGTTTCGTGGCGCGATGTTCGGTACCTTACTGCGCAGTGATGCGATGAACTTTATCCGCCTCGGCACCATGCTGGAACGCGCAGACAGCACCGCGCGCCTGCTTGATGCCAAAAATCAGTTGCTGAATGCCGATGAAGATCCGGTGCGCGAATACTACCGGATGGACACATTACTGCGTGCCGTCAGCGCCCGCGAAGCGTTCCACACGTTATACAAGCAACAACTCAGCCAGAAGCATATCGCCGAACTGCTGGTGTTGCGCCGCGAGCTACCGCGTTCACTGCTTTCGTGCATCGAAATTATGGCCGAACAGCTGGAGGAAATCGGCGGCACGGCGGGTAATCTGCCCCGCCGCCGTGTTCATACCCTTCACGCTCAGCTGCGTTTCACCGAAATGGATGAAATTGTTGAGATGGGCCTCAGTCCCTGGTTAATGCAATTCCTTGACCAGACCAATGCCATCGCTGAGAGCATTCATCAAACCTATCTGGAGGCTCAATAATGAAACTGAATGTCACGCATCAGACGCATTACAGCTATGCGCAGCAGGTTAAACACAGCACGCAATACCTGCGCCTGACCCCGCAGGATTCCAGCCATCAGAAGATTTTGTCATGGGATCTGACGTTACCGGAATATGCCACCCGCACGCTGGATGCCTACGGCAATGTGTTGCATGTTCTGACACTGGATCAGCCGCATCAGGCGATCACCATCGTCGCCAACGGTGTGGTCGAGATTGAAGACAATACGGAGGATGACAACTGCGGGCATCTTTCGCCGCTGGTGTTTTTACGCACCAGCCCGCTGACGCTGGCTGACGGCGCGATCCGCGATTTCGCCAGCCGCTATTACCGCCCGCAGGCGCAGCACGAAAGTCTGTGCAGTCTGATGGGCGAACTGCTGCTGAAAATGCCCTATAACCCCGGCACTACCACGGTCAAAGACAGCGCCTCTCAGGCGTTTTCGGCGCAAACCGGCGTGTGTCAGGATCACACCCACGTGTTCCTCGCCTGTTGCCGCAGTCTGGGCATTCCGGCGCGCTATGTCAGCGGCTATCTTTACTCGGAAGATTCGACACACGTGGCCATGCACGCCTGGGCGGAAGCCTGGCTGGATGACCGCTGGCAGAGCTTTGATGTCACCAATAACACCTGTAAACCGAATCAGCATTTGAAACTGGCTATCGGCATAGATTATCTTGATGCATGCCCGGTCCGCGGTATCCGGTTGGGTGGAGGAAGCGAAGACATGCGCACTGTCGCGGCCGTTGCCATGCTCGACGTACCACAATAAACCTGACGCCTGAGGAAATTTTTTATGACTTACTGTGTGGCCATGCGCTTGTCCTCAGGCCTGGTGTTTGTGTCAGACTCACGCACCAATGCCGGAGTGGACCATATTTCCACCTTCCGTAAACTGCATGTTTTTCATCAAAGTGATGAACGCGTGCTGGTGATCCAGAGCGCCGGAAATCTGGCGACCACACAAAGCATTATCAGCCTGCTGCATCGCCGCGGCTTAGACGATGAGCGGGAAAACCTGCTGAACGTGAAGTCGCTGTACGATGCCGCCAGCCTGCTGGGTGAAACGGTACGTGAAGTGATTGCACGGGACAGCGGCGCGAATCAGGGCGGCAACACGGATTTCAGCTGCAACCTGCTGCTCGGTGGCCAGATTAAGGGCGAAGGCCTGCGGCTGTTCCACATTTATCCGCAGGGGAATTTCATCGAAGCCACACACGACACGCCGTATTTCCAGATTGGTGAAAGTAAGTACGGCAAGCCGATTATCGATCGGGTGCTGAGCTACGACACCGCGCTGGATCAGGCGATGCAATGTGCGCTGATTTCGATGGATTCGACGCTGCGCAGTAATCTTTCCGTCGGCCTGCCGCTGGATGTGATGACCTATCCGACCGACAGCTTCAGTGCCGCGCAACAGCACCGCATCACCGAAACGCACCCGTATTTCGACATGATCCGCAAAGGCTGGGGCGAAGGCCTGCTGAGCATTTTTGGTCAGTTACCGCCGCTGAAATTAGACGAGTAAATCCGCTTCTGGCGGAGTGATATCTCACTCCGCTGCTTTATTTGCATCCATCTTCTGAACTATCTTCTTCTCGACCTCGAACGGGTCGATACCGCGCAGTTGCAGGCGGCGGAAGCGGATGATATTAAAGCCGTTCATGACCAGAAAACTGCCTTCGATAAGCGATCCGCCAATCGAACCGAGCCAGATGTTGTGCACTACCCAGCAGCAGGTTGAGCACCACATAATGCAGCGCGTGGTCAGCCCGCTGGTGCGAAACAGCGCCCATGTACTGACCACTGTCGCGCCGACCGGCAATAATTCTACCCAGTGATGGGCGCGGCTAAGCCCTAACACCAGCGTCAGCACAATGAAAACTACCATGATCCACTGGTTACGGGTGCGCAGTGAAATCAGCGTGCGCAGGGAATTCAGTAAGGCGCTCATGCCTGCGGGAGCTGCGCCCATCATCAGGAAATGCACGCCGATAATGGCGCTGTAGGCAGAAAGCTGTTGTTTGAAGCGACGGTCGCTGCGGTTGAAAAACATCGTGATGCCGACCACGAAGGCCACAACACCAATTGACTGGGCAAACCAGTAATACGTCATTTGTCAGGAGTCTCATACGTGGAGGTCTTGCGCTGCAAAAGCAAACGGCGCTTCATAACTGAAACGCCGTTTCATCCTAACGATAAACCTGAGCGGTTACAATGTGACACCGCTTTTAAAGATGGCTAATTCACGGAAATCATTGAGTTCGTTTTTGGCTTTGCGGCCATCGGCGATCGCCACGATCAGATCCACAAATTCACCCAGCAGCTGATCCATACTGACATCGTGGATCAGTTGTCCGGCATCGAAATCGATCCAGTGCGGTTTTTTCGCCGCCAGTTCGCTGTTGGTTGCCAGTTTCACCGTCGGCACAAAACCACCGTATGGCGTACCGCGGCCGGTACTGAACAGCACCATATGGCAACCGGCACCCGCCAGCGCACTGGTGGCGACGGCATCGTTACCCGGCGCACTCAGCAGGTTCAGCCCCGGCGTGGTGAGACGTTCGCCGTATTTCAGCACGTCCATCACCGGGCTCTGACCGGCTTTCTGCGTACAGCCCAGCGATTTTTCTTCCAGCGTGGTGATACCACCCGCTTTGTTGCCCGGAGACGGATTCTCGTAAATTGGCTGATTATGTTCGATGAAGTACTGTTTGAAATCATTCACCATGTGAACGGTTTTCTCAAATGTACCTTCATCGCGGCAACGGCTCATCAGAATACGTTCCGCACCAAACATTTCAGGCACTTCTGTCAGCACGGAAGTCCCGCCGTTGGCGATCACGTAATCAGAGAAACGTCCCAGCAGCGGGTTAGCGGTGATGCCTGACAAGCCGTCAGAACCGCCGCATTCCAGGCCAAATTTCAGCTCGCTGAGTTTGCCGGGCACGCGTTTATCGTCACGCATCACGGCATACAGTTCGCGCAGACGTTCCAGTCCTGCTTCCACTTCGTCGTCGAATTTTTGCAGCGTCATGAAACGCACACGCTCTTCGTCAACGTCGCCCAGCGTTTCACGGAATACATCCACCTGATTGTTTTCACAACCGAGGCCGATCACCAGCACCGCGCCCGCATTCGGGTGACGCACCATGTTTTGCAGCATGGTACGGGTGTTCACATGGTCGTCACCCAGTTGAGAGCAACCAAACGGATGCGTAAACAGGTAAACACCGTCGGTGCCTTCCGCGTCATTGGTTTCTTTCAGGAAACGTGTCTGGATCTGACGGGCGATCCCGTTGACGCAACCAACGGTCGGGATCAGCCACAGTTCATTACGGATCCCGACCTGACCGTTATTACGGCGGTAGATCTGCACATCACGATCCGCCATCTGTTCAGGTACAGTGGCGAAATCAGGCTGATACTGGTATTCGTCCAGATCGCTGAGATTGGTTTTGCCATTTTGCGAGTGAATATGCACGCCCGCCTCAATGTCCGCCAGCGCATGCCCGATCGGCAAACCGTATTTAACAACGTTTTCCCCGGCCGCAATCGGGCGCAGGGCAAACTTGTGACCACGCGCCACAGGCTGAACCAGAACAACGGAATACCCGCCCGCTTCAACCTGCTCGCCCGCATCGATATCGCGCAAGGCCACAGCGACATTATCAGCGGTATGAATTTGAATGATACTTTGCATAGTTGCTCTCTTAGCTGTAAGCCGCCAACGCATCACGCATGCCGCGATCATCAATCGCCTGCAATTGCTCGGTCACTTTCGCCGTCAGACCCGGCACGGTATTCAGGTCACGTCCCCAGTGTTCTTCATCAGCCAGCACAGTTTCGACCAGCCCGATTAACGGCAGGCTGCCGTTACGCACATCACTCCACAGGCCGGAGAAACGGCTCAGCCAGTGTGCATCGTCCTGCAGCGGATAAACTTCTCCGTTACGCTCACCACGGTAAAACGCCAGCAACGCCGCCAGTGCAAAGGTCAGACGCGGAGGCAGAAGCTGATTCTTCGCCTGGCTCGCCAGCAGTTGCGGCAGAATACGGGTGCGGTATTTGGTCATGCCGTTCAGGGCAATCGACAGTAACTGATGCTGAATGAACGGATTGCGGAAACGACTGAGCACCGCCTGTGCAAACGACGTCAGTTCATCCTGCGGCAGGTCCAGCACCGGCGAGATTTCCTCGGCGATCGCCAGTTCGACGAAGCGGCTGATTTGCGCGTCATTCATCGACTCGCCCACAGTATTCAGTCCTGCCAGGAAGGCCACCGGCACCAGCGCAGTGTGCGCGCCGTTGAGGATCGCCACTTTGCGTTCTTTATACGGTTTGATGTCGTCAACCAGACGGATATTCAGCGGCAGTTTGTCCAGACGCAGTTCCTGAGCCAGACTTTTTGGCCCCTGAATGACAAACAGGTAGAAGTGCTCCGCGCTGTCAAAGAAGCTGTCCTGATAGCCCAGTTCTTCCTGCAGGCTGTCGACCTCACTGCGCGGATAACCGGTGACGATACGGTCAACCAGCGTTGAGCAGAATGTATTGCTGTTTTCCAGCCACTGGGTGAATGCCGCCGGAAGCGCCCATTGTTGCGCGTAACGCAGCACCAGTTCCTGCAATGCCTCGCCGTTGTAGTCGATCAGTTCGCAAGGCAGCAGAACCCAGCCTTTATCAGCCGCACCGGAGAAATGCGTGAAACGTTCGAACAGCAAACGGGTCAGCTTGGCCGGGAAACTTGCCGGAGGCGCGTCTTCCAGACGATCGCTCTCGACATAGCTGATACCGGCTTCGGTGGTGTTGGAGAACACGAAGCGGATATTCGGGTCGCGGGCCAGCGCCAGATATTCATCAAACTGATGGTAGATATTAATTTCACGGTTAACAGAACGGATGATGCGGGTATCACGCACCGTTTCACCCTGCTCGTTCAGACCGCTGATGATGGTCGTATACAGACCATCCTGAGTGCTCAGTGAAGGCGGAAAATCAGTATCAATCGGGCGCACCACTACGATACCGGCATCGAGATCAGTATGTTCATTCAGCAGGTCGATTTGCCAGTCAACAAACGCACGTAAGAAGTTACCTTCACCAAATTGAATAATTTTGTCCGGGTGCTGACGGCCAGGGAAGTCACGGCGATTTAACCTTTGCATCTCACATTCACCTTAATTTGCTCAGACTCCGGTCTTTGAGGGCGGAAAAATTGCCCCGTGGCCGTCGTTCTTTGTTGGGATAATTATTTGTTATTTATGATTTTGTTTCAGGAGCGCAGGGATCTGCGCTCCGTTACTGTCTAGTGATGACTGCCTGGTTCATGCAGATCAGTTCAGTTCGATCTGGAAATACTGTTTGGCGTTGTCGAAGCAGATGTTTTTCACCATATTGCCCAGCAGTTCGATGTCTGCCGGTGCTTCGCCATCTTCCACCCAGCGACCGATCATCTGGCACAGGATGCGACGGAAATATTCATGACGCGTATAGGACAGGAAGCTGCGGCTGTCGGTCAGCATGCCGACAAAGCGGCTCAGTAAGCCCAGGTTGGCAAGCTGTGTCATCTGACGTTGCATGCCGTCTTTCTGATCGTTAAACCACCAGCCGGAACCGAATTGCATTTTGCCCGGCATCCCTTCGCCCTGGAAGTTACCGACCATGGTACCGATCACTTCGTTATCACGCGGGTTCAGACAGTACAGAATGGTTTTAGGCAGGCCACCGGCCAGACCCTGCGCGCCCAGCAGTTTTGACAGCGGTTCTGCCAGCGGCTGGTCGTTAATGGAGTCGAAACCGACATCTGCGCCAATCAGCTGGAACATACGGGTGTTGTTATTGCGCAGCGCGCCAATGTGATACTGCTGTACCCATTCACGACGCTGATATTCAGAAGCCAGATACAGCAGAACACCGGTTTTGAACTGAGCAATTTCTTGCGCTGTCGGCGTTTCACCGTTCAGACGACGGGACAAAATACCGTCCAGCGTCGCGTCATCCGCTTCGCCGTAAACGACCACGTCCAGCGCATGGTCAGAGACTTTGCAACCGTGCGCCGCAAAGTGATCCATACGCTTTTTCAGGGCATCACGCAGATCGCTGAAACGGGTAATGGAGACATCTGCCGCCGCTTCCAGTTTCTTCATGTAATCGACGAACGTGTCCGCTTCAATGTTGAAAGCTTTGTCCGGGCGCCAGCTTGGCAGCACTTTGACATCAAAGCTGGGATCTTGTGCCACCGCTTTATGATGTTCCAGAGAATCGATCGGGTCATCGGTAGTGCCGACCATTTTCACGTTCATCTGTTTCATGATGCCGCGGGCAGAGAAGTCATCCTGCGCCAGCAGTTCGTTACCGCGTTCCCAGATTTCGCCCGCGGTAGACGGGGAAAGCAGTTTGCCGGTGATACCGAACGGACGGCGCAATTCAAGGTGCGTCCAGTGGTAAAGCGGGTTACCGATAGTGTGAGGAACCGTTGCAGCCCAGGCGTCAAATTTCTCGCGATCGCTGGCATCACCCGTACACATACGCTCAGGCACACCGTTGGTACGCATCGCGCGCCATTTGTAGTGATCGCCTTTCAGCCAAATGTCATACAGGTTTTTAAATTTGTAGTCCTGTGCAATCAGCTCAGGCGGCAAATGGCAGTGGTAGTCGAAAATTGGCTCATCTTTCGCATAGTCGTGATACAGGCGACGTGCGAATTCTGTGTCGAGAAGGAAGTCTTCCGTTAAAAACTGCGCCATCTTAGGTTCCTCATCATGAATTCTGTAGAGTTATCACTCAATGGTGCGAAGTTATCACACCAATTTAGATTGTCGTCCAGCTCTTTTTAGGGGGTTAACCCTGCCGAAGCGGGCGATCCGAGACCATAAAAACCCACTAACTCTCTGTAAAATAATAGCGTTAAAGCTATAAACCGCTGTGACCTATTATCCTCACAATCAGAGTGTCATTTTGTGATGTCACTCAAACTTTAAATCTGTATGACAAGTTAATTCGTACCAGATATGACAAAACAGCGTTTTGCCCCTTACTCATTTACCGCCTGCGCTTCATATCGCGCCAGAAGCCTGCTGCTCAGGGCTTTGTTAATGCATTTTTACACTTACCGACAACTTATCAGTCATTTTGGAAAAACAATCCTGTTCATTAACTGTTCAGATTAAATGTGATCATTCGGTAAAGTTGTTACACCAATTACGTTTCGATAATTTCGTTATCTTTGTTAATCAGTTTCTGAAAAATGTGAACCGCATCATGTTAAATGCACTTTTCATTGTAAAATCAAGTAAATAACTCTGTAGTTAAAAAAGTTAAGTAACCACACAATATAAATGTGGTTTTGTGATGTCATTCAAATTTTAAATCTGTATGACAAGTTATCTTTGCTTCGCCCGGACAAGAGCGTCAGAGATTACCTGCCACGTCCTTTCGCTGTTGCCCGGGCAAATCACTTCCCGGGCTCAATCAGACCATGGCGAAGCATTCTTTCTGGTGTCCAGGACGTTCATCGGATCCAAACGCACAAATAACAATAAAGCAGTGCGTCAAGCATCGGGCAGCTCCCAGTGAAATCTTCTGGCGGCGTGGTACCCGGAAAACGTTAAGGAAAGCCAGAACCCCACGCTTATTCAGGTGGTGCGAAAAACGCCCTGACAGCCTGTCGCTGTCATCGCCGGATTATTTACTGGGAGAGAGTTAAATGGCTAAGATTAAAGGGTTACGCTGGTACATGATCGCGCTGGTTACCTGCGGCACGATACTGGGTTATCTGACACGTAACGCTATTGCCGCCGCAGCACCTACGCTGATGAGCCAGTTGAACATCAGCACACAGCAATATTCTTACATTATCGCCGCCTATTCCGCCTGTTATACCCTGATGCAGCCGGTGGCGGGTTACGTGCTCGACGTAATGGGCACCAAAGTCGGTTACGCGATGTTCGCTATCATGTGGGCCATCTTCTGTATGGCAACGGCGCTGGCAAGCAGCTGGGGTGGCCTGGCTATCGCCCGTGGTGCGGTCGGTATGGCCGAAGCCGCCATGATCCCTGCCGGTCTGAAAGCCAGCAGCGAATGGTTCCCGGCCAAAGAGCGTTCAATTGCCGTCGGTTACTTCAACGTCGGTTCCTCTATCGGCGGGATGATTGCGCCACCACTGGTCGTCTGGTGTATCGTGATGCACAGCTGGCAGCTGGCCTTCATCATTACCGGTGCGTTAAGTCTGGTCTGGGCACTGGGCTGGCTGGTGTTTTATAAGCATCCTAAAGATCAGAAGAAACTCAGCACAGAAGAACGTGATTACATTCTGGAAGGTCAGGAAGCACAGCATCAGACTGACAACGGCAAGAAAATGTCTGCCATGCAGATCCTGCGTAACCGTCAGTTCTGGGGCATCGCGCTGCCACGTTTCCTGGCTGAACCCGCCTGGGGGACATTCAACGCCTGGATCCCGCTGTTCATGTTCAAAGTGTATGGCTTCAACCTGAAAGAAATCGCGATGTTTGCCTGGATGCCGATGCTGTTTGCAGACCTCGGCTGTATCCTGGGCGGCTATCTGCCACCGTTATTCCAAAAATACTTCAAAGTTAACCTGATCGTTTCCCGTAAAATGGTGGTCACCATGGGTGCGGTTCTGATGATTGGCCCTGGCATGATCGGCCTGTTCACCAGCCCTTACGCAGCCATCGCTTTACTGTGTATCGGTGGCTTTGCTCACCAGTCACTGTCCGGTGCGCTGATCACATTGTCTTCTGACGTGTTCGGTCGTAACGAAGTGGCGACAGCCAATGGCCTGACCGGGATGGCGGCCTGGATGGCAAGTACCATGTTTGCTCTGGTGGTGGGTGCGCTGGCCGATACCATTGGTTTCAGCCCGCTGTTTGCAGCGCTCGCGGTCTTTGACCTGCTCGGTGCAATCATCATCTGGACTGTTCTGCAAAACCGCTCAGCAGCAGAAGTGGCTCCGGCTCCGCTCAAAACCGCAAAAGCCTGATCCATCGTATTAAAGCCCGGTAATGCTTTTACCGGGCTTTGCTGTTTTCTGACATTTCTCCAAAGCCTTTCTGCCCAATGCACGGTGCAACAGCCTTTCGTAAATCGTATACTGGCACTTGTATAATAAGTTCACAGGTCTGTCCGACACTTACTTCTTACAGGTTTCACTACTTTAAAGAGCACTCATATGGAATCCACAGACACCAGACGTCTATACCAACAACTGGCTGCTACGCTCAAGGAACGCATCGAAACAGGTTTGTACCCGGTTGGTGAGAAGTTACCGGCCGAACGTCTGATTTCCGATGAAATGGATGTCAGCCGCACCGTGGTGCGTGAAGCGATTATCATGCTCGAAGTTGAAGGTTACGTGGAAGTGCGTAAAGGGTCGGGCATTCATGTCATGTCAAACCAGCAGCGCCATCTGGTGGTGCCGGATTGTGGTAGTGAGTTTGGAACCTCCGGTCCGTTTGAGCTTTTACAGGCACGTCAGCTGATAGAAAGTAACATCGCTGAATTCGCCGCGACTCAGGTGACGAAACAAGACATCATGCGTCTGATGGAGATTCAGGAACATGCGCGGCAGGAAGACCGTTTCCGTGATTCCGAGTGGGATTTAAAATTCCACGTGCAGGTTGCACAGGCGACGCAAAACAGCGCACTGGCGACCATTGTTGAGAAGATGTGGAGCCAGCGGTTACACAATCCTTACTGGCGCAAACTGCATGAGCATATCGATGAGAAGTCGATTGAAAGCTGGTGCGAAGATCATGACCTGATCCTGAAAGCGCTGATCCGCCGTGATCCGCACGCGGCGAAACTGGCGATGTGGCAGCATCTGGAAAACACCAAGCAAATGCTTTTCCGCGCCACAAGTGATGATTTCGAGTTCAACGTAGACCGTTATCTGTACTCAGAAAACCCGGTCGTGCATCTCGATCCTCCTGCGCTTAACACCAAATAATTCCCTTTAAGGCAGGTTAATTCCCCCAACCTGCCGTTTTACACTTTCTCCCCCGCTCGCCCGCAGAACCTGTCAGACACTGTCGAGTAGTGTCAGCCAATGTAAAACCCTTTCCCAAACGCGCTTCAGACTTAAATGATCGGCCTCAACGCGCTATATTTACCTGTCTGAGCTATTGGTATTTTGTTACAGTTAGACCACTTTTTTTACCCGTTTGAGCTGCGTTTCAGAAAGCAAAATGACGCGTAAATACAATGCCATTAAAATTAATTGGATCTGAAACAACGGCATCAGAACAAAGAACCCGCCAGGGATTTGGCTCCCCTATCAGCCAGGCAGGCAGCGTCGAGACAATTTCTCCGCTGATGCTTTTGCTGACTCACTGAAAATGATGGAGTTTCACAAGACAGATGGAAATTATCACCTCGCTCATCGATGCCCTCTGGCAACAGGATTATAAAACCCTCGCAGACCCTTCACTGGTCTGGGCGCTGTACCTGATTTTATTCATGATCATTTTTTTGGAAAACGGCCTGCTTCCTGCGGCTTTTTTGCCCGGTGACAGCCTGCTGATCCTGGTCGGTGTTCTGATAGCCAAAGACGCGATGAATTTCCCGTTAACGCTGTTCCTGCTCACCAGTGCGGCGAGCCTGGGTTGCTGGCTCAGTTACGCGCAGGGAAAATGGCTGGGGAATACGCGAATAGTACAAAGCTGGCTGGCACATCTCCCCGTGCATTATCACGAACGCGCGCATGCTCTTTTCCATAAACACGGCCTTTCGGCGCTGTTAGTTGGCCGTTTTCTGGCCTTTGTCCGGACACTCTTGCCAACGATTGCCGGCCTGTCAGGACTGAGCAACAGTCGTTTTCAGTTTTTCAACTGGGTCAGCGGCTTGTTGTGGATCCTGATCCTGACCTCGCTCGGATATTTCCTCGGTAAAACGCCGCTGTTCCTCAAGTATGAGGATCAGGTCATGAATTGCCTGATGCTGTTACCAGTGCTGTTGTTAATCGGCGGACTGGTGGGATCAATCGTCGTGTTGTGGCGCAAAAAACATGCAGATCGTCAGAACAAAGGTAAGAGCGCATCATGAGCCAGAGGCTGAAAAGCCGGTCATTCATCTGGCCGGGGATGTTGATGCTGGTCGCGATTGTGGCCATGTTCGGACTGGCATTATGGCACCTGCCGGTGCCTGCCAGCGCACTGCAAATTCGCCCGGCCAGAACCGGGACGTCACTGCCTGACGGATTTTATGTTTACCAGAGCCTCAGTCAGCGGGGCATCCATATCAAAAGTATTACGCCGCTCAATGACGGGCTGGTGGTTCAGCTTGATTCTTCATCTGAGCGCAAACTGGCAGAAGAAGCCTTGCAGGATATTCTGCCGCCGGGATTTATGATTCAGTACTACGAACAGCCGACCGCAAAAGCGTGGATCCATAAACTGGATCGCGACCGTCTGAAATTTGGGTAATTCCCTTAGCGACAAAAGGGGATTCATCTGATATCGCCGCTCATTCGGCGGTGATATCATTCAAAGCGAGTTATTCACTCAACTAATCATTTGGGAAATTAAGTGCCACACTCACTTAATCATTAAAAGGAAGCTACAAGATGAAACTGACATTAACCGCCCTCGTTTTCGCCCCTGCCCTGTTGTTCACCACGGCCAGCTTTGCGGCATCGCAGCCAGAAACCTGCGCCACTAAGCAAAACGAAATCCAAAAGCAAATCGACGAAGCTCGTGCGCACAACAATCAGAACCGTGTAGACGGACTGGAAAAAGCGCTGCGCGAGAATAAAGAACATTGCACCGAAGCCGGTCTGCAAGCTGAAAAGCAGAAAAAAATTGAAGAAAAACGTGAAAAAGTCGCGGAACGTGAGCAGGAGCTGAAAGAAGCTCAGGCGAAAGGCGATCATGACAAAGTCATCAAAAAGCAGCATAAACTGGACGAAGCGAAGTCTGAACTGAAAGAAGCTGAAGCGAAGTAATCCTTTCTGCCAGAGTCGATTTCCGTAGTTAGATTTACCGCGATATAGCGGATTTTTCAGGGTTTCTGTGGGTGTTAACAGATAATTCGTATTTGCGATAACCTGAATATCCGCTATGTTAAAAGTTCGAATCAGTTAACGTATGGAGTGACTTACACATGGCTAGTAATACATCAGAACAACTGCGCGCTGAACTCAAGTCATTGGCAGATACGCTGGAAGAAGTTCTTCAGACCTCTACCGATAAGCCGAAAGCTGAACTCGATAAACTGCGTGGCAAAGCAGAATCCCTGCTTAAAGATACCCGCGAACGTCTGAGCGATACGGGCGATAAGATTGCCTATCAGACTAAAGAAATTGCCGGTAAAGCCGACGATTACGTACATGAAAAACCCTGGACTGGCGTTGGTATTGGTGCCGCAGTCGGCGTTGTCATCGGCGTTCTGTTAGCCCGCCGCTAATTATGGCTGAGCCAATTAAACCTGCACCACAAGGACCAGGAAAAGGGTTGTTTGACATCGTTTCACGCATCGCTACTGTCATGGTGAGCATTGTTGAATCGCGTGTCAGGCTGGCCGTTATCGAGCTGGAAGAGGAAAAGGCCAATATTTTCCAATTACTGCTCATGGTCGGGATTACCCTGATACTTACCGCTTTTGGTCTGATGAGTTTGCTGGTGGTGTTGTTCTGGGCCATCGATCCGGCCTATCGTCTTACGGCGATAGCCACGACGACGGGCGTATTGCTGCTTCTGGCAGTGATCCTTGGCGCAATGACGCTGGCGAAAGCCAAACGCTCCACGTTGCTCAGCCTCACCCGCAAGCAACTGGACGTTGATCGCGCCCTGTTGGAAAAGGATGACGAGCAATGAGTATTCCGGACCGCGCTATCGAAAAAGTCAGACTGCTGCGCAAAATCGAGCGTCAGCGTGGCGAGCTTTCTCAGGCCGGTTCTGACTGGCTGGAGGCCACCGCGAAAGTAGACCATTACTGGGTAAAACTGGTAGATATGCGTAAATATCTGGTCGTGGGCTCAAGCCTGCTGGCAGTTTATGGTATCCGCCATCCCAGTGCGGTCGTCCGCTGGTCACGGCGTGCTTTTGGCATCTGGGGCACCGTCAGGTTGTTCCGTAAAACCATCGGCAACAAATAGCCTCAACCTCCTCCTGTTAAAAGGGCTGATTGGAAAACAATCAGCCCTTTTCTTTTTGAATAACAATCTCTCAGCTGTTCAATTTATTTGAAGCATTCCAACAGTTTTACTTGCTAACAAAGCGTAACCATCCGACTTATTATCTCGTCATCAACTGATGCGGTAACGGCATGAAACATTTTCTGACCGGACCGGTAACATTTTAGCCCGCCTTGGGCATATTAATCTGGAGTAGAAAATGAACAAGTTACAAGACACTGCTTTGCTGGTTGCCCGTATTCTGATGCCAATCCTGTTCATCGTTGCAGGCTGGGGCAAAATCAACGGTTACACCGCGACTGCGGGTTACATGACGTCTATGGGCGTGCCAAGCTTCTTCCTGCCACTGACTATCCTGCTTGAATTCGGCGGCGGTCTGGCGATTCTGTTTGGTTTCTTCACCCGTACTACGGCGCTGATCACTGCAATCTTCACCATTCTGACTGCACTGATTTTCCACACTGATTTCGCACAGGGCGTGAACCAGATGATGTTCATGAAAAACCTGTCCATTGCCGGTGGTTTCTTCGTACTGTTTGCTTCCGGCCCGGGCGCATTCAGCATCGACCGCCTGATCAAGAAAAACTGGTAATTGCCCCGGCACCAGGGAGCAACATCCACGCTATAATTAAATAAGACAAAAGAGTGACCTGCAGGGCGATGTGATTTATCACCTCGCCCTTTTTTATTAGTTATCTGTAAATCTCGCCTGAATCATTCGGGTTACGGCTCGAAGGATGACGGGGAAGGAGGAAATATGGGACAACTCGTCAATGGCGTTTGGCAGGACACCTGGTACGACACCAAGTCGACCGGCGGTCATTTCAAACGTTCAGCAGCACAGTTTCGCAACTGGATAACGCCGGACGGCTCGCCGGGCGAACATGGCGTGGGCGGTTTTGCCGCAGAGCGTGACCGCTACCATTTGTATGTTTCACTGGCCTGTCCGTGGGCGCACCGCACATTATTGATGCGTACGCTGAAAGGGCTGGAAGAGTTTATTCCGGTTTCTGTCGTCCATCCGCTGATGCTGGAACATGGCTGGACTTTCGGCACTGATTTCCCGGCGGCAACCGGCGATGATTTGTATCATCTCAACTACGCCTATGAGATCTATCTGCGGGCGCAGAATGATTATACGGGTCGCGTTACCGTGCCCATCCTGTGGGATAAAAAACAGCAAACCATCGTCAGCAATGAATCCGCCGATATCATCCGCATGTTCAACAGCGCGTTTGATGCTGTGGGCGCAAAAGCCGGAGATTATTATCCCGGGGCGTTACGTCCGGCGATTGATGAGATTAATGAGTGGGTCTATCCGCAGATCAACAATGGTGTGTATAAGGCGGGTTTTGCGACGTCTCAGGACGCTTACGATGAAGCGGTTGACGGTGTTTTTGCCGCGCTGGAACGGGCCGAAGAACTGCTGAGTAAACACCGTTATCTCACCGGAAATCAGCTGACTGAAGCCGATCTCCGTTTGTGGACCACGCTGGTGCGGTTTGATCCGGTGTACGTCACGCACTTCAAGTGTGACCGCTACCGGATCAGCGATTACCCGAATCTGTACGGTTTCCTGCGCGATATCTATCAGATGCCGGGCATTCGTGACACGGTGGATTTTGCCCATATCCGTAATCACTATTACCGCAGTCACGCAACCATCAACCCTTACGGCATTATCTCGACCGGACCGGCACAGGATTTAGAGTCTGAACACGGCCGCGATACACGTTTTTGATTGAGTTCTGCGCCTTCCCCTTTCATAAGGGGAAGGACAGTTTACTTCACTTCCCGCGTCGCCAGTAACTTTGGAATTTCACGCAGGAACCAGGCTTTTGCCTCGCCCATGCTGTCACGGCGCCACGCCATGATGATGTCCGTCTCGCGGTTATATTCCGCACTGACCACCCGCAGACGCCCTTCCTCGATATCTTTCTCGACCATTGGATAAGGCATCGTCGCCACGCCTAATCCTGCAAGCAACGCTTTGCGTTTCTCTTCAATGGTACTGACGGTCAGGCGCTGCTGTTTATCCAGCAACTGAACGGTGAGCACCGGACGCTCACGGGCGGTATCCGCCACGGCAATGCCACGGTATTTCACCCGGCTGACGTCAGATAATGGCTCGGCCTCGAGATGGATCGGATGGTCCGGCGCAGCAACATACACGCTGACCAGTTTATAGAGCTTGCGGCTGTTAATTTCGGTGGAAGAGCGGAAATGCATATCGGGCGCGATGACGATATCCGCACGCCCCTGCTCGAGACGCTCCCACGCACCGGCCAGCACTTCCGTTATCAATGACACCTGCGTATTGGCTTTCAGCGCCAGCTTTTCAATCAGCGGGAACAATTGCGCAGCCGGCGATAAAGCCTCACACACGATAGTGATGTGGGTTTCCCAGCCGCGCGCTAAGGCTTCGGCATCGACGGTCAGCTTATCGGCTGCTTCCAGTAACACACGTCCGCGTTCGAGCAGCATCCGGCCTACGTTGGTGAATTTTGTCCGATGACCTGAACGGTCAAACAGCACCACATCCAGCTCCTCTTCCAGCTTCTGCATGGTATAGCTCAATGCAGACGGGACGCGGCCCAGCTCGTCGGCGGCAGCTGCAAAACTGCCCCGGCGGTCAATGGCATCCATGACCCGTAAGGCTTCCAGTGTGAGTGCGCGATCCTTAGCCATTCTTTTCTCTTTCAGGAAATTTGAATATAGCGACCAGATTAACTGGCTAACAATCACACGTCCAGACGCTTACCATTTATACATCGAAATTTTTAAGAGAGGCGACCGCCATGATCACCAGCAGAACGGCAAAAGAGTGCGGTACCGCTGACTTTGGCTGGCTCCAGGCACGGTATACATTTTCCTTTGGCCACTACTTTGATCCGAAGCTTATGGGCTATGCGTCACTGCGCGTTCTGAATCAGGAAGTGCTGGCGCCGGGTGCCAGTTTCCAGCCACGTACCTATCCGCGAGTTGATGTTCTGAATATCATCCTGCAGGGCGCCGCGGAATATCGCGACAGCGCAGGCAACAGCATCCGGGCGCAAGCCGGTGAAGCGGCATTATTATCGGCACAGCCCAATGTCAGTTACAGCGAACTGAACACCAGTGCCAGTCAGCCGCTAACGCGGATGCAGTTGTGGCTGGATGCCTGTCCCGAGCATGAAAATGCACTCACCCAGAAAATGACGCTGCCGGACACCACGCATTTTCTGCTGGCCTCACCGGACGGTGAAAAGGGCAGCCTGCAACTGCGGCAAAACGTGTGGATCCATCACCTTGATTTAGGGGCGGGTGAGCAAATCACGCTGCCAGTACGCGGACCTCGCGCCTATTTGCAATCGATTCACGGACAGATAGATGCACAGGGTTCGGCCAGCCGCGAGCTACAAAAACTGGCCTGTGGTGATGGCGCATTTATCCATCAGGAAAACAGTCTGACGGTTTCCGCCATTACACCGTTACGCGCACTGCTAATTGATATGCCTGTGTGACGTTTCAGGAATACTGGGAAAATAAACGCCGCGCAGGGTAATCTGCCCGGCGTTTTTAAATGCTTAAATAACATTATTTCGTAAAAAGAGTTACGAAAATCCGTAATAAATGACTCATCTCACAGCAGTCGTTACCCGATAGAATCACTCGAAAAAACGGGTTGAGAGATCGAGTTTAAACCCACCTATATTATTGATAATTCTGTACAAAACCTTCATTACCTCATAGAAAAGCCAACCCAGAATGATCACTCAAATTTATATTTACAAGTCAGGCAATGACTATATTTATAATATTCATCAAAATGATCATAATATTAACACACCCCAACAGCTCATATAGATTGCATTTAATTCGTTTGATCCGATTTATTATATGTACGCATTCTTTTTTTTGCTCTATGATTTCCAGCGCTGGTTAACGGGATTGATTTTTTATAAAGGGAATGGCCATGAACTACTGCCTTTAAAACGTTAGTAATAACATTAAGACGTTAGTCTATATATTTCTTATTTATAAGAATCTTGCTCTATTCCAGCGGGATCGTATTACTACGTGATTTATAAAATTTATTTCAAGCCTAAGGATTAAGGTATGAAAAATGCAATTACTGCATTAAAGCGTAAAGCAAATCAGTATCAGGAACTTAAAAAACAGCGTGGTGTTACCTTACTGGAAATCATCATCGTTCTGGGCATTATCGGTATTATTGCAGCCGGTGTAGTTGTGTTGGCTCAACGTGCGTTCTTCACTCAGGATATTACCGACCTGAGTGATAACACCAATACCATCCATGTATCCGTCGTCGATGCGTTTGGGAAAGATGGGGTTTACCCAGTAGGTGGCGCAGCTGCTTTAGGTTTTGCGAATGAAAACGCACTGAAGACTGATGCTACAGGCGATATTCTTTCTACACTCTATAAGTTGGGTAAAATTTCGAATGGCGAAGCCCGAAATGGTATTTCTGGTGACTATTTCGAAATCCGCGGCGTAGCAACATCCACTACTACTGGAGCGCCTTTGAAAGGTTTCTATGTATCCGTGAATGGGCTTGATATGCAAGAGTGCCGTGCTTTTGTAAGCCAGGTTGCTGCTGATTGGGAATATGTTGAAATCAGTTCTGCAGCAGCAGGGGCATCACCTGCTGCTCCAACGAGTCTTGCTTCTCCTGCCCTCTCAACACGTCCAGTGACTACAAACATGGTGGGTATTCTGAAAAGCCTCGACGTACCAACAACTCCACCTGCTGATCTGACGACTGCTGATTACTCTATGGTTTGTGCAAATAGCAGCACAAACGCAGTGATCCTGGGTAGCCGTTAATTTATCAATAACTAACTCCTCCTCTTTTTTGGAGGAGTTAGTTTATATACAGAACCACATGGTAAGTAAAATGTCCGCGACGAGTAATAACAAAGGCTTCACACTTTTAGAAATGATTATCGTCATGGGGATTATGGGGATTATCCTCGCTACTTTTACTGTGTATAAAAGAAAACAGATTGAAGCGATTGCTCGGGAAAATCTGACTAATATTATTGTGAGCGAAATCTATGGTGTATTGAAGTTTGCAAATGAAGATTATATTTATGTTGATGAAGATAAAGATGGTGAAGCTGACGCTGGAACTCTCGAAAACCCACTTTACAATAAAAATTATGTAATATCTGGCGATCAAAAAAATAAAACCTACAGCCAGCGCACATCAAACGTGAAAATTACAGACACATTGAATACGGATTATTACATGCAGTGGGATAACAGCCAGTCTCGCGGCTATTTTACCAGTAAGGCATGCGGAAGTCCTGCTGGCAGAACTGCGGATGCCACTTTCTTCAAAGAATATATTCTTTGTAATCAACCAAGAGGCAGCGCTGATCGCAATTTAGTCCTTGAAAGGGTTGATTTAGTCGGCGATGACATCACACATACGATCAATCGTATTGATTTTATTGTGGCTTATAACCCCGGACATAGTGAAAAGAAGGATATTGATAAGTTCTCAATAGAAAATTTCTCTTCAGCGTTTAGCGAATCATTTTCTCATTATGGACTGGTCTATTCCCATGGCGAAATGATTTACCGCTCCTCAGCTAAAAGCAGCACAGCCGAAAATTATGGCAAAGGCTGGAATTTACTCAAGCTCAATGGTGCATCACCCACTGATAATGCAGTTCCTTTCGGTAGCCTGGGTACTTATATACAGGATATTCCTAATAATATAGAGCAACTTGGCATACGGTTTAGTTTTGAGGCTGGAGTCGGGAAGTATCTGAAAGCCGATGGTTCTGTGGGTGCAAAAAAATTATGTTGGAACTACAAAGAGAATTTGATGGCACATTGCCTTGAGACAGAGAACGGCTCAGGACGCAATCAGGATGAGGGCGTGATGCATCTGACGGCTAAAAACGCGAATAATCAGATAGTCACAGGTACGTTGATGGCCAATGTCATTTTCGAAGGTGAAGCATTTGACCCGGAAAAAGGGAATGTCGTCGCATTAATGACCAGCCCGGTGGTTTCCTACCAATCCTTTGGCAATAAAAAGGACACCGGTACTAATGATGTCATTGTTAATGACCCGGATAATTACAATAAAAAAGTCACTGATGAACCAGGCCACATCAAGCTTCCCGTACAAACTTGCCCTCAGGCTCCGCCCGATCCCGCTGATCCGCAGAAAGTGCCGCGACAGCTTTACCCAAGAATGGCTGCCGCCATTTCTTCTATAGCGGCTGATGTGGGTAAGCTGGAAACATCAGAAGGCGAAGATGAAGACGGTGGAGACTTCACCGACTTTTCCAATAGTGAAAATAACCGGAGAACCACTACAGGTGTATTGGATCATTTAAGTGGCGTCGCCGTGCAAGTGAATTTTATTAATGATGATGCCAACGGTGATTACTGGGTGATCAGTGCAACCAGCGGTGTTTTTGACAATGTGACAGGGCAAGGTGTTAGCGTTATTAACCCGAGTTCACTTTCCGTTGTACTGACCTCATGGTGTAGTTCGATAAAACAACCAGAGTTAAATGATTCCATACCCATGCCGCCAAATTGATTGAATATCGCCAACGGGTTGTAAGTATATTTTTGAAAATTTCAGGATGAAGAAAATGAAAATTAGATTACTGGGATGGTTTATTACTTTATTACTGTCCCTCGGGCAATTTGCTCAGGCAGCGGTTAATGCGGACTTAAACCTGACGCCCGTTCCCGCAAATATCTCGCCAGAGACACCACACAATCCTTTCTCTGGTGGAGAGAAAGCCGCTACTTCACCTACTACTACAACGATGTTGTCGCCCGCACCGGTTCCATTGACATTCCCTCTGACACTCAATAGTGGTGAACTTTTGAGTCAGGGAATTAAAAAATGGGCAGAAAGTCTGGGATATAAGCTTCTCTGGCAGAGCAAAAATGATTATTTAATTTATAGCCACATCATTCTCGCCGGTAAAGATGATGACGAAGTACTGACAGAGCTAGGCAAGCTATTTTCTTCTGAAAACTATGGGTTGATTATAAAAAACTATCAGAAGAATCGTGTACTAATTATTGATGATATGTAACTGAAAAGTTCAGGATAGGGATATGAAAACCAAAATTGGATTTATGATATTGACTCTTCTTTTGCAGGGCTGCGCGGGAAGTTTTAATAAACATTTTTCACGCAGTAATGTTAAAGATGCCTTGCCGGGTGCGACGTCCGCAGATGAAATGAAGGTCAAACCGTATATTAAATATGACACAGCTTATTTAGGAAAAAAAGTTGACTACAGCTCAACACGTCAGCACTTGCTTGCTAAAAAAGTCGCCATAAACTCTTATGAACCTACAGACCTGAACACCGTTCTGGATGTTTTATTGGCACAAACAGGAGTCAGCCATAGGATTAATTTAGACATCCCGGGTGTAAAAGGTGCCGATGCCGGAAAAGTCAATGTTGAAGCACATAGCATTAATTTCACTGGCACCTTTGAGGAGTTTATGCGCTATGTCTCTGCCCTTTATGATGTTAAAACCTATCTGGATGAGAATAATATTCTTAAGATTGATGCGTTTAGTGTTTATGCTATTAAGCTTGATTTTTACGGCGAAAATAACAAATTCGAAGCCAGCCTGGATTTATCCAATGACGCAGTCAGCAGTGGTGGCCTGGCAGGGAAATCTGAAACTAAATTTGAATCCTCTTTTTGGGATGACGTTGAGAACATGGCAGAAAAATATGTTTCAAGCGGCATGTACAGCATATTTAAAGATGCCTCAATTGTTACGCTCACCGGTCGCCCGTCAGAATATAAGGTATTGAGTGATGTATTAAAAAAATACCAGGATGATAATAATCGTCAATTCGTCGTAACTTACAAAATCTTCACTCTTAATAAAGAAAAAATGGAAGAATATGGTGCCGGCCTGAATATGTCTTACGTTGATGGGGGCAGCAGCGTCATTATCGATACAGCAATAATGGATATGCTGGGAGGGGGAATGACTATCGCGGGCGGGGCTGATCGCGCACTGAGCATCGACGCTAAACTGAACGCACTGTATTCACTTACCGGGAGCAAAGTGCTGCAGAGTGGTTCATTTGTAACACGGAATAACACCCCAATTCCGCTCAATATGACCAATTCTCAGCACTATGTCTCCGGACGTACACGGACGGTGAATAAAGACAGCGGTGATGAAGATGTCGAGATCGAAACAGCTGAAATAATCACCGGCACCAGTTTTATTATCACTCCGCGTGTCATGACGGATGGCCGTGTGGAAGTCACCAGTGGATTTACCAAGAGCCAGTTAAACTCGATAGATGTATTTGATACCGTTCAGTTACCTAATGTGACAACGACGGAAATGTTTAACTCCACGGCGGTTAATCCTGGCAGTTTACTCATGGTTGCAAAATATGAAATGAACGAACTGAGTAAAAATAAACAGTACCAGATGTTGGGTTATGGACAAAGTACTGAGGACAATGAACATACCGTTGTCATGGTCGTAGGAATTGACTATTACCGTGCGCCTTTAAATCGTTAATTTATTGAGATGGCTATCATGTTAAATACATTGTCACGTAATAATATATTGACAGGGTTAATCTGGGAACCATCCGGTCACGACAATATGGATGCCGGTTATATGAGATGGATGGTGAATATACGGCGAAGTCACCGCATGTATGTTTACCGCGTACAGGATGAAGCTAATACAAATGAACTGATTGGCTATTCTGTAAAGACAGCACCGGGCTGTGAATCTTTTGCAGTTCATCTCCGAAACCTTTACGGCGATGGTATTTATCATTTCGATGCAGGTGATCATAAAATTTATCTGTTAATGATTATGGATGGCATCATCATTAGTGGAAGTGACTGCGTCATTACAGAAAATTTTTTTACTGAAATCGTGGAAACCTTACCCACATCGAAATACTCACGACTACAGGTATCGGAAATCACGCCGGCACAACTGGACTGCATTGCTGAATCATGCAAAGAAAATCAACTAATTTATAAAAAAAGACAAAGGCTGTTCTGGTCAGGTGTTGCCTGTGGCGTATTAATTCTACTCATTGCATCTTCAATATTTTTGTACAGTATAATTTCTGGATGACGATATGATAAAGGGACTTAAATTACGCAAAAATTCCCGGCCTGTTTCCCGCAGAATCAAAGCTGGAATTGCCATCGGAGTGCTATTACTCCTCATTGCCGGCGGTATTGCAGGCTGGTATTTTTTTGCTTATGAACCCGCGCAACAACGAGATGAGATAAAGCGTCGCGAAGCGCAGCAGTTAGCTAATGACATAAGTACGGTTGATAAATTCTATTTGAGTAATTTGTCAGGCGGGAGCATTTCCAAATTTACAACATTAGCTGCAGAGATTTCCAAAAGTCAGCGTATTCTGTCTGATTTTAATTACATCAATGAAGTCTATACCTGCGATGCGAAAAATTGTTCGTTCAGTTATCAATTAAAAAAAGGTAGCGTGTTTACGCTCGCACAGAAAATATTTTTTGATAACGTTTATACTGCCAGTTTTTCAGATACTTCCATTGATTTCGCAGGAATTAAATCAGGACTGGATGACAACCCGATATTGTCTGCATACAAGAATAAAAAGGATATTTATCCGCCCTCTTGCGGTGATGTGCTGAACTATCTTTATTCTTATAACTCAGTATCTGACCCCAGAAAAATCGTGAAGATTGTCTCGCCACCAGGCTCTGCTGTACAGGCTATCGAAAATAAAATAGCAGCAAAAGGGAGGGGGAAAAATTATGGGATTAATGTACTGAGTTGGGAAATGGAAATCCCTAAACAGTCTAAAAACTATATGGCGCTATTGTACACCGCCAGCCTGTTGGAGAGACAAGCTTTCAGGGATGCTTTCATCATCCAAAAAATAGACAGCGTTAAGGATAATAAAATTACAGGAGTTATGGTATGCAAAACAGGAAATTAATAATAACTGCACTGATGACTTTGTTTTCTTCTGGCAGTTTTGCCGATGACATTCAAGCCACTGGCGAGAATGCCGGGGGACTTCCTGCGCCCATTCAGGAGCATATATCGAGGTTGATGGAAGATGACGTAGCGTTTAATCAGGCCGAGCATCAGCTTTCACAGCAGCTGACACTCGCCAAGTTGCGCCTCGAAATGGCGAAAATAAAAAGTGAGGCGGCCGAGCTGACACAAGGGCCAATCCTCAATATGAATAATGAATCTGCGGACAAAGATATTCAACCCACACCGTTGCCTGCCGCCGCAGAGCCCAGAGTTATGATGTTATCGCAGATTGCTGGCATCACCCAAGCCGCGGTAGCTATAGGTTCAAAAACCGTATTTGTACGTATTGGCGAAATTTTTACGGCGAACGGTAAGCGCTATGCTGTCCATCAGGGCAGTAACGCGCAACAGTCATTTGTAAGGGAAGTGTCCCGGTGATCCTGGATTTCATACGGCTTACGGAGGATTTCATTCACAGTGGCGAATGGATTTTTGCTGAAATTGAAGATCGTATGCTGATTGCCCGCTCGGGTACGCAAGAGTATCTCGTTTCTCAGCGTTCATTAATCGAAGAGCTGCATATTCTGCAGTATGAAGTTCGTAAGATGAATGATATCCATCATCATAAGATTGCCGGGATCGGTGGGGTCACCGAGGCCGTGTATTTCAAAATCTATGAACTGGTTTCTTTGCAGAAACTGAGTCGTGTCGCGCTGGATATTAGTGAAACGCAGAAAGAGCTCGAAGCCATACTGATTGAAGCCGTGAATATGGGGGCCAGTGACCTTCACATCACACGCAATGATATTCTTGCGCAGCTGGAGGTTCGGGTTAACGGTATGCTGTTGCCCATGATGCAGATGCCTGCCAGCAAATGTGATGAGCTGGTATTCGTCCTGTACAACGTACAAGCCAGTACCCGCGATACCACCTGGAACCGCACTATTCCGCAAAGTGCCAATATTCTCTACACACTCAATGCGTTAAGTTTTCGGTTCCGCTACGCGCACTTTCCGATTTTTGGCGAAACGAACGATTGTTATCATGCCGTGCTGCGAATTATTCCTTCCGGATTGTCAAAAAGTGCAGTCGCCAATCTTAATAAACTGGGCATATCGAACGAAGAATTAGACGATCTCAAAAAGATCCTCAGCAACCCTTATGGTGCCTATTTTATTGCAGGAACCACGGGGTCGGGGAAATCCACAACATTGAAGAACCTGATGGAGTGGTTACAAATCAATCGTTATGGCAACAAAGGGTGCTTTCTCACGGTTGAGGATCCTGTCGAATATCAGATATACGGAGCGAAACAAAGCTCAGTGGTCAGTGTTGAAGGAGGCGGCTTCCATTCAGCCATCAAATCAGCATTGCGACGTGATCCAGATGTTCTGATGGTCGGCGAAATCCGCGACACCATATCTGCCAACGCTCTGGCCGGAGCTGTGGAAAGTGGTCACTATTGTTTCACCACAGTTCATGCGGGGAATATTGTCTCCTTATTACAACGCTTATCTGCCATGGGTATAACCAGCGATAAGCTTTCCACGCCAGGATTCATTGCCGGACTGCAATGTCAAAAACTTGTCCCCGTTATTTGTACCCATTGTCATCGCCCTGTCGATATATCATTCGGCGGGGAGCTGATGTCTCTGTACGAGCAATATGAGGATGGCTGCGAGAGATGTAAATATACCGGCATCAGTGGCAGGCAACTGGTGATGGAATATATGCGACCAACCTACGATGAACTGGCCGCAATATCTAAGCAAGAGTGGTTGCAGGTTTATACCTTGTGGCGGGAGAAACGCCTTTCGGCACCGGGAATGAGCGAAGGCTTTGAAATAAAAGAAAAAGTATTTGCTGAGGTTCTGCGAGGTCGGGTGTGTGCGACATGGTTCAATATGGAATTTGGCGATGTAGATAAAGATAACAGAGAGATTATCCATGGCAAAGTTCGGTAAAAAACAAAGGCTTTTTCTTTATAAGTTCTGTGCTGACATGATCAGCACAGAACTGCCACTTTACGACTCATTGGTCAAACTTCAAGTCGAGGGAAAAAACCTCCTGGGTTCAGCTTTTTCGAAGAATATTGGCGTATTAACTAACAATATGAAAGCTGGTCTTACAGGGGCTTCTATCGCCGTAATGTTTAAAGGCCTTGTTCCGCAGAGTGAACTGAGTGTAATTAATGCAGCCGAGCAAAGCGGAAGCCTTGCTGATGGATTTATGACGTTAGTTAATGTCATAAACTATAACAGCGAATTGAAGAGTAAACTCATCTCGGCAGTGCTTTTTCCGGTCATTATGATAATTTTGTCTCTTATTGTTATTGCGGGGTACTCAATGAAAGTATTCCCTGCTTTTGAAGGTGTGGTTCCTGTCAGCAAATGGCCGGGGATCACACAATCATTGTATTCATTCGGAAATTCTTTAGTCGCGGGCTTGTGGATTTATATACTCATTGTTATTTCAACAATCGTTTTTTTTATAAAGATGGTCATCTCAAACGTTAGCGGCAAACTTAGAAATCAGGTGCTCGACCGGATACTGCCTTTCTCAACGTATAAACAAATTGTGGGATCTATTTTTTTAAACAATCTGGCACTAATGTTGAAAAATGGCATCCCTTTAAATGATGGCCTCGGGATTATTTTATTAAACTCTAACCGATGGTTAAAGCACCATATAAACATTATGCGCGAGAACATGGCGACCGGACTCGGTTACGGTGAAGCGCTGAACACCGGATTATTTGGACCTGAAACGCTGCTGAATATTAGTTTGTACGCCGAATTACCATCGTTTAATGAAGTACTGAGTTCCGTCTCGGCTAAATCCCGTGAACATGTTCAGGAATATATAAAAAGGTTATCCGGGGTATTGAAGTCACTCTCCACGTTGATACTGGGAGGATGTGTCATTTGGGTTTTTGCTGCCCTTTTCGCTCTGTCGGACACCCTTGGGAAAATGGGTTCAAGCGGCTCTTTTTAAAGGATTATACCATGAGAAAAATAACGCTTATTTTCGCAACACTCTGTTTGCTGCCGATCAGTGCATTCTCTGCAACGATACCTCAGGGTGGCGTTTTCAAATTTACTGAAGCTGATGGTGGTGGCGGAGCCGCACACCCCCTGGACATGCCGCTGGCATTGCCTGTTGCCAATTTTTTTGGTTATGCAGTGAGTGGCAATTCTTATTATTACGATGAAAAAAGTTCCTCTCCGATCGCTGTCAATATTATGTATATCGAATCAGATGACATGCAAATCCCTGCATCACGATTGCCAGAAATCACCGATGACAATTATGATTTTTCACAACATTATCTCCATTATACGTCAGGTGATAAATACAGTTGGGTCAGCGGAGGTAAGGAAGGCGACTGGGGATTGCCCATTTTCAATGCGAAACCTTATATAAAAAACGATCCGTTCCCGGCGATTACCGCCTGTTCCGGGACGCCGGCGACACTTAAAGAACAGCGTTACAAATGTAAGCCTGGCATGACCTCAGGCTCCCGCACACTTTCTTTATACGATGAACTTCTTGATGTTGCGACAAAACAAAATAAGAGCCTGTGGGTTGGCACCCTGGTTTTTCCACGCGCTTCTGCAGGTCCCGAAGGTTCTACCAGTAATATCGGTACAGGTGGCGAGGGGCATGAATTAGTGGTTTACCTTCCGCACCGACATATGTCACTGATCCATGTAGAGGCGATATTACTGGAAGGAACGTCGGGTATGCATCAGGTACTCACTGCCTGGACATTAAAAAGTAATGACGGCGAAAACTTCACCTATTATAAAGGGCCTGAGGGTAACAACCAGAGCCATTATCCCGCTCCAGCATTTGTCTCAACCGGAAACCCTGCTGCCTTTAATGGTTTCATGGGCATAGGATTACTGAACCAATATGAGAATGAATCTGTTCCTGTTACTGAGGTTGCTGCGATTCATACACGTATTGGAGGAGGTTTGGAATGGACAAGTCTTTGGTATGACGCATTGGGATGGGCACGTGGAGGAGATATTTTCATGTGTATGAACGGGGTGAAAGGTGAAAATTCAATAGATGACTATACCGATTTGTTAAATTTTGAATACCCGGATTATTTTTTAAAAACAATTATTAAGCAACAGAAGAGGTACTCCCTTCCTGAGGGTAGAAAAGGATTCAGGTTTGAGGAAATGTTTGATAAACCACCGACATCTAATAATGCCTATATATGTGACACCAAAGGCACTCAGTTATTTTCTTCACGTCTTAGGGTCTATACGCCAACGGGAGGGCCTGACACAGCCACGGACTTTATGGAATTACATACTGACGTCACACCGCGATAAATAATAACTTAAATAGCAAGAGATTATTATGACTCTATTTTATCAGTGGTTTTATCCCACCATGGCATTAATTTTCGGCCTGTTTATTGGCAGCTTTATTAATGTTTTGATTTACCGGTTGCCGTTAATGCTTTTTGCACAATGTAGTACTGAACCCGATGCTGTCAACATCAGCCTCTGGTGGCCCCCTTCACATTGCCCGGCATGTGGTGCGCGGGTTTTGAAGCGTGACAATATTCCGGTTCTGAGCTGGTTATGCCTGAAGGGAAAATGTCGCCATTGCGAAAGTGCAATTTCTGCACAGTATTTAATTTCCGAAATTCTGTGCGCAATCGTCTTTACCGGCCTGGCAATTATTGCTCTGCCGCAGTTCACAGAAGTTCAGATTTGCAGTTTCTTTCTCTATTTCTGTCTGCTCTACAGCTTGTCGGTGATTGATTTTCAGCATCTGATTTTGCCAGACAGTCTGGTGTCTTTACTGCTATGGAGTGGTTTACTCTGTTCAGTATCAGGTATCACCGATATCGAACCCCGCTCTGCTATTTGTGGCGCGGTGGCCGCATGGCTATTACTTTATGTCGTGATGGCGGCATATGAGAAACTGCGCGGGCGTGAAGGGCTGGGCTATGGCGATGTCAAACTGTTAGCTGCAATCACCGCCTGGCTGGGAATGGAAAAAATCCCGGAACTGATTATCGGGTCGGCGGCCTCAGGAATGATGGTGTATCTGCTCTGTACACTGCTGAACCAGCGCCGTTCGCTGGAAAAAGATAATCCCACCTCAGAAAAGCATTACATCCCCTTCGGCCCTTCAATCTGCATGGCCGGACTGGTGATATTTTTTATTGAGCAACTTTAAACTATGCACCGGATACTGCCTTTCCTGCTGCTCATTCCGTTGTTTGCACAGGCTGCTGGCGATGCCGCAGTCACGCTGGCATTGATTCATGCTACGCGTTCCGATGTGGAGGTAAATAATGATCATTTTTCTCCGACGACGCTACTTACGGCCAGAAAGGAGATAACATCAGAAGCAAGTAAGCTGAAAACTGGATCCCCATCAATTCGCTACCCGCATTTTCTCTCACCAATGAATATTCCTTTGCGGATCACTTCCGCATTCAGTCTGCGCTGGCATCCCATCATGCATCGTTTCTCCCGGCATGAAGGCACTGATTTTGCCGCCCCGCCGTTAACACCGGTATTCGCCACGGAAAAAGGGATTGTCGTGGAAGCGATGTATCATCCCACCGCCGGTAATTACGTGGTAGTAAGCCATCCGCAGGGGTGGAGAAGCCGCTACCTGCATCTGACCAGACTTAACGTTATCGCCGGACAGAAGATAGCACGTGGCGATATCCTCGCTTTTTCAGGTAATACCGGACGCAGCACGGGGCCACATTTGCATTTTGAGTTGATATATCAGGGACAGGCAATGGACGCGGCGAAGCTGCTTTCATCTTCCGATGTTTCATACAGGCAAGCTGCCGACGTCAGTGTTTCGACAATTTCCGTACCCAAAATTATGCTGGTGACTGAAATAGCCGGTCAGGAAAAGGTGATGGTGAGGTATAACGGAAAAACAGTCTATGCCAGTGCTGATCAGAGAGTTTTCGGCGATTATAAAGTGATTTTGAAGAATGGCAGGTACCGGTTACAAAAAATGTCCTGAAGAGAACAAAAGAGAAGTGGGTGTATCCCAAATGATGACGGGAAAAAGACGAAAGCCCGCGTAGTGTTAACTACGCGGGCTTTCTTTTGACGAGGGAGTTGACCGTTAAGCCGGGTTCTGTCGTGGACAGTCATTCGTCTAGGCCAGCAATCGCTCACTGGCTCAAGCAGCCTACCCGGGTTCAGTACGGGCCGTACCATGTGAACCCCTATTTGGCCTTGCTCCGGGTGGAGTTTACCATGCCACGAACTGTTGCCAGCCGCGCGGTGCGCTCTTACCGCACCCTTTCACCCTTACCTGATCCCACTTGCGCGGGCCATCGGCGGTTTGCTCTCTGTTGCACTTGTCGTAAGCTCGCGCTTCCCAGGCGTTACCTGGCACCCTGCCCTATGGAGCCCGGACTTTCCTCCCCTCCTTCTGTCTCCCCCGAAAGGGACGGCAAAGAAGCGGCGACTGTCTGGTCAACTCCGCGGCGGATAATAGGGTATTACGCCCTATTTGTCACCCTCTTGCTCATCAAGCGCGTATTTATACAACGCATTCTTTTTCACGCCGTGGATTTCCGCGGCCAGCGCGGCGGCTTTTTTCAGTGGCAGTTCTTTTTGCAGTAACGCCAGTGTGCGTAAGGCTTCCGCCGGTAACGCTTCGGTATCGAGTTTATGGCCTTCAACAATCAGCACCATTTCACCGCGTCTGCGCGTTTCAACTTCCTGTACCCAGGCCAGCAGTTCGCCCACAGGCGCACCGTGAATATTTTCCCAGGTTTTAGTCAGTTCGCGCGCCAGCACCACATAACGCTGCGGCCCCCACACTTCCACCATATCCTGTAAACTGTCGATCAGACGGTGAGTCGATTCGTAGAAAATCAACGTGCGCGGCTCTTCGATTAATGCCTGTAACGTATCTTTACGTGATTTGGTTTTGGCCGGCAGAAATCCTTCGTAACAGAAACGGTCAGAAGGCAAACCTGCGGCACATAATGCGGTGATCGCCGCACAGGCACCCGGTAACGGCACCACACGAATACCTGCCTCACGACAACGACGCACCAGGTGGTAACCGGGATCGTTGATAAGTGGCGTACCGGCATCGGACACCAGCGCAATGGTCTGGCCTTCCTGCAACTTTGACAGCAAATGCTCGGCTTTCTGCTGTTCATTATGATCGTGCAGCGGGAACATTTTGGCGGTGATCGCGAAATGTTGCAGCAGCAATCCGGTATGGCGGGTGTCTTCTGCGGCAATCAAATCTACACTGTTCAGTACGGCCAGCGCGCGTTGGGTAATATCCCCTAAATTGCCAATTGGCGTCGGTACGATATACAGCGTTGAGGCAGAAATATCTGCTTGATCGTCTTGATTCATTGTTTCATCCGGATTGCCGATTTAATATTGAGCATCTTGAAAAAACATCACTGGAAACTGAATGCCTTCCTCAATGACCTTTCGTACCCGTTCGGGACGTTTACTCCCTGCCATTATCGTGGCTATGCTTCTCGCCAGCTGTTCCGGTCAGGCACCACAGGCGCCGACAGAAAGTGTCCAGGGTGCAGCGTCCGGCAGCTCTGACTATTTTCTGCAACAGGCACAGCAAAGCGGTGATGATAACAAGGCTGACTGGCAATTGCTTGCAGTGCGTGCCCTGATACGTGAAGGCAAAGTGCCGCAGGCCGCTGAACAACTGGCTAAAGTGCCGCAAAATCTGACCGCCGCACAAACTCTCGAGCTACAACTGACCAGCGCTGAAGTGCAGGTCGCGCAGAAAAACGTTCAGGCCGCGGCCACCAGCCTGAGTAAGATAGACCCGACCAATCTGACCAACGATCAGAAAGCGCGTTACTACCAGGCGCAAATTGATGCCAGCCAGGGACGGACCAGTCTCGGGCTGATCCGCGCATATATCGCACAGGAACCGCTGTTGCAGGGCAAACTGCATCAGGACAACATTGACGAAACCTGGACCGCGCTGACGCAAATGTCCGCGCAGGACGTCAACAGCATTGTGATTAATGCTGATGAAAACACGTTGCAGGGATGGCTGGATTTACTGAGCGTCTGGCAGAGTAACAAGCAGGATCCTGATCTGCTGAAAGCGGGGATCAAAGACTGGCAGCGTCGTTATCCGGTAAATCCGGCAGCGAAAACCCTGCCGACTCAGCTGAATAATGTGCTGAGCTTCCAGCCAGCCTCTACCGGCAAAATTGCGCTTTTCCTGCCGATGAGCGGTCCGGCTCAGGTTTACGGGAATGCGATTTCGCAAGGTTTCAACGCGGCAATGAACGGTCAGTTAAGCCAGCCAGCGCCGCAAGCCGCACCAGCTGATCCGAATGCACAGACACAACCACCGGCAGACCCCAACGCGGCGGTGAGTACTTCTGCACCGGATGCCAGCCAGCCGCAAACCGATCCCGCTCAGGCTCAGCCGGCTGCAACCCCAGCTGCGCCAGCGCCTGTTGCCAGCAGCAATGCGCAGGTGAAAGTGTATGACACCAACGGCCAGCCGCTGGCGGCGCTTCTGACACAGGCTCAGCAGGATGGTGCCACACTGGTTATCGGCCCGCTGCTCAAAGATCAGGTCAACGAACTCTCTTCAGATCAGACTCCGCTGAATGTTTTAGCACTTAATCAGCCAGAAACTGAGAAAAACAGCCCGAATATCTGTTACTTTGCGCTCTCGCCGGAAGACGAGGCACAGGATGCTGCGCGCCATATGTGGGCGGAGCAAAAACGGTTGCCACTGTTGCTGGTTCCACGTGGCAACTTTGGTGACCGTATCGCGCAGGCTTTTGCTAACGAATGGCAGAAGCTGGGCGGCGGCACCGTTCTGAAACAAGGCCTCGGCTCAGGCAGTGAATTGCGTTCTTCTATCGGCAGCGGTATCCGCCTGACCGGTACGCCGGTCATCGCCAGTGATGCTGCCGCACCGGCACAAGCACAGGGCGTGACGATTGGCGGGATCACTATCCCGGCTCCGCCGACAGATGCCCAGATTACGCAAGGCAGCACCGGTGGCAGCGTGGATTCCGTTTACGTTGTGGCCACGCAGAGCGAACTGACGCTGATTAAACCGATGCTGGATCTGGCCGTAAATGGTCGCGTACATCCTTCCGTTTATGCAAGTTCCCGCAGCTATCAGGCAGGTGCCGGCCCGGACTATCGTCTGGAAATGGAAGGCGTGCAGTTCAGCGATATTCCATTGCTGGCGGGCGGTAACCCGGCGCTGATGCAGCAGGCCACCGCTAAATTTGGTAATGACTATTCGCTGGTTCGCCTCTACGCGATGGGGATTGATGCCTGGAGTCTGGCAAATCATTTCTCACAGATGCGCACCCTGCCTGGCTTCCAGGTTTCCGGCAGCACCGGCGACCTGAGTGCCAATGAGAATTGTGTTATCCATCGCAAACTGCCTTGGCTGCAATACCGTCAGGGCTCGCTGGTGCCGGTTTCTTCATAAGAAAAACACGGCCGCACCGCTGAGACGGGATCGTTCAGCCATAACAAGTACAAGGACGTACTGATGAACTCTTTTTTATCTAAAACGCGGGCATGCGGCGATAAGTACGAAGCCTTTGCCCGTCGTTATCTTGAAAGAGCCGGGTTAATCTTCGTGGCGGCCAACGTGGCCTGCCGTGCAGGTGAGATTGACCTCATCATGCGTGACCAGCAAACCTGGGTGTTTGTAGAAGTCCGCTACCGGCGTAACGCTGATTTTGGCGGTGCGGCGGCCAGCGTGACCGTTCAAAAACAGCAGCGCCTGTTACGCGCGGCGTCTTTCTGGCTTGCAGGAAAGAATGCAAGCTTTGACACATCATCTTGCCGTTTTGATGTTTTTGCCATCACCGGCAGCCAGGTAGAATGGCTGCGTGATGCATTCAATGCGGAATAAATATTACGACGACTGACTGGACGAAAACCCGTGCTGGATAGAATCAAAGTCTGCTTTACAGAAAGTATTCAAACTCAGATTGCAGCGGCAGAAGCCTTGCCTGACGCGATTTCACGCGCCGCGATGACGCTGGTGCAATCGCTGCTCAACGGCAATAAAATTCTGTGCTGCGGCAACGGCACCTCTGCGGCGAATGCTCAGCATTTTTCCGCCAGTCTGATTAATCGTTTTGAAACTGAACGTCCGAGCCTTCCTGCAATCTCACTATGTGCAGATAACATTGTGCTGACCGCGATTGCTAATGATCGACTGCATGAAGAAATCTATGCCAAACAGGTGCGCGCCTTAGGTCAGGCGGGTGATGTTCTGCTGGCTATTTCTACCCGCGGCAACAGCCGTGATATTGTCAAAGCCGTTGAAGCAGCGGTGACCCGCGATATGACAATTGTCGCATTGACAGGTTATGACGGCGGTGAACTGGCGGGTTTACTGGGGCCTCACGATGTTGAGATCCGTATTCCCTCCCATCGCAGCGCCCGTATTCAGGAAATGCATATGCTCACAGTTAACTGTCTCTGTGACCTGATAGATAATACGCTGTTCCCACACCAGGACGATTAAGGAGATCCAATGAAGGCGAGTCCTCTCTTTGCTGTATTGTTAAGCGCCCTTCTGTTACAAGGCTGTGTTGCTGCCGCCGTGGTTGGTGTGGCTGGCGTGGCCACCAAAACGACCACTGACCCGCGTACTGTGGGCACTCAGGTTGATGACAGCACTCTGGAAGCCCGTGTTTCCAATGCCATCAGTAAAGACAAACAGCTGAAAGATGAAGCCCGTGTTGTGGCGACTGCCTATCAGGGTAAAGTTCTGCTGACCGGCCAGGCTCCGACGCCTGACATGGCTGCCCGCGCCAAACAGATTGCTGTGGGTGTAGACGGTGCGACAGAAGTGTATAACGAGATCCGTACAGGCAAGCCAGTCAGTATGGGCACTGCTTCAACGGATACGTGGATCACCACCAAAGTTCGCTCTCAGTTGCTGACCAGCGATTCGGTGAAATCCTCTAACGTGAAAGTGACCACTGAAAACGGTGAAGTCTTCCTGCTGGGTCTGGTCACTCAGGAAGAAGGTAAATCGGCGGCAGGCATTGCGGCGGGTATCAGCGGTGTTAAACACGTCACCACGGCGTTTACTTACGTTAAATAATGGCGTGAACGCAATAACGAAAAAGGACAGCTCAGGCTGTCCTTTTTTATTTCTCAAAAACGTCAGGCGCTAATGAAGCTTATGCTCTTGCAGGAAAGACTCGCCGCCCAGCTGGCTCATCTGGCGCAGTATCCACTGCTGGCGACGCAGCACATAAGCGGAAGGCGCATTCACTTTGTACAGGTGCGGGTTAGGCAGCACCGCTGCCAGCAACGCCGCCTGAGAAGCCGTAAGGCGGCTGGCCGGTTTATGGAAGAAATGCTGCGAAGCCTGTTCCACACCAAAAACGCCGTCACCAAATTCCACGATATTCAGATACACAGTGAGTATCCGGCGTTTGGTCCACACTGTTTCAATACCGACGGTCAGGCCCGCTTCAAGCCCTTTTCTCACCCAACTGCGGCCATCCCAAAGAAACAGGTTCTTGGCAGTTTGCTGGGATAACGTAGAGGCACCGCGCATTTTGCCGCCATCTTTATCCAGAACGGACTGGATTGCATCCACATCAAAACCCCAGTGCTCAGGGAATTTCTGATCTTCAGCAGCCATCACTGCAAGCGCCATTGGTGAGGAAATCTCACTCATCGGCACCCAGTCTGAATGTGCGACATAGCCAAAATCACCGGTCAGCCAGGCTGAAACCTGCCGCTCCACCATGACTGCGGAGAAAGGGACCGGCAGAAATGAAAAAAGAAGAATGCCCGCTACCCATAAGCAGAGTAACAGTATCAGCGCACGTTTCAGCCATAAGGCCGGCTTGCGCAAAAGGCCCTTTCGAGTAATTTTATTCATTTAACGCTTTCCACAACACATCCGACCATCTAATCAATCTCGAGAATAATCTGCAAGATCAGGCTAGCGAAATGCAAATTAATAGTGCTAACAATTGAGCAATATGAATGAAACTTTTGCTTACATTCAGAGCGGAAAATTCCTATTTACCCACTACCATCAAGGAGTTCCGGAAAACTGCCTGAAATTCCTGCTTTTTTCATGCCGATGCATTTTTAAACGATAAAGTAAAATTTTTGTGAAAAAATTTGCAAACAATGCGTAAGCAAGTCTTATGTATATCGATTGGGAAAGTGAATAAATTCTCATCGATTATTCCACATCAGGCGAACCCCCTAAGCCAAATCCGCCACCTGTAAACCATAACAAATCAGCAGTGTGTACGTCTTTTTCACAGACAAAAAATGCAGTAACCTAAGTGAAATTTTTTCATTTGAAATAAATTCCAGATCTCTTTCGGCCACGAAAATAGCATTTAGGAAAAAATCACCCATAACCGATGAATTACAATCATTTACCAGTGATTTTGCATTTTAGACAACCGGTTTCATAGCCGGTTATGTTGCAAAATCACTGGCTAAACAGCCTGTGATTGTTCACTTCCATAAGTAAAATTGCATGTCACCAGTACAACATCAGTAGGGTTCATTTGTATTCTGTCAAAAATCCTGCGATAAAGGCTTGATGTTTTGTATAGACAAAGACTAATCTACATCACAGTTTTTAATGAATGTTGTAACAGTTCTGCTTATATTTGTTATGTTGATTGCTACAGGATGTATTAGACTTTAAGACTGAATTCCAAGACCTGCGAAAACCGAACCCTAAAAACTATCGTGGGTTACCCCTTTCCCTGGTGTTGGCGCAGTATTCGCGCACCCCGGCCTCGGCTGGGGTTATTTTTTTTCAGCGTTTGCTGTCCAGTCGCGTAACACTTTGATGTCATTGCGCCACTCGGCCTTCAGCTCATCAATCCATTCTTGTACGTTATCCCACCACGCCGGCAGCGTCGGGGTCTGAATCTGTTGCGCCAGTTGCTGTAAATGCTTCAGGCCAACGGAACCCGCAGCGCCTTTGATTTTGTGTCCTTCCTCTGCAATGCCTTTTTGGTCGCGCGCCGTCATGTTTGAATCGAGAACCGCGAGATAACCCGGCATCATCTTTTCAAACATATCTGCACTTTGATAAATCAGTTTCGCGCCCACCAGATCGATGTACTGCTCAAGCATGGCGGTATCAAGCAACGATTCGCTGTCTTTCATCACTACAGGCTCCTTTTCTGAAACGGAAACTTCAGGCTGATGATCCCAAAACTGCTGGATCATCGCAGTCAGCGCGGAAACAGACAGCGGCTTGCTCAGCACGTCGTCCATTCCTGCATCAAGATATTCTTTTTTGTCTTTCAGCACGTTCGCCGTCAGCGCAATCAGCGGCGGCAGATGCTTACCGGCGTAATCAGTGCGTAACTTACGGGCGATATCCAGACCGGTCATATCCGGCAGCTGAATATCCAGCAAGACCAGATCAAATTCGTCAGGATCAAACATCTCCAGCGCATCGTGCCCGTTCATGGCCACTTCTACGCTGTTGCCCAGTTTCTCCAGCACCGAACGCGCCACGATGACGTTCAGCTCGATATCTTCCACCAGCAGCACATGCAGCGCCGGGAGTGGCATATCTTCTTCTTCGTCCACCTGTTGTGCCGGTGCATCAAGTTTAGGCGCACGCACGGTGAGCGTGAAGCTGGAGCCCTGACCCGGCACGCTGCTGACAGTAATATCGCCGCCCATCGTCTGCGCCAGACGTTTGGATACCGCCAGCCCGATGCCCGTACCGGTCGCCGGTTTGCCGCCGTTCTGGTCTTTCACCTGATAATACATGGCGAAAATTTTGTCCTGCTCGTCCTGCGGGATCCCCATCCCGGAATCGCGCACCACAAAACGCAGCATATCGTTCGGCTCGTAATGGACGCTCAGGACAATTTCGCCTTCACGGGTGAACTTGACGGCATTGCCGATCAGGTTCCACAGGATCTGGCGCAGGCGCGTGCCATCCGTGGTGATGCTGCGCGGCAGCGGCAAATCCGGTTCCATCACAAACTTCAGCCCTTTCGGCTGCGCCAGCAGACCGGAGAGGTTTTCCAGATCTGACAGGAATTCCGTGAAATCCACCGGCTGATTATCGAGCTGCACTTTGCGGCGCTCGATTTTGTCCATTTCGATAATGTCGTTGAAGATATTGCCGAGCGTGATCGCACTGACGTGAATTGTTTTCAGATAGCTGTGCTGTTCTTTGTCCAGCTCGGTATCGAGCAGAATGCGGCTCAGCCCGACAATGCCGTTAAGCGGCGTACGCAGCTCGTGGCTGATCGTGGAGATAAAGGTAGTCTTCTCACGGCTGGCATTCTCTAACGCGTCCTGATAGCGCTTACGCTCGGTAATATCACGACCAAAGCCCATCAGGCCATGTCGTTTACCGATACGGTCATAGAACGGTACTTTACGCAGTTCAAAGCAGGCTTTGCGCCCGTCCGGATAGACCAGCCATTGTTCGTACGTCAGGGAAACGTTGTGACGGAATACCTTCTCGTCGGTTTCGACCACTTTCTCGGCGATGTCCGCAGTATAAACGTCGTTGGGAGTGAGGCCGATCAGCTGCTTCTCGCTTTTACCGGTCAGCAATTCCATCGCCCGGTTACAGCCGGAGAATTCTTTGTCTTCGTTGCGGTAATACACCAGATCTGGTGAGGCATCGAGGAAAGAGCGTAATAATGCAGATTGCTGGCTCAGTTCGATCTGTGCCTGTTCACGATGCTGCATTTCCAGTTTCAGCTTATCGACCACTGCCAGACGCGCTTCTTCCGCTTTCACACGGTCGGCAATTTCCTGATTCAGCTGCGTAATGTTGTCTTTGAGCTGCTGATTCAGTTCGAGGTCGCGATGGCGCATCTCTTCCAGCTTATCCACCAGGCGCGCTAAACGCTGACGCGACTCTTCGAGCTGCTCGACCACCACCGACAGGAAGTAGACTGCCCAGGGCGTGATCAGCAAACCAAAGAAGATGGAACGAACGACGTCGATACTTTCCACCTGCCCGCGCAGGAGCATGGTGACGGCCATCTGGACAATCATCGCCAGCACCACCAGCGCAGAGGCCAGCAGCAGTGAGAATCTCACCAGCCCCAGCTTGACCATCAGATCGACATAATACTGCGCTAAAACCCGGATTTGCTTCATAACGGTTCCCTTAAAACGAAGACGCCTGAATCATACCGCAAAACCTCACCGGCGTGATGGCGGGGTCATCATTGAGCGTGAAGTTTGTGAGATGCACCGAACAAGGGCTGGTCATGGTGCAATGCAGGAAATAAGGGCAGAGTTATTGACTATTTTGCAGGGTGATATTATTAATATCGGCCGGCTTTATCAGGCTGATAAAGTCGCCAAATGCCCTGTGGCTAACATCTTTTCCTTTAATCCTCCGAATTCTTTCCCTCTCGGCGCTTTTGGCGCAGGCATAACTATTCATTATTACTGCAAATAAAGTCATTCCCGGCAATATGAATAATTCTTATTACAAACCCCGCTCAGACACATTATTACTGTCACGTTAAAAACAGTGACAAACCGCATGCCCGCAGAGTTTTCCAGTATAAAATACTGGTAATTAAGCGCCTGCCAGCACGGTGCGGAGATCTGAAGCTTTTCCTATAGTGAGTCAGCTCACACTTTGCACGCTTTACCACACCGATATTATGCCATTAAAAAGGCAATCTAATTTTTATATATCAATGAGTTAAACTCTTTTATATCACTTTTAATATAAGTTAATTCGCCATTTGACCTGATGGGGCTTTCTCGCTAAGTTGGGAGTCCGCTGGAAGCAATCTCGACGGGTGAGCAACTCGTCATATTTATGCAGTAATTGAAGACTCCCTCATTAAAACAAGTCAACCACCACTTGTGAGAACCATCACGAGAGGCCTTTGACGGAGATGTCCGGGCAATCAACGCACCGCAAGAGTGCGCGAAATTGCGGACAAACTCTGTGAATAAGACCGCTCGCGATTGGTGTGAGAGTCTCGCAGAGCCTGGGGAGGTTCACGTTATGTTGTACGATAAATCCCAAGAGAGGGACAACTGTGGTTTCGGCCTGATCGCCCATATAGAAGGCGAACCTAGCCATAAGGTCGTGCGTACTGCAATTCACGCGCTGGCCCGTATGCAACACCGTGGCGCGATCCTTGCTGACGGCAAGACCGGCGACGGCTGTGGCCTTCATTTACAGAAACCTGATCGCTTCTTCCGCATGATTGCCGAAGAACGTGGCTGGCGTCTGGCGAAAAACTACGCCGTGGGCATGTTGTTCCTCAGCAAAGATGAAAAAGAAGCTGAGGCGAGCCGCCGCATTGTAGAAGAAGAATTGCAAAACGAGACGCTGTCCGTGGTGGGCTGGCGTGACGTTCCGACCAATCCGGACGTACTCGGTGAAATCGCGCTTTCCTCCCTGCCTCGTATCGAACAAATTTTTGTCAACGCGCCTGCCGGATGGCGTCCGCGTGACATGGAGCGCCGCCTGTATATGGCGCGCCGCCGCATTGAGAAACGCATTCAGGATAAAGACTTCTATGTGTGCAGTTTCTCCAACGTGGTCACGATCTATAAAGGCCTGTGTATGCCTGCGGATCTGCCACGCTTCTATTTAGACCTGGCCGACCTGCGTCTGGAATCAGCCATCTGCTTGTTCCACCAGCGTTTTTCGACCAACACGGTGCCGCGCTGGCAGCTGGCTCAGCCTTTCCGCTATCTGGCGCACAACGGCGAAATCAACACCATCACCGGTAACCGCCAGTGGGCGCGTGCCCGTGCATACAAATTTAAAACGCCGCTGATCCCCGATTTGCAGGACGCGTCGCCTTTCGTGAACGAAACCGGTTCGGATTCCAGCTCGCTGGATAACATGCTGGAGCTGTTCCTGGCCGGCGGGATGGACTTGCTGCGCGCCATGCGTTTGCTGGTGCCGCCAGCCTGGCAGCAAAACCCGGATATGGACGACGACCTGCGCGCGTTCTTCGACTTTAACTCCATGCACATGGAGCCGTGGGACGGCCCGGCCGGTATCGTGATGTCAGACGGCCGTTACGCCGCCTGTAACCTCGACCGTAACGGTCTGCGCCCTGCGCGTTATGTCATCACCAAAGATAAGCTGATCACCTGTGCGTCCGAAGTCGGGATCTGGGATTATCAGCCGGACGAAGTGGTCGAAAAAGGCCGCGTCGGACCGGGTGAACTGATGGTGATCGACACCCGCAGCGGCAAGATCCACCACTCCGCGGAAACCGATAACGACCTGAAAGGCCGCCATCCTTATAAGCAATGGATGGAGAAAAACGTTCAGCGTCTGGTGCCGTTCGAAGACCTGCCGGAAGATCAGGTCGGCAGCCGCGAGATGGAAGACACGTTACTGGAAACGTTCCAGAAACAGTTCGGCTACAGCAGCGAAGAACTCGATCAGATCATCCGCGTACTGGGTGAAAACGGTCAGGAAGCCGTCGGCTCAATGGGCGACGACACGCCATTCGCCGTGCTTTCCAGCCGTCCGCGTATTGTATATGACTACTTCCGTCAGCAGTTTGCGCAGGTCACCAACCCGCCAATCGATCCGCTGCGTGAAGCGCACGTGATGTCTCTGGCGACCAGCATTGGCCGCGAGATGAACGTGTTCTGCGAAGCCGAAGGTCAGGCTCACCGTCTGAGCTTTAAATCGCCAATCCTGCTGTGGTCTGACTTTAAACAGCTCACCACGCTCGACAGCAAACACTATCGCGCTGAAACGCTGGATCTGACTTACGATCCGAGCGAACAAAACATGGAGCAGTTCGTCCAGAAACTCTGTGACGAAGGCGAACAGAAAGTGCGTAACGGCGCGGTTCTGCTGGTGTTGTCTGACCGCAATATCGCGCCGAACCGTCTGCCGCTGCCTGCGCCAATGGCCGTCGGCGCGCTGCAACTGCGTCTGGTTGAGAAAAGCCTGCGCTGCGATGCCAACATCATTGTTGAAACCGCCAGTGCCCGCGACCCGCACCATTTCGCCGTACTGATTGGTTTCGGTGCGACTGCGGTTTACCCATATCTGGCCTACGAAACGCTGGCCAAACTGGTCGATACGCAGGTTATTGAGAAGAAATACCGTGAAGTGATGCTGAACTACCGTAACGGCATCAACAAAGGCCTGTACAAGATCATGTCCAAAATGGGCATTTCAACCGTTGCCTCTTACCGCTGCTCAAAACTGTTTGAAGCGGTCGGTCTGGCGAAGGATCTGTGCAACACCTGTTTCAACGGCGTGGTCAGCCGTATCGGCGGTGCCGGTTACAGCGATTTCGAACAGGATTTGCTGAACCTGTCTAAACGCGCGTGGCTGAAACGCAAAACACTGGATCAGGGCGGCCTGCTGAAATTTGTCCACGGCGGCGAATATCACTCCTATAACCCGGACGTGGTCACTACCCTGCAAGCCGCAGTGAACAGTGGTGATTATGACGATTACAAAAAATACGCCAAACTGGTTAACGAACGTCCGGTTGCCACACTGCGTGACCTGCTGAAAGTGACACCAAAAGGCCAGCCAATCCCTGTGGATCAGGTTGAACCGGCGGAAGGTTTGTATACCCGTTTCGATACCGCAGCGATGTCTATCGGTGCGTTAAGCCCGGAAGCGCATGAGTCTCTGGCTGAAGCGATGAACAGCATCGGCGGACGTTCGAACTCCGGCGAAGGCGGCGAAGATCCTGCGCGTTACGGCACCAATAAAGTGTCCCGTATCAAACAGGTGGCTTCCGGTCGTTTCGGCGTGACACCGGCGTATCTGGTGAATGCTGACGTTATTCAGATCAAAGTCGCACAGGGTGCAAAACCAGGCGAAGGTGGTCAGTTGCCGGGTGACAAAGTGACGCCATACATCGCGAAACTGCGTTATTCCGTGCCGGGCGTGACCCTGATTTCTCCACCGCCGCACCACGATATTTATTCTATCGAGGATCTGGCACAGCTGATTTTCGACCTGAAACAGGTCAACCCGAAAGCGATGATTTCGGTGAAACTGGTGTCTGAGCCGGGCGTCGGCACTATCGCGGTCGGTGTGGCGAAAGCCTACGCGGATCTCATCACTATTGCCGGCTACGATGGCGGCACCGGCGCAAGCCCGCTGTCCTCGGTGAAATATGCCGGTTGTCCATGGGAACTGGGTCTGGTGGAAACACAACAGGCACTGGTCGCCAACGGCCTGCGTCACAAAATCCGTCTGCAGGTGGATGGCGGTCTGAAAACGGGCCTCGACATCATCAAGGCCGCGATTCTGGGTGCAGAAAGCTTCGGTTTCGGTACCGGACCGATGGTCGCGCTGGGTTGTAAATACCTGCGTATTTGTCACCTGAACAACTGCGCAACAGGCGTGGCAACTCAGGACGACAAACTGCGTCGCAACCATTATCACGGCCTGCCAGAACGCGTAGTGAACTACTTCAAGTTCATCACGCAGGAAACCCGTGAAATCATGGCCGAACTGGGCGTCAGCCAGCTGGTGGATCTGATTGGTCGCACCGATTTGCTGACTGAGCTGGACGGTTTCACCGCCAAACAAAACAATCTCGACCTTTCTGCGATGCTGGCGACTGCCACGCCGCATGAAGGCAAAGCGGTGTACTGCACCGAAAGCAACCCGGCGTTCGACAAGGGTCAGCTGAACAAAGACATTCTGGAACAGGCCGCGCCGCACATCGATTCTAAGCAGAGCAAAGCGTTCTACTTTGATATCCGCAACACTGACCGCTCTGTGGGTGCAATGTTGTCAGGTGCAATTGCTGAGAAACATGGCGATCAGGGCATGGCGGCTGATCCGGTGCGTATTAACTTCAACGGTACCGCGGGCCAGAGCTTCGGCGTCTGGAACGCAGGCGGAGTCGATTTGATGCTGACCGGCGACGCGAACGACTACGTGGGCAAAGGCATGGCCGGTGGCCGTATTGCCATCCGTCCGCCAATCGGTTCCGCGTTCCGCAGCCACGAAGCCAGCATCATCGGTAACACCTGTCTGTACGGCGCAACCGGCGGTAAGTTGTTTGCAGCGGGTCGTGCGGGTGAACGCTTCGCAGTCCGTAACTCCGGTGCGATCACTGTCGTCGAAGGCATTGGCGATAACGGTTGTGAATACATGACCGGCGGTATTGTGTGTGTGCTGGGTCGTACCGGCGTCAACTTCGGCGCAGGCATGACCGGTGGTTTCGCTTACGTTCTTGATGAAGACGGCGAATTCCGCAAACGTGTTAACCCGGAGCTGGTTGAAGTCCTGGAAGTGGCCGAACTGGCTATCCATGAAGAGCATCTGCGCGGTTTGATCATCGAACACGTACAGTTGACCGCATCGACCCGTGGTGAAGAAATTTTGGCGAACTGGCCGGAATGGGCGCCTAAATTTGCCCTGGTAAAACCGAAGTCCAGTGATGTCAAAGCATTGTTGGGTCACCGTAGTCGTTCCGCAGCTGAGCTGCGGGTACAAGCGCAGTAAGAGGTTAAGATGAGTCAAAACGTTTATCAATTTGTCGACTTACAGCGTGTTGATCCGCCGAAAAAAGCGCTGAAGATCCGTAAAATTGAGTTTGTGGAAATTTACGAGCCGTTCTCAGCAACTCAGGCCGCATCGCAGGCAGACCGCTGTCTGTCCTGTGGTAACCCTTACTGCGAATGGAAATGCCCGGTTCACAACTACATTCCGAACTGGCTGAAGCTGGCGAACGAAGGTCGCATCATGGAAGCCGCCGACCTCGCGCACCAGACCAACAGCCTGCCGGAAGTCTGCGGACGCGTTTGCCCGCAGGACCGTCTGTGCGAAGGTTCCTGCACCCTGAACGATGAGTTCGGTGCGGTCACCATCGGTAATATCGAGCGCTACATCAACGACAAAGCCATCGAGATGGGCTGGCGTCCGGATATGTCTCACGTGCAGCCAACCGGCAAACGTGTAGCGATCATCGGTGCAGGTCCGGCAGGTCTGGCTTGTGCGGACGTGCTGACCCGTAACGGTGTGAAGGCGGTGGTTTACGATCGCCATCCGGAAATCGGCGGCCTGCTGACTTTCGGTATTCCGGCCTTCAAGTTGGAAAAATCAGTGATGACCAAGCGTCGCGAAATCTTCACTGAGATGGGTATCGAATTCCAGCTCAATACGGAAGTCGGCAAAGACATCACCATTGATGCGCTGCTGGCGGAATACGATTCTGTGTTCCTCGGCGTCGGCACTTATCAGTCCATGCGCGGTGGTCTGGCGAACGAAGATGCGCCGGGCGTGTACGATGCCCTGCCGTTCCTCATCGCTAACACCAAGCAGCTGATGGGCTATGATGACAGCCAGGAAGAGCCTTACGTGACGATGGACAAGAAACGCGTCGTGGTGCTGGGCGGTGGTGATACCGCCATGGACTGCGTGCGTACGTCAATTCGTCAGGGCGCAACCCATGTGACCTGTGCATACCGTCGTGATGAAGAGAACATGCCGGGCTCGCGTCGTGAAGTGAAGAATGCGCGCGAAGAAGGTGTGGATTTCAAATTCAACCTGCAACCGCTGAGCATCGAACTGAACGATTCAGGCCGCGTATGTGGCGTGCGCATGGCGCGTACCGAACTGGGCGCACCGGATGCACATGGCCGCCGTCGTGCAGAAATCGTGGCGGGTTCCGAACATGTGATGGAAGCGGATGCCGTGGTGATGGCGTTTGGTTTCCGCCCACACAAAATGGAATGGCTGGCAGCCCATGACGTCGAGTTGGACACGCAGGGACGTATCGTAGCCCCTGAAGGCAGCGACAACGCCTTCCAGACCAGCAACCCGAAAATCTTCGCCGGTGGCGATGCGGTTCGCGGTTCCGATCTGGTCGTCACGGCGATTGCCGAAGGCCGTAAGGCAGCAGAAGGCATCATGAACTTCCTCGAAGTCTGATCCGGTCTGTCGTAAAAACGGGGCTGCCAGCGATGGCAGCCCCGTTTTTTTTAACCGAACGCAATCAGTACAGGCGAAATGAGAGGCCCATGAATTCAGGGCAATAAAAAACCCCGCGAATATCGCAGGGTTTAAGCGTAAAACAGGGCTGAGTCGGGTTGTTATTTCACAACACGCAATGCCGGGCGACCACCGCGTGGCGGAGCCGGCGGCTCATCATCCGGATCTTCTTCAGCCACATCTGGCAAATCGCCATCAATGACTGACATAGTCGGCTCTGTCGGCTCATCCGCGCTCAGGTCGCCGTCAAAGGCGCCTTCAGCTTCATAAGCAGGTTCAGGTTCGAACATGGTACCGGCACCGTTTTCACGGGCGTAAATCGCCAGAACGGCAGCGATCGGTACAAATACGTTACGCGGCACGCCGCCAAAACGGGCGTTAAAGCGTACATCATCGTTACCCAGTTCGAGATTGCCGACAGCACGCGGCGCAACGTTCAGAACGATTTGTCCGTCACGCGCAAACTCCATCGGCACCATCACGCCAGGCATCGTCACGTCAACCACCAGATGCGGGGTTAACTGGTTGTCGAGCAACCAGTCATAAAAAGCCCGCAGCAGATAGGGGCGACGCGGAGACATGTCGGTCATCTCCATACCTTAGCCTCGGGTATGCAAACGCATTTCGCGCTCTGCTTCGGTCAGGGAAGCCAGGAAAGCATCACGTTCGAAGACGCGGGTCATGTAGCCTTTCAGCTCTTTAGAACCGGCACCTGACAGCTCAATGCCCAGCTCTGGCAAACGCCAAAGCAGCGGAGCCAGGTAGCAATCGACCAGGCTGAACTCTTCGCTTTTGAAGTAAGGCATGTACGAGAAGATTGGCGCAATCGCCAGCAGCTCTTCACGCAGTTGCTTACGCGCAGCGTCCGCTTCAGTCGCAGAACCTTGCTCAACTTGACGCATCAGCGAATACCAGTCGTTTTCGATGCGGTGCATCATCAGACGGCTCTCACCACGGGCAACCGGATAAACCGGCATCAGCGGTGGATGCGGGAAACGCTCATCAAGATATTCCATGATGATGCGGGATTCGAACAGGGTCAGCTCACGATCAACCAGCGTAGGCACGGTGCGGTAAGGGTTGAGGTCAATAAGATCCTGCGGCAGGTGATCCATCTCAACCTGCTCGATCTCGACACTGACACCTTTTTCCGCCAGTACGATACGTACTTGATGGCTAAAAATGTCGGTCGGGCCGGAAAACAGCGTCATTACCGAACGTTTGTTGGCAGCGACAGCCATGAAAACCTCCAAGTTTATCTAGAATATTACAGCGAGTTATCGCCAGCCTGCAGTTTTTGTCCCGTAGTTTCATAGACAACCATCGGCAAGGCGAACCCAGCCAGGAAGCGCGGCAACGTCAACTGCTCGGCGAATAGGCACAAAAGTGTGTGATAGTTTACCAGATTTTACGCGGGCTGTGGTGGACGGTGAGACGATTTCGTGGGGAATTGTGTGTCAGGAGATCATTTCGCCTGCGATTGCTGAAAAAAAGGCATAAAAAAACCCGGTGAAGCACCGGGTTTTTGACGCTGATTTTCGTGCCGAAGCACTGAGCTGCAAAGCAGCAGAAAATTAACGTTTGGAGAACTGAGGACGACGACGTGCTTTACGCAGACCGACTTTCTTACGTTCAACCTGACGAGCATCACGAGTAACGAAGCCAGCTTTACGCAGTTCGCCACGAAGATTTTCGTCATATTCCATCAGTGCACGGGTAATACCGTGACGGATAGCACCAGCTTGACCGGAGATACCACCACCTTTAACGGTGATGTACAGGTCGAATTTCTCAACCATGTCGACCAGTTCCAGTGGTTGACGAACTACCATGCGGGCAGTTTCACGACCAAAGTACTGTTCCAGGCTACGCTGGTTAATTACGATGTTACCACTACCCGGTTTGATGAAAACACGAGCGGCGGAGCTTTTGCGGCGACCAGTGCCGTAGTATTGATTTTCAGCCATTGCCTATAATCCCGAATTAAATGTCAAGAACTTGCGGTTGTTGCGCCGCATGAGTGTGCTCGTTACCCGCGTAAACTTTCATTTTGCGGTACATTGCACGACCCAGCGGGCCCTTTGGCAACATGCCTTTAACCGCGAGTTCGATCACGCGTTCAGGACGGCGAGCGATCATCTCTTCAAAGGTCGCTTGCTTGATACCACCGATGTGGCCGGTGTGATGGTAATAAATCTTGTCGTTACGCTTGTTGCCGGTTACAGCAACTTTTTCTGCGTTCAGAACGATGATGTAATCACCAGTATCAACGTGCGGAGTGTATTCCGCTTTATGTTTGCCACGCAGACGGCGAGCCAGTTCAGTGGCCAGGCGACCTAAGGTCTTGCCGGTAGCGTCAACTACGAACCAGTCACGTTGTACGGTTTCCGGTTTAGCTGTAAAAGTTTTCATTAAAAGCTTACCCAATTAAAGTTACACGTTGGCGAACACCCAAACGCCTATATGTTTTTATAAACCACATAAGAACCCAGGTTTATAAAATAAGTATTGGAGGTTCACACGACCATCGTCCAGCAAACCTACCCCTTCGAATAGCCAATGCTGGCACTTATAAAGTTTCGGGAAAAAAACTTTGTAGTAACGTGGGGTCGCAAGATTATAGAGAAGTCTCCTGCAAAGATCGAACCCTTTTTCGACGAAAAGGAAGATTTCCTTCACGACAGCAGAAGGGTTCGCCATGCAGAATGTACTGCGTGTTCTTATATCACAAATCGAGCAAAATATAATCAGCTAAAAATCACGGCAGATGCGGTCGCTTGAGGTATTCCTCACTTTGCATTTCCTGCAGACGGGACAGGCAGCGCTGATACTCGAATTTCAGCCGCTCGCCCTGATAAATCTCAAACATCGGTGCCGCAGCAGAAACCACCAGTTTGACATGACGCTCATAAAACTCATCCACCAGAGCCAGAAAACGTCGCGCCGAATTTTCATTGTCCGCCTTCATCACCGGCACATTGTGCAGCAGCACGCTGTGATAGATTTTTGACAGCGCAATGTAGTCGAGCTGGCTGCGCGCCTCTTCACAAAGCGTATGGAATTCTATCGCCAGCACGCCATCGACGGCGGCAATCGCCCGCATCGGGCGGTGATTCACTTCCAGCGTGACCGCCTCAGTACCCGCCGAACCGCTGTGATTACCGGTCAGTTTTCCCAGCATACTTTGCATGGCGGCCGTCGTATCCCCGCCCGCCGGAGTCAGCCATAAATTGGCCTGAGTCAGCGTACGCAGGCGGTAATCAATCCCGGCATCCACATTCAGGACATCGCAATATTCTTTAATCAGATCGATAGCTGGCAGGAAACGCGCGCGTTGCAGGCCGTTCCGGTAAAGCGAGTCAGGCGGAATGTTGGACGTGGCGATTAACGTGATCCCACGTGCGAACAGCGCCTGTAGCAATGTCGCCAGCAGCATCGCGTCGGTGATATCCGAGACAAAAAACTCATCGAAACACAGCACGTCGGTTTCCGCTTTGAAACGGTCGGCAATCACTTCCAGCGGATCTTCCTGCCCCTGGAGCTGCGTCAGTTCTTCGTGAACGCGCAACATAAAGCGGTGAAAGTGGAGACGAAGTTTGCGCTCGCCCGGCAGACTGTGGAAAAACAAATCCATCAGCCAGGTTTTGCCGCGCCCGACGCCACCCCACATATATAAGCCCTGAACCGGGCGTTGCGTGGTTTTTGGCGCACTTTTGCCAAACAGTCGCCCAAGCAAGCCACCCCGGCTGGTCACAGGTTCTGCCGCCGGACGGGAAGATAAGGCCTGATAAATAGCGTCGAGCTGGGCAACAGCCTGTTTCTGAACCGCGTCCGGCTGGAACTCGCCAGCATCAACGGCGTTCTGATAAACGAAAAGTGGTGATTTGGGTTGCATCTTAGTTAACGTCCCTGAGAAAAAAATTTTAAGTTTTTCACGTCGTTTAGCCGCTTTTTTGCCGTAGGTTCGCCGCTTTTCCCGGCTGTCTGTGTGCTAAAAAACCATCAGACGGCAGCGATTTTCCCGGCAGGATTCCACTCTGACAAGGTTAACGGTTATAGTGGAGCTATTGCATGACGAATGCGTGTGACAATTACGTTAAAACCATTGTGTAAAAAAGTTAAGTCATAAAAGTTACGTGAAAAAGCCCTGCGGGACAACGAAGTCAAAATAGGAGTCATTATGACCTGGGAGTATGCACTCATTGGATTAGTGGTCGGTATCGCGATTGGTGCGGTAGCGATGCGCTTTGGTAATCGTAAATTACGTGATCAACAAGTCATGAAAAACGAACTGGAGAAAAGCAAAGCCGAACTCGACGAATACCGTCAGGAGCTGGTGGGTCATTTTGCCCGCAGCGCAGAGTTGCTCGATAACATGGCGACAGATTACCGTCAGCTTTATCAGCATATGGCGAAGAGCTCCAACAATCTGCTGCCTGATATGCCAGAGCAGGATAATCCGTTCAACTATCGCCTGACCGGTTCTGAAGCCGATAACGATCAGGTGCCGGTACAAATGCCGCGTGATTATTCTGATGGCGCATCGGGTTTGTTGCGTGGCGAGCGTCCGGTTCGTAAATAACAGACGCTCCTGCCTGCATTATACTCTTTATGCAGGCGTATTTACGGCACATGTTCCGTGCATGTGCCGTTCTCAAGCCCCTTCCCGTGCAGTGAATCATCGTTCTATTGTCCATAACTGACGTCCCTTACAGAAAGCGAGAGAGTTATCGTGATGAAGAAAAAGTCATTTTTGCTCAGTGTGTTAGCTGTTAGCCTTGGATTAACTTTCGCTTCTGCGCCTATGGCGAATGCTGCTTTACCGACACAAGTTCAGGGACAACCTTTGCCAAGCCTGGCACCGATGCTGGATAAAGTGCTGCCGGCCGTCGTGGGCGTTCAGGTTTCCGGCACGCAGCCGCCAAGTGCGGATGTGCCACCGGAATACAAATTCTTCTTTGGTCAGCAAGATCCGGAGCCAAATGCAGGGCCACAGCCTTTTGAAGGTCTGGGCTCGGGCGTTATTATTGATGCCGCTAAAGGCTACGTGCTCACCAACAATCACGTCGTGAATAACGCTGACAAGATCAGTGTTCAGCTCAACGATGGCCGCGAATATAAAGCCAAGCTCATCGGTAAAGACGATCAGTCTGACATCGCCGTCATCCAGCTGATCGATGCGAAAAATCTCACACAAATCACCATGGCTGATTCAGATAATCTGCGCGTGGGCGATTTTGCGGTCGCCGTCGGCAACCCCTTCGGGCTCGGTCAGACCGTGACGTCCGGTATTGTGTCTGCTCTCGGTCGCAGCGGCCTGAACCTTGAAGGGCTGGAAAACTTTATTCAGACCGATGCCTCGATTAACCGCGGCAACTCCGGCGGTGCCCTGCTCGACCTGAAAGGTGAACTGATTGGCATCAATACCGCCATTATTTCTTCCCAGGGTGGCAGCGTCGGTATCGGCTTTGCCATCCCGGTGAATATGGCGAAAAACCTCAGCCATCAGCTGATTGAATTCGGCGAAGTGAAACGTGGCCTGCTGGGGATCCGCGGCAGTGAAATGACGGCGGAACTGGCACAGGCATTTAAACTCGACAGCCAGCGTGGCGCATTCGTCAATGAAGTGCTGCCTGATTCGGCGGCAGCAAAAGCCGGGATTAAATCCGGTGACGTGCTGGTCACACTTCAGGGCAAAAAGCTGAGCAGCTTTGCAGAATTACGTGCAAAAGTCGGTACCGCCGGTCCGGGCGTTACCATGCAGATTGGTTTGCTGCGCGATGGCAAACCGATGACCGTGAACGTCACGCTGGATAAAAGCCCGGCCGTGGAAGTCAGCATTGAGAAACTCAATCCTGCCTTGCAGGGTGTGACACTCAGCGATCCGGCAGATAAAAATGCTAAAGGCGTGCATGTCGATGACGTGAAGAAAGGCACACCGGCTGATCAGATAGGTCTGCAAAAAGACGATGTGATTATCGGCGTAAACCGTGAGCCGCTTGAGAATCTTGCCGCCTTCCGCAAAATTCTGGAAAGCAAACCGGACCTGATTGCGCTGAGCATTGTGCGTAAAGGGCAGAATATCTACTTATTCATGCCGTAAAGCGTTGAAAATCGGACGCAGGTGCTGCTGCGTCCGATTAACTCATGCTATTCTTCCCTCACTTTTTATCTCGCATCCCATACACCCATGTTTGTTAAGCTATTGAGATCCGCTGTTATCGGCCTGATTGTTGCTGGCATTTTGCTGGCGGCGGTACCTATGTTGCGTAAAAACATCACAGACCCGCTGTTCGAACGCAATTTCACCCAAACCAGCGAAGAACCTGTCAGCTATAACTCGGGCGTTCGTCACGCGGCTCCTGCCGTCGTGAACGTCTATAACCGCAACATGGGCAACAGTTCGCAAAACGAACTGGCCATTCGCACGCTGGGTTCCGGCGTTATCATGAATGACAATGGCTATATCCTGACCAACAAACATGTCATTAATAATGCCGATCAGATCATCGTGGCGCTACAAGATGGCCGCGTATTTGAAGCCTTGCTGGTGGGTTCTGACAGCCTGACTGACCTGGCGGTACTCAAAATCAACGCCGGTAATCTGCCGGTGATCCCGATTAACTCACACAGGACTCCGCATGTCGGTGATGTCGTGATGGCGATTGGGAACCCGTATAATCTCGGGCAGACCGTCACACAAGGCATTATCAGTGCCACCGGTCGTATCGGTCTGAGCCCGTCCGGTCGCCAGAACTTCCTGCAAACCGATGCCTCAATCAACCAGGGGAACTCCGGCGGTGCGCTGGTGAACTCACTGGGTGAGCTGATGGGGATTAATACGCTGTCATTTGACCAGAGTAATGACGGTGCGACGCCGGAAGGCATTGGCTTTGCAATCCCGACAGCGCTGGCCACCAAAGTGATGGGCAAGCTTATTCGTGATGGTCGCGTCATTCGCGGTTATATCGGCATCAGCGGCCGCGAGGTATCGCCTCTGCACGGGCCGAACAGCGGACTGGATCGCATTCAGGGGATTGTGGTTAATGAAGTCACCCCGAACGGTCCGGCGGCAAATGCGGGTATGCAGGTGCGGGATGTGATTGTTAACGTGAATAATAAACCGGCTGTTTCCGCGATTGAGACGATGGATCAGGTGGCGGAAGTCCGCCCTGGCACGGTGATCCCAGTTAAAATCATTCGGGACGGCCAGCAGCTGACCTTGCAGGTCACCGTGCAGGAATATCCTGATCACTGATAGCCGCTGAACACACAAAAAAAGCCGGAAAGGTCTCCCCTTCCGGCTTTTTTATTGCGTCAGGCTCAGGAATTACTCGCCTTTAAAACGCTCGATTTTTGCACCCAGCTGACGCAGTTTATCTTCGATACGCTCATAGCCACGATCAATGTGATAAATACGGTCAACGACGGTCACGCCTTCTGCGATACAACCGGCCAGAACCAGGCTGGCGGAAGCGCGCAAATCGGTCGCCATCACCTGAGCGCCAGACAGTTTTTCAACGCCATGACAAATCAGAGTGCTGCCTTCGATTTCAGCGTGAGCACCCATACGGATCAGCTCAGGAATATGCATGAAACGGTTTTCGAAGATGGTTTCAGTGATAACACCTGTGCCTTCAGCCACCAGGTTCAGCAGGCTGAACTGTGCCTGCATGTCAGTCGGGAAGCCCGGATGCGGCGCAGTACGGAACGTTACCGCTTTGGCACGTTTGCCATGCATGTCGAGACTGATCCAGTCTTCGCCCACTTCGATTTCAGCGCCAGCTTCACGCAGTTTCGCCAGAACGGCATCCAGCGTATCAGGACGGGCTTCACGGCAGACAATTTTGCCACCGGAAATCGCCGCCGCCACCAGGAAAGTCCCGGTTTCAATACGGTCAGGCACTACGCGATAAACACCGCCACCCAGACGTGCAACGCCTTCGATGGTGATTCTGTCGGTGCCCGCGCCGGTGATTTTCGCGCCCAGCGTATTCAGGAAATTCGCAGTATCAACGATTTCCGGCTCACGTGCGGCGTTTTCAATAATGGTGGTGCCTTCGGCCAGTGTGGCGGCACTCATGATGGTGACTGTCGCGCCAACGCTGACTTTATCCATCACGATGTGTGCGCCTTTCAGCCGACCGTCTACGGACGCTTTCACGTAGCCTTCTTCCAGCACGATCGTTGCGCCCAGTTGTTCCAGACCGGTGATGTGCAGGTCAACAGGACGTGCGCCGATAGCACAACCGCCCGGCAGGGAAACTTCGCCACGACCAAAACGCGCCACCAGCGGACCCAGCGCCCAGATGGAAGCACGCATGGTTTTCACCAGATCGTATGGCGCACAAAACTCGTTTACCGCACTGGCATCCACAAAGACCGAACCGTTACGTTCGATTTTGGTGCCCAGCTGGCTCAGCAGTTTGATGGTGGTATCGATATCTTTCAGGTGAGGAACGTTCTGGAGTTCAACAGGTTCTTCAGCAAGCAGTGCGGCAAACAAAATAGGAAGTGCTGCATTTTTTGCACCAGAGATAGTGACTTCGCCGCTTAGACGAGTCCCACCCTGTACACGAAATTTATCCATTATGACTGCTCTCTATTCATTTAAACGACAGGTCAGATATGAGGAAGCTGCCGGAACTCCGGCAGTCTTATAAACCGCTCAGTTTACGGTCACGCGCCCATTCTTCAGGGGTATAAGCCTTGATAGACAGTGCGTGGATTCGGTTGTCGGCGATGTATTCCATCAGCGGGGCGTAAACGGTCTGTTGTTTTTTCACGCGGCTCATGCCATCAAACATCGCACCAACGACAATGGCCTGAAAATGACTGCCATCGCCAGTAATGTGGGCTTCGTCCAGTGCCAATGCGTTCATCAGCACATCTTTAATTTCACTCGTTTCCATAGGGGATCTATTCTTCTGAAGAATCATAACAGCCCGATATCTTATAGGGATCGGCGCAATTCTTAAACCACGAAAAAGCCCCTGAGCAAGAGTTTCGCACAGGGGCTTTGGAGAGCGTCAGGCGACGGTACGTCTTCAGCCGCCTAACTTACCGGAACTGCTGGCTTATTTGCTCAGGCAGCCGGAATAATGTCCTGCAGATTGTAGAGCGCAATCAGAGTATTCAGTCTGTCGGTGATACCAGCCACCGTCAGAGAAACGCCCTGCTGGCTGGCCTCTTCACGCAAATGCACTAACAGCGCCAGACCGGAAGAATCCACACGCTCCAGCCCGGAAACATCCAGACAGGTAATCCCGGACATCAGCTTTTTGCGCGCATCCCAGAAGGGGACCAGCGTTTCGCGATCCAGTTCACCGTGCAACGTCAGTCGCGGCGGCTGCGATTCCCAGCGCAATGCTTCACTCATTTTTTATCCAGGGTAATCGGTTCTGCAGCAGCTTGTTTCAGACGCGCAGTCAGACCATCAATCCCTTTCTGACGCAGGATATCCACCCATTCGTTTTGCTTGGTCGAAATCATACTGACGCCTTCGGCGATCATGTCGTATGCCTGCCATTCGCCGGTACGGCTGTTTTTACGCCACTGGAAATCCAGACGCACTGGCGGACGACCGTTCGGATCGGTAATGGTCACGCGGATAGCAATGATGTCTTTATCTGCGTAAGACTGTTCCGGCTGTACGGTATAGTTCTGGCCGTTGTACATCGCCAGCGCCTGACCATAAGCCTGTTGCAGATAGTCAGAGAACGCAGCGAAATACGCCTCACGTTGTGCAGGGGTCGCCTGTTGATAGTAGCGACCTAACACCAGCGCACCGGCGTATTTGATCTGCACGTACGGCAGCAGTTCTTCACGCACGATCTGGCGCAGGTAGTTAGGATCCTGCTTGATTTTCGGCTGTTCGGTTTTGAGGCGGGTGAAGGTTTTGTTCGCCGCTTCATTCATCACGCTGTAAGGGTTGGTTTTATCAACCGCGGCATTGGCCAGCGGAGCCATAACCACCAGCAGTGCGGCGATCACTAAACGTTTAAACATAATCATTTCCTCTTTGATGGAGAATCCGTAGTAGCAAGTTCTTAATGAGCAGCCGGTTGTGGAGCCGTGTTAGCGTCTGGCGCAGGGGCAGAATCGCCCGCGGGTGCTGCGGTCGCAGACCCTGCATCCGGATCCGCTTTCCCGTCGCCGCTCTTATAAAGGAACTGGCCAATCAGGTCTTCGAGAACCAGCGCCGATTTGGTGTCCTGAATGACGCCACCGTTTTTAAGGATAGTCGTTCCCATGTCAGGGTCTTCAAAACCAATGTTCAGCGCCAGGAATTGCTCGCCCAGTAAACCAGAGGTGCGGATAGCCAGCGTACTGGTACTCGGGATCTGGTTGTACTTCTGGTCAATATCCATTTCTACGCGTGGAGAATAGTTTTTATCAAGCGATATGCTGCTGACGCGACCAATCACCACACCGCCGACTTTGACCGGAGAACCGCTTTTCAGGCCGCCGATATTGTCGAAGTCCGCAGAAATGCGGTAAGTCGGGTCAGAGCCGATAGAACGGATGTCGGCCACTTTCAGGCACAGGAATAACACCGCAATCAGTGCGATGATCAAAAATGCGCCTACCCAGATTTCACTCTTTTTCGTTTGCATGGTTTAATTTCCAAACATCAGTGCTGTCAGCACAAAATCCAATCCCAGCACCGCCAGTGACGAATGCACCACAGTACGTGTCGTTGCCCGGCTGATCCCTTCGGACGTCGGTATCGCATCATAGCCATTGAACAACGCAATCCAGGTCACTGTGATAGCGAAAACAAGGCTTTTAATCAGGCAGTTAAGCAGGTCAGTCCGCCAGTCTACGGAAGTTTGCATCGCTGACCAGAAGAATCCGCTATCGATGCCTTTCCAGTCCACGCCGACCAGCGAGCCGCCCCAGATCCCGACTGCGACAAAAATCGCCGTCAGCAGAGGCATGGAAATCAGGCCAGCCCAGAAACGCGGTGCCACAACGCGGCGCAGCGGATCGATAGCCATCATTTCCAGACTGGAAATTTGCTCGGTGGCCTTCATCAGCCCCAGCTCAGCGGTCAGGGCAGAACCCGCACGACCAGCAAACAGCAGCGCCGTTACCACAGGACCCAGCTCACGCAGCAGGGAAAGCGCCACCATCATACCGAGGCTGGCCTCAGCGCTGTAGGTGGTTAAAATCAGGTATCCCTGCAAGCCCAGTACCATGCCGATAAACAGGCCGGAAACCAGGATGATCAGCAGGGAAAGCACGCCAACGCTGTAGAGCTGCTTGATCAGCAGCGGCCATTGTTTGGCAAATTGCGGCTTACCGACCAACGCCCGAAAGAGCATCAGACCGGCACGGCCAAAAGACGCACAGGTGTTTATTCCGCGGCGCCCGACAGAGGCTAAGGCCCTATTTATTTTCAAAACAAGGTACATTTATCAGGAACTCCATTATCCGAGCAGCTCGGTTTTGTAATCACCGGCAGGAAAACGGAAAGGCACCGGTCCGTCGGCAATACCGTCGAGGAACTGGCGAACTCGCGGATCAGGGTTATTTTGCAATTCCTCTGGTGTACCTTCAGCAATGACATGCTGTGCCGCCACAATATACGCATAATCCGCAATACTGAGTACTTCAGGTACGTCATGAGAGACGACGATACACGTCACGCCCAGCGCATGGTTAAGTTCATCGATAAGCTTCACCAGCACGCCCATAGTGATCGGATCCTGACCCACAAAAGGCTCATCAAACATGATGAGTTCCGGATCAAGCGCAATCGCACGCGCCAGTGCTACACGACGCGCCATCCCGCCAGACAACTCAGCAGGCATCAGGTCGCCGGCACCGCGTAACCCTACCGCTTCGAGTTTCATGGTCACGGTGCTGCGCAGCAGTTCTTCCGGTAATTTACTGTGCTCACGCAACGGGAACGCGACATTCTCGAACACCGTCAGGTCAGTAAACAATGCACCGGACTGAAACAACATGCTCATTTTCTTGCGGGATTCGTACAGCTTACGGCGTGACAACGTCGGAATGTTGTCTCCGTCGAACCAGATTTCCCCACTACTTGGCGCAAGTTGCCCGCCGATCAGGCGCAGCAAGGTGGTTTTACCGATCCCCGAAGGCCCCATAATGGCGGTGACTTTGCCTCGTGGCACGGTCATATTGATCTCTTCGAAAATGGGACGATCGCCGCGCACGAAGCTCATGCCCTTGATCTCAACCAGATTCGATTCGCTTTGACTCATTCAGTTTATCCCTTCGGAATACTTTCGCTAAGAATACGTCTGACCCAGATGGGGTGTCGTATAACTTTGGTATTTTTACAAAAACTTACCCCGGTTTCGTTACCAAAGTTGCCATCGTTTTACTTTTCCGCCCCAGACGGTCAAAATCGATGAATTATCATTTTAAATTAAAAGCCTTCATCGTCTAACATACAGGAACCTGCAGGCCTTGTTTTCAGAGAAAATGTTGCCTTAGCTCATGTTGACGAAGGAATCGCCTGCCTGCAAAGGCAACGAACCTCGCATTATACCCAATAAAGGATGTTTCATGCTTCTCGCTATCGTACTGATGATTGTCGGCTTGTTACTGTTAGTTTACGCCGCCGATCGTCTGGTGTACGGAGCCGCAGTGTTGGCACGCTCAATAGGCATACCTCCGCTGGTGATTGGCATGACCGTCGTCGGCGTCGGAATATCTCTCCCGGAACTGGTGGTTTCTACCACAGCCGCCATCAATGATCAGATGGATTTGGCCGTCGGAAACGCAATTGGTTCGAATATCATTAATATTCTTCTGATTTTGGGCGGTGCAGCCCTGATTCATCCACTTTCCGTTCGTTCTGATATATTACGCCGCGAACTCCCTTTATTGTTACTGGTCACAGCACTCTGTGGTTTTGTGCTAAGTGACGGAGAACTCAGCCGGTTTGACGGCGTTCTGCTGCTGGCCAGTGCCGCCGTGTTTATGATGCTGGTGATAAAAATCGCCCGCGCGGCCGAAAAAGAAGGGCTGGATACGCTGACGTACGAACAGATGTCCGAACTTCCTCAGGACAGCAGCAACACCGTGGCATTTCTGTGGCTGGCACTGGGCTTTATCATCATGCCGCTGGCGTCGGGCATGATTGTCGACAACAGTACAGTGATTGCCCGTTACTTTGGCGTCAGCGAACTGGTGATTGGCCTGACGGTTATCGCCATCGGCACCAGTCTGCCGGAACTCGCGACGTTTATCGCCGGTGCCATTAAGGGCGAAGATGATATCGCACTGGGCAATATCATTGGTGCGAATATTTTTAATACCTGTCTGGTGCTGGGATTACCCGCGCTGGTTGCGCCAGGCTCGTTCAACCCGGACGCGTTTCATCGCGATTACTGGGTCATGCTGGCGGTCAGTATCGTGCTTTCCGGGCTGTGCCTGATGCGTAAACACCGTATCGGCCATCTCGCCGGCGCACTGTTACTGTGTGGATTTATCGCCTATATGGCGGTTCTGTTCCTGTTACCGGACAGCATTGCCTTCTGAACTTTGTCAGGAACTGACTATGGCTAACGTTAACTTCGCCTCCGACTTTGATTTTCAGGCCGTCGGGCGTGATGTGCTGAAAACAGAACGTGAAGGACTTGAGCAGTTAGATCAATACATTAACGGCGATTTTACCCGTGCATGCGAAAAAATCTTCGCCTGCAACGGCAAAGTCGTCGTGATGGGCATGGGCAAATCCGGCCACATTGGTCGCAAGATGGCAGCGACCTTTGCCAGCACCGGCACACCGGCTTTCTTTGTCCATCCGGGCGAAGCCAGCCACGGTGATCTGGGCATGGTGTCGAAACAGGACGTTGTGATCCTGATTTCCAATTCCGGTGAAGCACATGAAATTCTCGGGCTGATCCCGGTACTCAAACGTCTGGACATCACGCTTATCTGCATGACGTCTAATCCGGAAAGCACCATGGGCAAAGCGGCTGATGTGCATCTTTGCGTGAAAGTCCCCAAAGAAGCCTGCCCGCTGGGTCTGGCACCGACCAGCAGCACCACGGCGGTATTGGTCATGGGCGATGCGCTGGCGGTGGCTTTACTGGAAGCTCGCGGTTTCACACCCGAAGACTTCGCCCTTTCCCATCCGGGCGGAGCACTGGGTCGCAAGCTCTTACTGCGCGTGAGCGATATCATGCACACCGGTGATGAAATTCCGCATGTCAGCCGTGACGCTTCTTTGCGTGATGCCTTGCTGGAAATCACCCGCAAGAATCTCGGCATGACAGTTATCTGCAACGACCTGATGCGGATCGAAGGTATCTTTACCGATGGTGATTTACGCCGCATTTTCGATATGGGCGTTAACATCAACGAAGCCTCGATTGCCGATGTCATGACGACCGGGGGTATCCGCGTCCGCCCTTCTCTTCTGGCGGTGGATGCGCTGAATTTAATGCAGGAAAAAAACATAACCTGCGTGATGGTTGCTGATGGTGACCAGTTGCTGGGTGTGTTACATATGCACGACATGCTGCGCGCTGGCGTAGTTTAATTGAGGAATCCCCTGAATGAGTAATAGCGCAGCCCTGGTGGAAACTTGCTACGGTCCGGTCAGCACGCAAGTGCTGGAACGGGCGAAAGCTATCCGCCTGCTGATTTGCGATGTAGATGGCGTGATGTCTGATGGCCTGATCTACATGGGAAATCAGGGAGAAGAGCTGAAAAGTTTTAACGTTCGCGACGGTTACGGTATCCGCTGCCTGCTGACTTCGGACATTGAGGTCTCGATTATTACAGGCCGCAATGCGAAATTACTGGAAGATCGCGCTGAAACCCTCGGTATACGCCACTTGTACCAGGGACAATCGGATAAGCTTTTGGCCTTCCGCGAACTGTTAGATACACTGTCTTTGCGGGCCGAAGAAGTGGCCTACATCGGTGATGACCTGATCGACTGGCCGGTTATGGCTGAAGTTGGTCTTTCCGTGGCCGTTCAGGACGCGCATCCCATCCTGTTGCCGAAAGCGCATTATGTCACCCGAATTGCCGGCGGACGTGGTGCAGTACGCGAATTGTGCGATTTGATTTTACTGGCACAGGGTAAGCTGGAGGACGCCAAAGGGCTGTCGATATGAGTAAAACAAGACTTTGGATTATTCTGGCGCTGACAGCCATCGTTCTGGTGCTGATCGGCTGGTCAATGTCTGACAACAGCGATGACGTCCAGCCGGCGGTCAACGATCAGGATCCGACCTACCAGAGCTCCCACACCGTCACGATGGTGTACGATCCGCTGGGTAGCCTGACGTATAAACTGGTTTCAGATCAGGTGAAATATTACACCACTGATCAGGTGACATGGTTTACTAATCCGGTAGCGACCATGTACGACAAGAACAAAGTCCCGACGTGGGTGCTGCATTCTGACAAGGCCAAGCTGACTCAGGATAAAATGCTCTATCTTTACGGGCATGTGCAGGCAGACAGCCTGACACCTGAGACTTCTCAGTTGCAAAGAATCAAAACGGACAATGCACGGGTTAACCTGACGACACAGGACGTTGCCTCAGATGATGAAGTAACGCTTTATGGCACAGGTTTTACATCTAACGGCATGAAAATGCGTGGTAATCTGCGTGATAAAACAGCAGAGCTGATCGAAAAGGTAACGACCTCTTATGAAATTCAAAGCAAAAAATAAAATCCGTAATCTCCTGATCGTCAGCTCATTGTTAGCCGTCAGCGTTCCGGCATTCGCCCTGAAAGATGACACGACCAAACCGATTACCATTGATTCGGCTAATCAGGCGCTGGACGTGAATACCAATACCGCGACCTTTACCGGTAATGTGGTGGTAAACCAGGGTACGATCCAGGTTAAAGCGGACAAAGTTGTCGTCATCCGCCCGCAAGGCGTTTCCGGCAAAGAAGTGGTTGAAGGTTACGGTAATCCGGTGACCTTCTATCAGATGCAGGACAACGGCAAGCCGGTAAAAGGCCATGCGCAGAAAGTCCGCTATGAAGTGGAAAACGATCTGGTGACCCTGACCGGTAACGCTTACCTTGAACAGCTCGACAGCAACGTGAAAGGCGACCGTATTACTTATCTGGTGCAGAAACAGCAAATGGAAGCCTTCAGTGATAAAGGCAACCGTGTGACGACCGTTCTGGTTCCTTCGCAGCTGCAACAGAAAACACCTGCAGCGGCGGGCCAGCCGACCAAAAAGAGTAACTGATTTTTATGGCTAAATTAATCGCAGAGAATCTGGCAAAAGCCTACAAAGGCCGCAAGGTCGTTGAAGATGTCAGCCTGATGGTCAACTCCGGCGAAATCGTCGGGTTATTAGGGCCAAACGGTGCCGGTAAAACTACGACGTTTTACATGGTCGTCGGCATTGTGCAGCGTGATGCAGGCCGTATTATCGTCGATGACGAAGACATCAGCTTGTTGCCATTGCATACCCGCGCCCGTCGCGGTATTGGCTATCTTCCTCAGGAAGCGTCCATTTTCCGCCGCCTCAGCGTGTTTGATAACCTGATGGCCGTGTTGCAGATCCGCGACGATCTGAACAAAGAACAGCGTAACGATCGCGCCAATGAACTGATGGAAGAGTTCCATATTTCTCATTTGCGCGATAACCTCGGTCAGTCACTGTCCGGTGGTGAACGCCGTCGTGTTGAAATCGCCCGTGCGCTGGCGGCGAACCCTAAATTCATCCTGCTGGATGAACCGTTCGCCGGTGTTGACCCGATTTCAGTTATCGACATCAAAAAAATCATTGAGCATTTGCGTGACAGTGGCCTCGGCGTACTGATCACCGACCATAACGTTCGCGAAACGCTCGACGTGTGTGAACGCGCTTACATCGTCAGTCAGGGCAAGTTAATCGCCCACGGCACGCCAGCCGATATTCTTGCTGATGAACAAGTTAAACGCGTTTATCTTGGTGAAGAATTCCGTCTGTGATCTGTGCCGCCGGAACCGTGCCTGTTTCGCCTTAAAATGAAACAGGCCGTCTCTGACAGAAGTGTTGCCGTTTTCACTCATCAACGGAAATAAAGCCAAGATATGAAGCAAGGTTTGCAACTCAGATTCAGCCAACAACTGGCAATGACTCCACAGTTACAACAGGCCATCCGCCTGTTGCAATTGTCCACGCTTGAGCTCCAACAGGAGATCCAACTCGCGCTGGAGAGCAACCCTCTGCTGGAACAAACCGACCTTCATGAAGAAATCGACTCGGTAGAAGCCACCGACAGCGAAGGGTTAGATACCCGCGAAGCGCTCGAGCAAAAAGACATGCCCGAAGAGCTGCCGCTGGATGCGACCTGGGATGAAATCTATACCGCGGGCACGCCTTCCGGCACCGGTAATGATTACAGCGACGACGAGCTGCCGATTTATCAGGGTGAAACCACCCAGACTCTTCAGGATTACCTGATGTGGCAGGTCGAGCTGACGCCGTTCTCAGATACTGATGCGGCGATTGCGACGTCCATTGTCGATGCGGTCGATGACACCGGTTACCTCACCGTTTCTCTTGACGACATTCTGGAAAGCATCGGGGATGAAAACGTCACGATGGACGAAGTGGAAGCCGTGCTCAAACGCGTACAGCGTTTTGACCCGGTCGGCGTGGCCGCGCGCGACCTGCGCGACTGCCTGCTGATCCAGCTTTCCCAGTATGCGACCGACACGCCTTTCATCACCGAAGCCCGTCTTATCATCAGCGAACATCTGGATTTGCTGGCGAACCATGATTTCCGCGCACTTATGCGATCAACCCGGTTAAAAGAAGATACACTGAAAGGAGCGATGCTCCTGATCCAGTCTCTTGATCCGCGTCCGGGCCAGTCGATCAACACCGGCGAATCCGAATACGTGATCCCGGATGTGCTGGTGCGCAAAGTGTCAGGAGTCTGGACGGTTGAACTCAATTCGGACAGCATTCCGCGTCTGAAGATTAACCAGCAGTACGCCGCGATGGGGAATTCCGCACGCAGCGACAGCGACGGGCAGTTTATCCGCAGCAATCTGCAGGAAGCCAAATGGTTAATCAAAAGCCTGGAAAGCCGTAACGACACGCTGCTGAAAGTCACGCGCTGTATCGTTGAGCAACAGCAGGCGTTCTTTGAACTGGGTGAAGAATTTATGAAACCTATGGTGCTGGCCGATATCGCCAGCGCCGTAGAAATGCACGAATCGACGATTTCACGCGTCACGACGCAGAAGTTCCTGCACAGCCCGCGTGGCATTTTCGAACTGAAGTATTTCTTTTCCAGCCATGTCAGTACAGACAGCGGCGGCGAGGCATCGTCAACCGCCATCCGGGCGCTGGTGAAGAAATTAATCGCAGCGGAGAATCCTGTAAAACCGCTCAGTGACAGTAAGTTAGCGACCCTGCTTTCCGATCAGGGAATTATGGTTGCACGACGAACCGTCGCCAAATACCGAGAGTCTTTGTCCATCCCGCCCTCAAACCAACGTAAACAGTTAGTTTGACCTCAACAGAGAAGGAAGACATTATGCAGCTCAACATTACCGGACATCACATTGAGATCACGGATCCCCTGAGAGAGTTCATCACGTCGAAGCTGGCCAAGCTAGAGCAGTATTTCGACAGGATTAATCAGGTGTATGTGGTGTTGAGCGTGGAAAAGGTGCAAAAAGTTGCCGAAGCGACTTTGCATGTGAATGGAGGCGAGTTACATGCCACCTCGGAACATCAGGATATGTACGCAGCGATTGACGGACTGGTTGATAAACTGGCCCGCCAGCTGAATAAACATAAAGACAAACTGAAACAGCACTGACATTCATGTAGCCAACCCTGTGCTACAAACCTTCGGGCATCGGCTTGTGACCTTCGGGAAACGAGCCGATATAGCTTTAAGGGTGAAACAGCGCAAAAGTGAAAGATGACATGATCAACGATATAGCAATGCAATTAACGTCGGTGCTTAATGCCGAATGCACCAAAAGCGGCGTTCATTGCGCCAGCAAAAAACGCGCACTGGAAATCATCAGCGAACTGGCCGCCAGACAACTGAATTTGTCGCCACAGGTGATTTTCGACGCTATTTTGACCCGTGAACGCATGGGCAGCACCGGGATCGGTGCCGGGATCGCCATCCCGCACGGTAAGCTGGAAGAAGATACGTTACGTGCCGTCGGCGTGTTCATTCAGCTGGAACAACCGATCGCTTTTGATGCCATCGATAATCAGCCGGTAGACTTACTTTTTGCCTTGCTGGTACCGGCAGATCAATGTAAAACCCATTTACATACATTATCTTTGGTGGCTAAGAAATTAGCTGATAAAACAGTGTGTCGCCGCCTTCGTGGTGCGCAGAGCGATGAAGAACTGTTCCAGATAATGACTGAAAACGAATAAATTGCTGATTCCCGGTACGGTGCCGGGAAAATGAATTCTGAACACTGAATGCCAGGGGAGTGACACCATGGTGCTGATGATTGTCAGCGGCCGTTCCGGTTCCGGGAAATCGGTTGCCCTACGGGCATTGGAAGACATGGGTTTTTACTGTGTGGATAACCTGCCGGTGGTGTTATTGCCGCAGCTTGCCCAGACCCTCGTTGAACGTAATACGTCAGCGGCCGTCAGCATCGACGTGCGTAACATGCCGGAAACCCCGGAAGTTTATGAGTACGCGATGTCACAACTGCCGGAGAGCTTCTCACCGCAGCTGTTGTTCCTTGATGCCGACCGCAACACGCTGATCCGCCGCTACAGCGACACCCGTCGTCTGCACCCGCTTTCCAGCAAAAATCTCTCCCTCGAAAGTGCTATTGATGAAGAAGCCGACTTGCTCGAGCCTCTGCGTTCGTCTGCTGATCTCATCATCGACACGTCCGAAATGTCCGTTCACGAACTGGCAGAAATGCTGCGTACCCGCCTGCTGGGTAAACGCGAACGTGAACTGACGATGGTCTTCGAATCCTTTGGTTTCAAACACGGTATTCCGATTGATGCGGATTACGTGTTCGACGTACGTTTCCTGCCGAACCCGCACTGGGATCCGAAACTGCGTCCGATGACCGGCCTCGACAAACCGGTGGCGGCGTTCCTCGACCGTCATACCGAAGTGCACAACTTTATCTACCAGACCCGCAGCTACCTTGAACAATGGCTGCCGATGCTGGAAACCAACAACCGCAGCTATCTGACCGTCGCCATTGGTTGTACCGGCGGTAAACACCGTTCGGTGTATATCGCAGAGCAACTGGCCGACTATTTCCGTTCCCGCGGGAAGAACGTGCAATCCCGCCATCGCACGCTGGAAAAACGTAAATCATGACGGTAAAACAAACGGTAGAAATCAAAAACCGGTTAGGGATGCATGCCCGTCCGGCGATGAAGTTGTTTGAACTGGTGCAGAGCTTTGAATCAGAAGTGATGCTGCGCAACGGCACAGGCATTGAAGCGGAAGCCAGCAGCGTGATCGCGCTGCTGATGCTTGATTCCCCGAAAGGTCAGAAAATCGAAATCGAAGCCACCGGGCCAGATGAAGAACAGGCATTGACGGCAGTGGTAAATCTGATCAATTCAGGATTTGACGAAGACTAAGCCCCTTCACTCTTAGCCATAGTCATTGGCGTTGCAGCAAGCGAAAGACAAATCGGTCAGGAACCGATTTGAACAGCGCTCGCGCTGGCCCGCAGGGTGAGCCTCAGGGACGAGGCTCATTAATCCCGATGAGCTGACATCAGTCAGTGATTCGGGTGAACGAACGCCGCTGCGGCGTCAAGGACGCAGGCTAAATGCGGCTTAAACAGTCGATTGCAATGGCCTTGAAGCTTTCAAAATTCTCACTGCTCAGCAAACGGCTCATCGACCGTTCCCGCACAAACGTCACGAACAAATCGTAAATCGCCATCGCTTCTTCGTAATCCGCCTTACTGATCGCCAGCAGGAAAATCACGTGCGCGGTTTCCCCTTCTCCCCAGGCAATGCCCTGCGGCGAGAGCAGCGTAATCACCACGGTTTTCTTCGCCAGCAGTCCCAGAGAGTGCGGCAGCGCAATCCCTTCGCCCAGCATGGTCGAGACAATCTCCTCACGCTCGACCACCGACGGGTAAAACGCCTGATCGACATATCCTTCTTCTTCCAGCTGTGAACACACATGGCGGAACAACTCCGCCTGCGTCATCGGCTCTTTGACGATCATGAAGTGTTTTTCGTCGAAGAATTTTTCCAGCATATAAGGCCGTGTGCGGTCGACCAGCACCAGCTTACCGAGCTGTTCCATCTGGTATTCGGTCGGGAATGGCGACAGCACCACCACCGGCTTATTCTTCTCGGTGATGCGGGCGTTGGAAATAATAAAATCTTCGTCGACATGCTCCAGCTGCTCGTAATCACGCAGCGAAACCACCTGTTTCATCACCAGTTGCGGATACTTACGGTTAATCTGTGCCTGGATCATGCGGATGGTTGAATTGCCGGTGTCGCACACCAGCATCACCTGCGGATGCCGCTGGTAACCGATATTGTAATGCCGCTCAAGCCCGACGCCGATATGCAGCACCAGAAAACCAATCTCGTTTTCACTCAGCGTATAGGGCGTGTATTTTCCCCAGCTGGAGACCGCTGCCAGCGTGACGTCATAGGCCATCGGGTAATGCTGTTTGATATTATTCAGCAGCGGATTCGGGATGTTTATCTGATATTTCACCCGCGTAATCATGGTCTTAATGTGCGTCAGCAGGTCAGCACGCAGTTGCTTATCGCCCTGCAAATCATAGTTATAGTGCGAATTGATATACGACAGAATGTAATCGACCAGCGCTTCGTCATCGTCGGCATTAATGTCGGTCGGCAGAATTTGCTGCACGCGGCGGGCGGCGATATTTACCCGCAGATAAGCTTCCTCAGAGGCCGGAATTTCCTTGCCGACCAGATTTCTGAGCTCAGCCGCCAGACGCACGGAAACCTGCTTCACCGCCGGGTCTCCGTCTTCTGCATCAAAATCGGTCAGCGGATAACCGCCGGTAATGCGTTTGATCGCCACCGCGCAGTACAAGATCAGATACTGCTCGCCCTCATCGGTCAGCTGAACAGAAGACTGCGTCAGCACCTGATGCATAAAGCGTGTCAGCGGCACCAGCGCTTCCGGCTCCAGACTTTCCGCCTTCAGCAGCGGATTCGCCTGTTCTTCGGCATCCAGCTGGAACAGCAGGTCGGTCAGACAGGCGCGGATCGCCAGTTCTGCACCGAACAGTTTCATACCGTAGCGCGGTTTGGTTTCGATATTCAGGTGATAGCGAGCCAGATGCTCCCTCACCTCAGCCATATCATTTTGCAGGGTTCCCCGGCTGACAAACCATTCATCGGCCAGATCTTCCAGCTTCAATGAAAAAGCTGAGGTCAAAAAGCGGATCAGCAACGTTTTCACCCGCTCAGCGGCAGTGCGCGGCGTCGGATTCGGTTTGCGTTGCGTCGATTGCTGTAACGTTGAGAAAAGCGTCTGATCGTCAATCCGCAGCTGATACCCGCTGCCACGGTTGTGAACAAACGTCGCACCAAAATCGGCGATGATTTCATTCAGCGCAGTAATATCGGCACGCACCGTGCGCGTCGAAACGGACAGACGTTTTGCCAGTTCATCCTGAGGAAGGGTTTCGGTTTGCAGCGCATCAAACAGTTGCGCCAGACGTTGATTGGGAAATCTCACCATTGTTCTTCCATATTATTGCGGATACGCCCTCTGCGCAGTCACCGGTAAAGTTTCCACGCAGATGGTTTAGTTCAGACGCAGTACGTTATCAGGGCGCAATCACCATCTGTGACGGACTGCCCACAGCCACATAATCATCAACGAATGACAGTTTGCCGTTTTCGCCAGAAACCTTGAATCTGGTGATGTTATCGCTTCGTTGATTCATTGCGTAAATATATTTGCCGTCCGGTGACAACGTCAGCGTTCGTGGATAATCGCCACGCGTCCAGGTTTCATCACTCCAGGTCATTGCGCCTTCGCCGGTCACGTTAATCTGCGCGATGCTGTTATGCAGACGGTTAGCCACGTACAGATGCCTGCCGTCTTTGCTCAGCACAATCCCTGCCGCAAAGTTGGTGCCTTTGAAACCGGCCGGTAACGATGACAGACTGTGCAACTCCGTCAGCGTGCCTTTAGTGGTATCAAAGCGATAACTGGTCAGGGTCGAGGCTTCCTCGTTGATCAGGAAAACCACTTTACCGTTCGGATGGAACACAAAATGACGCGGTCCCGCACCTTCTGAAGAGGCCTTGATGAACGGCGGATCGTTGGCTTCCAGCACGCCGGTTTCGCTGTTGAGTTTCCACTGATAGATCCGGTCAAGCCCGAGATCGGTGGAGAACACAAATTTGCCGGAAGGATCGGTGGCGATCATATGTGCGTGCGGCCCGTTATGGTCGCTGATGGCAAAACTGCCTTCCGCCGCCGCTGCAGGTTTGCCTGCCCCCGCCGGACCGGAATCCTGCTGGCTGTTGCTTGCTTCGCTCAGTTTTCCACTGGCATCCACCGGGAACACTGCCACCACGCCGCTGATGTAGTTCGCCACCAGCAAATGATCACCTTTTGGCGTCAGCGACAAATACACCGGCCCTGCACCCTGCGAATCCACCTGGTTAATCAGCGTCAGGCTGCCGTCTTCCGGCGCAATGCGGTAGGCCGCCACAGCGCCATGTTTGCCGCCGTTGTAATTATCAATTTCACTGCCGATAAACAGCGTTTTACCGTCGTGGCTGAGTACCATCTGCGCCTGATTCGGCAGCTGGCTGGCGAGCGTTTTATCACTCAGCGCGCCGGTTTTCGGATCGAATTTAAAGCGGTAGACACCTTCCCCGTTCGGGTTGTAGGTGCCGACGTAAGCAAAATGCGGAGTCGTCGAAGTCATTGTTTTTTCTGCTGCATAGAGCGGCATGGCAGACACTGCCAGCATCGCGGTGGTTAAACCTGAAATCAGAAACCAGTTTCTCATACATTTCCTCAGAATTTGGGATATCAGACAAACGAGAGAACCCTGCACCCGCTCAGTCGCTGAGGGATGCAGGGTGTTTAACCGCGCAGACGGCTTACCGCGCAGGAAAGGTCAGATCCTTCAGCCCAGCAGCTTTTTAACGCTGGCCAGCAGGGTTTTCACATCTTCAGGACGGGTATTGCCCGACGCACTGTCGATGATTGAGCTGTAGATATGCGGGATGATTTTGGTCACGCCCGCCGCCAGCGCGATTTCCATAATCGGCTCGAAGTTTTCTAAATCGATGCCGCCGGTCGGTTCCAGCCAGAAATCCTGTTCCGCACAGGCACGGGCCACGGCAGCGAATTCATCGCGGGTTTTCAGGCCGCCCATCGGGAAATATTTCACCGAGCTGCCGCCCATATCTTTCAGCAGTGCAATGGCGGTTTCCACCGGCACGATGGCATCCGCAGAAGCTGAACTCAGTGGTCCGGTATTGATCTTCACAAAGCCGGGTTTACCGGTCGGTGAAATCAGACCGTTGACCACGCTGTCGTTTTGCCCAAGCATTCCACGACTGGTACCGACGCCGGTAAAGACCTGATTGACGTGCTGCGGCTGAACCTGCGCAGAAATCTGGCTGACCATCAGCGACTGACGCGGATCGCCCGCCCCCAGACCGACGGACAATGCGTTTTCAATCAGAGCGGCATACTCTTTCATGTCCGCCACTGCGCTCGCGACATCCGGATAATTTTTGGAAAGCACACCGACCAGCACATGACCTTCTGCCGCTTCGTAGATGTCACGGGCATTGTCTTTGGAGCCCGCCAGCACATTCAGGCACACGCGGTCACGGTAGAAATTTGGGGTCAGCTTCATGCTTTCTCTCCGCTAAAAAGTTGTTTAAAACGCTGTGCGACAACGGCGAGTTGCGGTGGCGTCACGCTGCGCACATCGACTTCAATCTTGCCTTCGTTGGCGCGGTAGCCACGGAAATAAATCGCGGTGTCGCCGTTTTTCATGGCGTCCACGATGGCTTTGGTTTTCCAACCCAGCACGGTTTCATCGAAAGTAATTTCCGTGCGGGCGATATCACGTCCTGCGCTGTCCCAGACTACGCGGCCAGTGACGCCGTTGATTTCATTCAGGCTGGCGATAAATGGCGTCATCTTGTCGACCATTTCCTGCCCGGTGGTTTTTGGCAGCGTGATGTAGCTTTCGATCGCCTGCGTCAGGCCAAGAATGCCTTCTTTGCCGACTTTCATCGCACGACCAATCCCGCCCGATTGCAGTTTTACCCATTCGACGTACTGCTTTTTGCCGAGCACCAGACCGCTGGTCGGCCCTTCAATGGCTTTTGCGCCGCTGTAAATCACCAGATCTGCGCCCATCTCGTAATAGCAGGTCAGGTCTTCTTCTGCGGCCGCATCGACGATCAGCGGCAGATTATGCGCACGCGCCACTTCAGCGGCCTCCGCAACCGACAGAATGCTTTTCTGCACTGAGTGGTGCGATTTGATGTACATGATGGCGGCGGTACGCGGGGTGATGCAGGCAGCAAGTTGCGCGGCGGAACATTCATTGGCGTAACCGGCTTCCACCACTTTGCCGCCACCCATCGTGACCATCGTCGCGACCGGCGCACCAAAGTTCACGTTATGGCCTTTTGGCAACACGATATCGTGTGGAATTTCCAGCGGCGCGGCGTGCAGGTTTTCCAGCAGCCACGCGTCGTCTTTGACGATCACCGCCGCTACGGACTGCGCGATCCCGGCGGAAGCACAGGACACCACCACAGCATTTTCTACGTTCAGCAATTTCGCGATATAAGCGCCGGTTTTATTCACCAGATCTTTCATCTCGAAGTAATGATTCAGACCGGTATTCACTACCGCGGCGACTTCCTCGCGCGGCGTGGAAACGCCCAGCGCCGTCATACGACCAGACGCGTTAATAACCTGTTTTAAATCATATTTTTCATATAACGATTGTTCAGAAGACATGAGCAGATTTCCCTTCTTCGGTTAACAGGGTGACGCCCGCGACCACAGCGGCCAGAGGCACCAGCAAACTTTCGCCCTTCACGGACTGTCCTTCGGAATCGACAAACACCTGTGGCGCAAAACGCTGCTCGAACAGGGTCAGGTCGGCATCAGCGCCGGCTTCCAGGCGGCCTTTAGCCGGCAGGCGCAGCGCGTCAGCGGCGTGCGAGGTGACGCAATCAATCACCTGCGTCAGGGTCATACCGACGCTAAAGAACTTCGACATGACGGTCGCCAGGCTATGCACCGGGCCGTTCATACGGTTACGGCAGTAAATATCGGAACTGATGGTGTGCGGCAAAATGCCCTGCTTAATCGCCAGTTCCGCCACGTCGAAACTGAAACTCGCGGTGCCATGACCGACATCCAGCAATACGCCGCGGCTCAGCGCACGTTTAATGGAATCGCGCAGCACACCTTCCGGCGAGAGAATGCGGTTCGGTTTGCCGTTGTAGCAGTGGGTGATAATGTCGCCCGACGTCAGCAAATCCGCGATCTCATCGAGATTCGGCGGGTTATTACCGATATGCACCATCAGCGGCAGGTCGTCGTTTTCCTGCTGAATTTCTTTGGCGCGCACCAGTGGCTTGATGCCGTTCTGGCCGACCACGCTGCTGCTCATGCGCGCTTTAATACCGATGATAAAACCGGGATTTCGCGCGATGGCGTCACGCACGCCGACTTTGTCGATCTGCGTCATATCCGCCAGTTCGTTCTGCGTGACAATGCCGGTGCGGGCGATATTCAGAAACGCGTAGACGTTGGTGTTCGCCGCACGGGTTATCTGATAGAAATCGTCGACATCATTCGCGCCGGTGCTGCCGGCATCCGCCACGGTGGTAACGCCACAGGCGACGCCAATCAGGTCAGCGTCGTCATGATAAATCGGCGATTTGGGGTAACAGTGAACGTGGGAGTCGATCCAGCCTGCGCTGGCGTAAACCTTGCCCTGAAGATTGAGAGTCTGGCGGGCAGTGGCATCGGCTGCCAGCGGGCCAATGGCGGCGAATTTGCCGTCCTGAATTGCAATATCAGTCAGGCTGCCGTCTGTGCGTAATGCCTGCCGGATGATTAAGTCATACATACGACGTTCTCCATAATCCGGGCGTCAGGAATATTCCCGACGCCCGCTTTACTGCTGATTTGCTTCTATGTTGCTGTTCTTACAATGAAACCGGGAAGATAGCGCCCAGAATCATGGCACCCAGGATCGCCCCCCCGGTGATAGGCTTCTGCCACAGATAAAAACCCAGTGCGCCGAGCAGTGAACCCAGACCGATCGGAATCGAGGCCGCCATCGCTGACAGGATAATCAACGGCCCGAGGAAGCGGCCGGAGGCATTACCCGCGCCCATCATCACGTCAGCGCCGTAGGTTGAATTGCTCTGATTGATGGTGAATTTACGCGCCAGAATAATGATGTAACCGACGGCTAAACCGAGGATCAGACCGGTCACCAGCGAGGCGGCGAAGTTCGCCACCGGGAAAATAAATCCTGCCCCCAGCAGCATCGCCGGAACGCCCAGACCGATACCCGTCTGGATTGCGCCGCCGATATCGAGAATACCGACCAGCGAACCTTCGATGATGCGGGCAAACAGGAAGCTGGCACCGAAGGCCGCCACTGCGCCATACACACCGGTGTCCATGCCCGAGCGCAACATCGACACAAACGCCACTTCGTTAAATGCGCCGATGCCGTACAGGTAATACATGTGTGTCCCGGCGAAGACGCCTGAAGACAGCAGTCCGACAAAAATCGGGAACGACCACTCGGCGTACCAGAAACCACGTTTGGCTTGTTCTTCCATTGTCATGCTCCCTTACTTACCGCTGAGTGAATTGTGAATGCCGTTCAGCCATGTCGGGACGTCCAGCATGAATGACTGCAACAGTTTGACGTCGAAACCACGGAAGAAACCGCTGAGGACGAACAGCGCGATAATCGCCGCCATCATCACTTTGGTCACGTGGTTCCAGCCGCTTTCTTCGACGCCTTTACCGATCAGGATACCCAGCACCAGACCCGGTACGGCGTTACCCATAATCATCTGCGCCAGACCGCCAAAAATGGTGGCCCAGAAACCGGAACGACGCCCTGCATCAATCGCCGCCAGCCAGAAAATCACCGGCATGACAGTGTTCACCAGCAGGTTGGCCGCCGGTACCAGCACTTTAATCGCGGTAACCTGTAACGCCGGAGGAACGGCGGACGCGGTGGTGTTGAGGAAGGCCACCACAATCATGCCGATGATGCCGCCGGCAATCGCCATCTTGCGCGGGTCGTGCATGGTTTCAGCCACATTGCGGTTTTTGAACATCAGCGCCGCGGTAGCCCAGTGAGGGATGATGCGGTGGTCAACGTCCTGCGTGAAAGAACCTGCTGCTACGGAAGATGCCCAGGCGTTAAAGAAGAAGCCCAGACCGAATGAGAAATGCGAAGCCGGATCGCCTTCACAGGAGTTTAATTCCCCAAGCGTACGAAAAGCCCCCATTCCTTGCACGGTTGGCGCATGGAACATACGTGCGGCACCCGCACCTACGCCCACGCCAACCAGTCCGCCGATAATAAGCGACTTAAATAAAATAATTAAAAACATCAGTATATCCTTGTCATTTATAGCTAACGTTTTTATTTCGTGACAAAAACTACCTGTTCCGTATTAATAACAGTCAGGTTGACGGTAATGTCTAACGCCACGTAATAACTCTTTCTTTCCCTGGCCAGAAAAAAGAACAGAAACTTTTCTCTTTTCACTGACTCTTCTGCTTTTATTACCTTGACGTCCTGCGGTTCAATACGCAGCAAGACATTATTGGCGGAAGATTTGAGAACAGTCCTCTGAACCTGACTCAGTGCGGAAGAAAAGGCGGCAGCCTTATTTTCGCCTTTTCCTTCAACCCGAACTGTCGTGGTTAATTGTTGCTTCATTACGCCTGACCATACTTCTTGTTAAACGCTTCAACCAGACGCTGACCCAGTTCTTCTTTATCCATAAATCCGAACCCTAATACCAGACAGCCTTCGTTAATTGCCGTGACGCCTTCATCCACTGAGCGCATCCCGTACTTGGCTTTATATCCATATTTATTTTGTGCGGTAATCGCACCCGCGCCGCCACTGCCGCAGAAGGAAATACCTAAGCTGGCACCTTCTGCTTTCATCACGTCGCCAAGTTTCATATCTGCTGCCATACCTGGGACAACAATGGCTTTTCCGCCAGCCGCTTCCACGCCTGCCGCCACTTTCTGGCCTTTACCTAAACGGTCGCCGATCACAACTAATACTTGTCCCATAATTCACATCTCCAGATTAATTAATTCGCGGTATTCTAAAAAAGTTATTTCGGTTCGTTGTCTCTTGCGACTTCAAAATGCACCGAGAGCAAATACGCTTCCTCAATCGGTAAATTTCCGAACCAGCTGACCACTTCTTCTGCCATTTGCATGGATTCGGCAGAAATTTCATCAAATAAATCTTTTTCGACTTCAGGTAACGGCTCGCCGGTAATGGCGCGTAATACCATGGCTTTTACGTGAGACGTTAACATCTGCAACTGAACATCTGTGGTGTAGATATTCTTCGCGCTTTGCATTGTCTGAATATCTTTTAATACTTGCTCTGTTGTGGCCGGGGCATCTTTCAATTCAATCCGCCCGATTCCTTTCACAGATGCGCTTGCGTTATTCACTCGCGATTACCTCTCTCCTTACCTGACTCACTATTTCAGCCGTTTATTTCGTCTGTCTTTACCCTAACTCTGGGAAGATTTCCTGTGTAGTGGGTCTTTTTCCAGTTCAAAGTGGAAATACGATGAGCTGAGCAGATCCAATTCGCAAAACGAAAAGTTAAGTCGCCATATCACTGAATATTGCTGTCTGTAGCAGCGTATTTCACTGGTAATCGGATTTTTCGCAATGCGGATTAATTCCCTCACAACGCTTTCATTTCCGCTTAAGAGTGCCTAGTATCAAAGAACACATGCAAATCACTGACACCCCTGCGTTAACGCGCGGGGGTGTTATTTTTTGCCGACCGGCACCCCACTCGCATGAAGCGGGTGATGCAAAAGGAACCACGGAGAATGTTATGAGTAAACCGACACTGATCATCAATGAACTTGACGCAGAACGCCTGGACACACTGCTGGCGCAACCGGCTTTTGCCAACAGCCCGGTCGCCGACGCACTGAATGAAGAGTTGGATCGCGCAGAGATTTTGCCACCCGAGCAAATCCCGGCCGACGTGGTTACGATGAACAGCAAGGTTCGCTTTACTGAAGGTAAAGACGGCGAAGAACACATCCGCACGCTGGTGTATCCGGCTGCGCTCAAAGACAGCAACGAGCAACTGTCCGTGATGGCGCCGTTAGGTGCCGCCCTGTTGGGACTGCGCGTGGGTGGCAGTATCACGTGGGAAATGCCGAATGGCGAGAACAGCCGGATTGAAGTGCTGGAATTGTTGTTTCAGCCGGAAGCGGCTGGGGAATTGAGACGTTAAGGCAGTTAACTCCTTGTTCTGCGAAGGTTGAAGGCAACGCGCTGAACGGCTCCCTCCCCTGCGAAGGGGAGGGTTGGGGTGGGGTATTAATGACGAATCAATAAGTTGAAGTTTGCACTGACATTGGTTTTGTCATTAACCCCCCCTCCCCGCCTCCCCCTTCGCAGGGGGAGGAGCAAGACACCGGCCATCTGCTTACTTAAATTTCTTGTGGTTCTCATTCCTTGTCGCCTTAAACCCTTCTGCTTCTTTCTTCGCTTCATCGACCTTGCCCGCTTTGGCTAAAGCGGAGGCCTTGTCAATCTGGCCAATCAGCGTATCCAGCCCTTTGTGGTAATCCTGCATTTCCGGGCTGTCCGGTGCTTTGCCTTCCAGTTTCGGTGGCGTGGCTTTTTTCGCGTCTTCGGCAGCGGCTTTCATGTTAGCCAGACCGGTAGTCAGTTCAGCCTGATCGTTGGTTTTCAACACCTTGCCGTAGTTATCAGCAATCGTGTCCATGTCCGTTTCTAAATCTGCCGCCAGTGCCACCGTGCTGCTTCCCAGCATTGCGACTACCGCTAACGCCATCAGTTGTTTACGCATGAGCTTTCTCTCTATTGTTATTTATTTGTTAGATAAAACGACATTGCTTGTAAGGCTTTATAAAAATAGGCGGAGAGAGAGGAAAACGGGATGAATTTTTTGTAAAGAATGGTAGCGGAAGAAACAGCAGCGATCGGGCGATCGCTGCTTTGGAAGCGTTATTCGCCGGCGATTTTCATTGCCGGTAACAGCACGGAACCGCACTGAATGTTGCTGCGGGTTTCGATATCGCTGCCAATGGCGACCATATTGCGCCACATGTCTTTCAGGTTACCGGCGATGGTGATTTCGCTTACCGGATACTGAATCTCACCATTCTCAACCCAGAAACCTGCTGCGCCACGAGAGTAGTCGCCGGTCACACCGCTGACGCCCTGTCCCATCAGTTCGGTAACGACCAGGCCTTTGTCGAGCTTACGCAGCATACCGGCGAAATCATCACCCTGACCGGCGATGCGCCAGTTGTGGATACCGCCTGCGTGGCCAGTGGTTTGCAGACCGAGTTTGCGCGCGGAATAACAAGTCATCAGCCAGTTTTGCAGCACGCCGTCTTTGACGATATCGCGACGCTCGGTGCGCACACCTTCGCTGTCGAACGGCGTCGAAGCCAGCCCCTGCAACAGATGCGGATGTTCTTCGATGGTCAGCCACTCCGGCAGGATTTGCTTGCCGAGGCTGTCGAGCAGGAAGGACGATTTGCGGTAAATGCTGCCGCCGCTGATCGCCCCGACCAGATGACCGAACAGGCCGGTCGCCACTTCGGAGGCGAACAACACCGGTGCCTGCATGGTCGGTAATTTACGCGGTGCCAGACGCGATAAGGTGCGGCGTGCGCACTCTGCGCCAACCCATTCCGGATCTTTCAGGTCACTCATCTTACGGGCGATGGAATAGGCGTAATCACGTTCCATGTCGCCTTCGTGTTCAGCAATTACGGAGGCGGAAATCGAATGGCGCGTCGAGCAATAGCTCTGCAACATGCCGTGACTGTTACCGAAAACGCGGATGCCGTAATGGCTGTTAAAGCTGCCGCCTTCAGTGTTGGTGATGCGTTTGTCAGCCTGTAAAGCAGCCTGTTCAGCACGGGCAGCCAGCTCAATGCTGCGATCGGGATCCAGCTCTTCCGGGTGGAATAAATCCAGATCCGGCGCGTCAAACGCCAGCATCTCTTTATCAGCCACGCCCGCGAACGGATCCGGTGACGTGTAACGGGCGATATCCAGTGCCGCCTGTACGGTGCGGGAAATAGCGTCCGGGCTTAAATCGGTGGAAGACGCGCTGCCTTTACGATTCTGATAATAAACGGTGATGCCCAGTGCGCCGTCGCTGTTGAATTCCACGTTCTCGACTTCACCAAAACGGGTGCTGACGCCGATACCGGTGGTTTTGCTGACCGCCACTTCTGCGGCATCTGAACCCGCTTTCGCCAGTTCCAGAGCCTGAGATACGGCCTGTTCCAGAGTTTTACGCTGCTGCGCTACTTGATTCACTACGTTCATCGGCATGTCATCGCTTATGAGATAAAAGGGATTGTTCTACACTGGTATTAAGAAACTTATACCTTTGAGTCTAACAGAGACTCGCCACAATTTCGCATTACCTCCGGCGTTGTTATGCCCAAAGTTGCAACAGAACATGGATGTATGCGGCATAACCCTGCATAATGCCGCCGAAGCAATAAAGCACAATCAAACTGACAGGATTACCTCGTTAAGAGGAAGCGCCCATGACAAAGAAAATTGACGACTGGCACGATGACGTTCCCGAAACCAACGAGAACGAAGATGAAGAAGAAATCATCTGGGTCAGTAAAAGTGAAATCAAACGTGACGCCGAGGCGCTGAAAGATCTCGGTGCAGAAATGGTTGAGCTGGGTAAAAACTCGCTGGACAAACTGCCGCTGGATGACGATCTGCGCGCTGCGATCGACTTAGCGCAGAAGATCAAGAAAGAAGGCCGCCGCCGTCAGCTTCAGCTGATCGGTAAAATGCTGCGTTCCCGCGATGTCGAGCCAATCCAGACTGCACTGGACAAGCTGAAAAACCGTCACAACCAGCAGGTTTCGCTGTTCCATAAACTGGAAATGCTGCGTGACCGTCTGGTTGAAGAAGGTGATGATGCAATCCCGCCGGTGCTGGAACTGTATCCGGAAGCTGACCGCCAGCAACTGCGTGCGCTGATCCGCAACGCACAGAAAGAGAAAGCCGCTAATAAGCCGCCGAAATCTTACCGCCAGATCTTCCAGTATCTGCGCGAACTGGCTGAAGGTCAGGACTAAAAAAACAAAAACCCGCCTTTTTACTTAACAGAAAATGGCGGGTTTTTTCTTTTCAGCCTTTAGCCTTTACTGCCGGTTTCTCCAGCAGATTCAGCCGCAGATCCCCTTCCAGCTCCTCTTCGGCCTCTTCAAACAGCAAAATCAGTGCGCCGAAACGCCGCTTGCGGCTGGCATTCAGATTGATGAAATCTATCTCAACCGGCAGCGCAATCCCGCCTGTTACCTCATCCCAGAGTGCATCCAGATTCGCACCGAAGCTGTCGGTCAGACCAAACTGACGGACAAACTCGGCGTAGAATGCGGGTAAATCCGGGATGTGATTAAAATCGAAGCTCACTTTATTCATCGACATTACTCCACCCGAACGAAGTTCTGATAATGGTCTTTACTGACGTAAATCAGCCCGTCGCTGGCAAACAGCACGCGGTCTGCCCCGCGACGCCCGCAGCGATAGTTGATATCTGCCTCGCGCCATACCCGTTTGTTGGCCGATGGCAGACGACCTTCACGGTTTGAAAACCGGTCGCCGCCAATGGCTTTGCCCGGCAACACATCACACAGGTTGCCGGAACGCGCATCCCAGCCCGCTTCACGCGCCTTTTTCTTGGTGATGTAATTGTCAGGCAGTCTGTGATTCTGGCGCAAATAACTCACCACGGATTGCTCATCAGTGCCCGCCACAATTGTGCCCTGGTTGTATGTCGATTTCGCGACAACATGCCCGGCAACACCAGACAGCCCGAGAATGACCGCAGCTGCCATCATCAGTTTGCGCGAACGCAGCCAGTTAAATGCCTTCATTGACGTCCTTTTTTTGTAGCCAATTGTTTGTAGCCAATTGTTTGTAGCCAGAGACCGGTAACCAAAATGAATCTTTTCCTGTTTATTGTTTCTCAAAAAGCGATTTCTGGAAAGCTGACTTAGAGATTTCCTAAATGCAGCGTTTTCACCTGCAGATATTCTTCCAGCCCCAGCACCGACCCTTCGCGTCCCAGACCAGATTCTTTCACACCACCGAACGGCGCGGCTTCGTTGGAAATCGCACACTCGTTTATCCCGATCATGCCGCTTTCAATTGCATCAGCCACGCGGAAAATACGTTGCAGATTCTGGCTATAGAAATACGCCGCCAGCCCGAAAGGCGTGTCGTTGGCGCGTTTAATCACTTCTTCTTCCGTTTTGAAACGGAAACAGGCCGCCAGCGGGCCGAAGGTTTCTTCATGTGCCACTTTCATGTCATCGGTGGCATCAATAATGACCGTCGGCTGGAAGAAGTTGCCGCCAAGTTTATGGCGCTCACCGCCTTCCATCAGACGTCCGCCTTTCTCCAGCGCGTCTTTAACATGCTCTTCGACTTTCTCCAGTCCCTGAATGTTAATCAGCGGCCCTACGGTCACACCTTCGTCCATACCCTTACCGACTTTCAGCTTGCGCACCTCTTCCGCCAGACGTGAGGTGAACGCCTCATAAACGCCGTCCTGCACGTAGATGCGGTTGATACACACGCAAACCTGTCCGGTGTTACGGAATTTACAGGTAATGGCGCCCTTCACAGCAGCCTCGATATCCGCATCATCAAAGACGATATACGGCGCGTTACCGCCCAGTTCCATTGACACCTTTTTCATGGTGTCAGCGCTGTTACGCACCAGCGTTTTGCCGATTTCTGTAGAGCCGGTGAACGACACTTTACGCACCGCGTCGCTCGCCATAATCACCTGGCTGATGGCGCTCGTATCACCCGCCACGCCGTTGATCACGCCATCCGGCACACCGGCATCTTTTGCCAGCTGCAGCAGAGCAAAGGCCGACAGCGGCGTATTACTGGCCGGTTTGATCAGGCCGGTACAACCTGCTGCCAGTGCGGGACCAAGTTTGCGGGTCAGCATCGCCAGCGGGAAATTCCACGGCGTGATCGCCGCCACCACGCCCACCGGTTCACGTGTCGCCAGAATGCGTGAACCGGATTTAGCCGGAGGAATGATTTCCCCGTTGGCGCGTTTGGCTTCTTCGCTGAACCATTGCAGATAACTGGCGGCGTAATCGACTTCGCCCAGCGCTTCTTTCAGTGGCTTGCCTTGTTCGGCCACCATCAGCTCGCCGAGAAACTGTTTGTTTTCCAGCATCAGTTCATACCAGCGGTGCAAAATTTCGGAGCGTTCTTTGGCTGTAGTTTTGCGCCAGGCCGGGAAAGCGTCGCTGGCGGCTTTGACGGCGGCTTCTGTTTCGGCTTTTCCTGACTTAGAGACTTTGGCGACCACATCGCCGGTCGCCGGATCCAGCACATCGAAGGTCTCTTTGGCTTCGAGCCATTTTCCGCCGACAAAATAGCCGGTCTTAAACAATGGATGCGTGGAAAGTTTATGAGGTTGGGCTGACATGAGGATCCTCCTGATTTATGCCGTTTTAAGCGAACTATCAGGTAAGTATAGCGGCTTGAGCAGAAGCGTCTGTCAGACAGCACTGAGAGACACAGATCGCAAAGTGAATTGTCATACGTTCACAGTTTCCGCATCCCTCAGTAAACTGCGAGGAACTCCACCCCATTTTTACAAAGGAATAAGGCATGTCGACGCGCGAAAAAATGAATATCGGTGAACTGTATACAGACATGGGCGAAGGATTGCCGGAGGAACGCCGCGCCGGAAAAGAGCGGGTGTACGACTACAACCTGACCCGTCCTTCAGAAGAAGAAAAACGCCAGCGGATGCTGAAAGACATGATGGCCAGCCTGGGTGAAAACGGCTGGATTGAGCCGCCGCTGCGTGTCGCGTATGGCACGCATATTCATATCGGCAACAACTTTTACGCCAATTTCAATCTCACGGTGGTGGATGACGCAACCGTCACCATCGGCGATAACGTGATGATTGCGCCGAACGTCACCCTGGCGACAGCCGGTCATCCGATTGATCCGGAAATCCGCGCCACCGGACAGCAATTCTCCCTGCCGATCGTCATCGAAGATAACGTCTGGCTGGGCATGGGTGTGATGGTAAATCCGGGTGTGACCATCGGGCGTAACAGCGTGATTGGTGCGGGAAGTGTAGTGACAAAATCCATTCCTGCCGATGTGGTGGCGGCTGGCGTACCGTGCCGGGTAATACGCCCGATCACTGCCGCTGACCGCGAAACATTCATGAAATGATGCCCGGATTTTGGTGATAAAAAAGGCCGGTGCGTTTAAACACCGGCCTTTGTTTTTTACGGGCTGTTACGCCACAAACGAATGCTGATAACGATGGAGCATCTCGGTCAGACGTCGCACCGGCTCGGTCACTTTCAGGGGCGCGTCGTAATCGACCAGCTTTTGCTGATACTCACCCAGCTCTTGTAGCAGACGCTGATAATAGTAAGTCCGCTTACCTTCGCCTGACGCCGAAACCACGTGATCGGCGGTGTTACGGATTTTTTTGTGGAACGCCGACAGCTCATCATTTACCGGCACTTCGGCAAGTTTCATGCGCTGATGAGCGATAATCAGCATCAGCGCCAGACGGTATTTACCGATGTCATTCGGGAACATCACCAGCAACTGATTGAGCTGATGGTAAAGCGCCGGCAGGTGGTTTTCACGACGACGGTACGCTTTGGTGGTCAGCGCCGATACCGCACTGCTCATAAAGCGGTTCAGCAACGTGCGCCCGGTTTTATCGCGGGACTTATCGCGAATAATCAGCAACACCGCCATCGCAATCACCGTACCGATCGCCTGCCCCAGCGCGTTGTCGAGAAAAGAGGTCACGTTGAATTTCATCGGGTTACTGAGCACCAGAATGTTGATGGTGCCCGCCAGCAAACCGAGCATGCCGAGACGGCGCTTGGTCACTTCGATACCGATAAAGAAGGTGAAAATCCCCAGCATCAGACACAGCAGGAACAAACTTTGCTGCGTCGAAGGCATGATCAACATAAACATCATCGAGCCGACCGGGATCGCCAGCAACATGCCGACAATAAAGTCCATCGCCATGCCTTTCGGGTTCGGGGTACGCATCGCCAGCGAGGTCACCACGGCGATAATAATCACGCAGCCGCTGGCTGACGTCCAGCCGGTCCATAGCCACATCAGACAACCAATCGCCGTCGCGGTAAACGTACGCAGGCCGTTGATCAGCGCATGATGCCGCTCAGCCGATACCGGACGAACCACCACTTCACCTTCCAACACACCGCTTTCAATACTGCTGATGCTGCTGTTGGTCTGGACGCCTTTCATCAGTAACAGCGCACGCGTGCCGGCGCCGGTCCAGGCACTGAGCGTCACCAGCACATTATCGCTGTGCATGCCGGTAATAATCTGGCGCAGCTGTTTCAGGCGGCGGTGAACATCGGCAACGGTTTCTGCCGGTTCGGCAAACAGCGCTTTAAGCTCAGGCGACAGCCTTTCCGGCGTGTCTTGCATAATCAGATAGGTTTCGCAGGCCTGGGTGATCATACTCAGCGAGGTGCTGTGCAGCGCTTTCAGACGCTGGTTGCAGCGCTGCCAGCGCGAGGATTCCATCATCAGGCTGCCGCGCATGCCGTTCAGCGCCGTGGTGCTTTTCACCAGATTGTTCCAGGACTTATCGATGTCTTCCTTCGTGCCGTTATTCACGCAAATCCGCATCAGCGCAAACTGATCCAACATCAGCTGACTGACGGCACGATCGATATCTTTTTTGATGGAACGGGGAGAAAACAGCAGGTCAGCCACGATGGCGCAGCAAATCCCGATAACGATTTCACTGCAACGCTCGACGGCGAACTGCGGTGTCTGTAACGGCGCACTGGCTGAGGTCACCACAATAATCAGCGCGGTATAACCCGCCAGCCCAAGTGCGTAGGAATTCTCGATGCGCACCAGTGAAGACCACCAGGTGCAGACACCCGCCCAGATACAGCACAGAAGCAGCATCACGACCGGCGCGCGGGCAGTGGCGATAACAATCACCAGCGCCGCGATACAGCCGATAAATGTACCAATAACACGCAGGAAACCACGGTGACGGATAGCACCGGCAAAGGGTTCACCACCCGCCACCAGCGCCGGGCCGGAGGTCACAATGGCGGCGGTCATGGCCGACCAGCGCGGTGTCTCGAGTTGCAGATAGAACCCGAGAACCAGCGCGCCGAGGATCGCGAACGTCAGCTTGCAGGCAAAACGCACGCGCGGGATAAGTACGCTATTCATCTTTCCGGCCTTAGCCAAACTCTCTCAGGCGATGCAGGAGACGAAGGAAAGGAGAACCTTCATCTTGTTTGCGGTCATGCTGACCGGTGATAACCACGGTCGCGGTCGTCCCTGCCGGATAAGGATGTTGCTGGTCTTCATCATCGAGCAGGATTTTCACCGGCACGCGCTGCGCCAGACGCACCCACTCGAGGTTGCTGTCGATGGTCGCCAGACCATTCGTTGCAGCAGAAGAAGAGCTGTTGGTGACCGCCGCGGCCACGCTGTCCACGGTACCGTGCATGATGCGGTTACTGCCCAGCGGGGTGATTTCCGCACGGTCGCCTTTGTTCAGCCCCGGCAATTTGGTTTCTTCCAGATAGGCGAGAATGTAGAAGGAGTTTTTCTTTACCAGCGCGACAGCGGTCGAACCACGATTGATGTAGTTACCCGGATGAACGGTCAGGTTAGTGACCCAGCCATCGGCAGGTGCAACCACCACGGTACGTTCCAGATCCAGCACCGCCAGATCACGTGCCGCCTGCGCTTTTGCCAGCTGATGTTCAGCGGTTTGCAGGACGTTATTGGCCTGATCGATTTCTTCCTGCGACATGGCCTGAACGCCCAGTTTTACACGACGTCCGGCTTCACGTTTTTTCTCTGCTGCCAGCGCCTGATAATACGCGACGTCAGCACTCGCTTCGTCCAGCGCCTGCTGGTAGCGCGGCTGGTCGATTTTAAACAACACCTGGCCCTTCTTCACCAGCTGGTTATCGACCACAGGCACATCGGTAATCAGACCGGTAACATCGGGTGCGATAGACACGACGTCAGCGGTAAATTTGGCATCGCGGGTCCACGGAGATTCGGTATAGAACGCCCAGGCTTTGAAAATTGCGATGACAGCCAGCACGACCAGAATCAACGTTATTGCATAACGTATTATTTTTATAGAGAAATTTTTCACAACGCCCTCAGACGAACATGCAGGAAATCAGGTAAAAAAGACAGCAGTACAAAGCTGTGTTGAACAACGCCGGATGCCAGACAAAGTCATAGATACCGGTGGGTTGCAGTACACGCCGCAGCACGAAAAACACCACCAGCGCCAGCAGTATTTCAAAAAACACCGGAGGAAACGACAATCCGAAAATCACCATTACCGGAAGCAAACTCATCAAAAATTCCTTACATTATGACGACGGACAAACACGTATCGTCCCGCGCACGCATTATTCATTATTTTAGGCAACGGCACGCGACCCCGGTGGAAAATAATTCAGCGGGAGCAGATCAATGAAGCCGTGGAGTTGCCAGGGAAGTGTGCGAAGGTAAGCATTATGTCAGGAAAACTGAAACCTGAGCATTATCGCCCGGAAGGGTATATTAGCGTGCTTATTATCAAGTAATCAACGTTCTGTGATCTAAATCACTTTTAAGCCAGAGTTAATAATGGACCGATTAAAACGCATGTCGATTTTCGCTCAGGTGGTAGAAAGCGGTTCTTTTACTGCCGCTGCGCGACGCCTCGACATGAGCGTATCCGCCATCAGCCAGACTGTCTCAAAGCTGGAAAACGAGTTACAAATCAAACTATTAAATCGCAGCACGCGCAGTATTGGTCTGACGGAAGCGGGCAAGCTTTACTATCAGGGTTGCCGGAAAATGCTGCACGATGTGCGTGAAGTGCATGAACAATTGTATGCCTTCAACAACACGCCAACCGGAACCTTGCGCATCGGCAGTTCATCAACAATGGCACAAAATGTTCTTGCTGCGATGACTGCCGAAATGCTCAGCGAATATCCCGGACTGACGGTCAATCTGGTGACCGGCATTCCCGCTCCCGATTTAATCGCTGATGGTCTGGATGTGGTGATCCGCGTCGGCGCGTTACAGGATTCCAGCCTGTTCTGCACCCGCTTAGGCTCAATGCCGATGGTGGTGTGCGCAGCGCGCAGTTATCTGGCCCAGCACGGCACACCGGAAAAACCGGCTGATATGGTGAATTTCTCATGGCTGGAATACAGCGTGCGCCCCGACAGCGAATTTGAGCTGATCGCCCCTGAAGGCATTTCGACCCGCATTACACCGCAAGGGCGCTTCGTCACCAACGATTCGCAAACCATGATCCGCTGGCTGAAAGCCGGTGTCGGGATCGCGTATGTGCCGCTGATGTGGGTGATCGAGGAAATTAACGCAGGCGAAGTGGAGATTTTGTTCAGAAGCTATCAGTCCGATCCGCGACCGGTCTACGCGCTGTATACCGAAAAGGACAAGCTGCCGCTGAAAGTGCAGGTCTGCATTGATTATCTGACGGATTATTTCAAACGGGTCAGCAAGGTGTATCAGGGATACCGGCAGGGGAAAAAGGGGACGCAGTGGAGTTGAGTTCGTCTCTAAACAAAACTCCACCTGACCTCCCCTTTGACAAGGGCAGGAAAAAAATTTAAGCAGTACCACCCACCGTCAGATTATCCAGTTTCAGGGTTGGCTGACCGACCCCGACCGGCAAACTCTGGCCTTCTTTACCGCACACGCCGACGCCTTTATCGAGCGCCAGATCGTTACCGACCATAGAAATCTGCTGCATGGCTTCAATACCGGAGCCAATCAGCGTCGCGCCTTTCACCGGTTTAGTGATCCGGCCTTTTTCGATCAGATAGGCTTCTGAAGTCGAGAACACAAATTTACCCGACGTGATATCCACCTGGCCGCCGCCGAAGTTTGGCGCATACAGACCAAATTCCACGCTGCTGATGATATCTTCCGGCGTCGATTTCCCGGCCAGCATGTAGGTATTGGTCATCCGTGGCATCGGCAGATGCGCATAAGACTCACGGCGGCCATTGCCGGTCGGTGCAACACCCATCAGGCGCGCATTCAGTTTGTCCTGCATGTAACCTTTCAGCACACCGTTTTCGATCAGCACGTTGTACTGGCCCGGCACACCTTCATCGTCAATCGCCAGTGAACCGCGCAGACCCGGCATAGTGCCGTCATCGACCACGGTACACAGCTCAGACGCCACCAGTTTGCCCATCTGGCCGCTGAATACTGACGTGCCGCGACGGTTGAAATCACCTTCCAGACCGTGACCGACCGCTTCGTGCAACAGCACGCCCGGCCAGCCTGCGCCGAGTACTACCGGCATTCCGCCAGCCGGAGCGGCTACCGCGGTCAGGTTCAGCAGCGCCATGCGCACAGCGTCACGGGCGAAAGCTTCGGCACGAACTTCGCCGTTAACGGTTTCGAGGAAGTAGTCATAACCGACTCGACCGCCGCCGCCGCTTGAGCCGCGTTCGCGACGTCCGTCCTGTTCGACCAGAACGCTGACAGACAAACGTACCAGCGGACGGATATCTGCCGCCAGCGTGCCATCTGTCGCCGCAACCAGCACGGTTTCGTATACGCCGGTAATACTGGCACTGACTTCCTGCACGCGTTTATCTGCCGCACGGGCGATTTTGTCTACACGATGCAGAAGTTCGATTTTTGCTTCACGCGGCAGGCTTTGCAGCGGATCCAGCGGAGAATAAAGAGATTTGTACGCAATTTCGCCCAGCGTGTGCGCTTTGCCATTGCCCTGCTCGCGGACAATGCTGCGGGCCGCTGTTGCGCTGAGATTCAGGGCATTCAGCGTAATCTGGTCAGCATAGGCAAAACCGGTTTTTTCACCGCTTACCGCACGGACGCCGACGCCCTGATCGATATTGTAAGAACCATCTTTGATGATGCTGTCTTCGATAACCCAGGCTTCGTGGAAACTGGACTGGAAAAAGAGATCGGCATAATCAAGGCGACGTTCAGACAACTGGCCCAAAACGGAAAACAAATCCTGATGACTCAGATTATTAGCAGTTAGTAACTGCTCACTGACTAAGGCCAGACTCATAAATGTTCACTCTCTTTTTAGACGAAAATCCGGCGGGCTGAGCGTTATAAAAACGTCGACCCGCCGGACAATCCATTGTTTCAAGGTTATTAACAGCCTAACACAGCCGGAACGAGGTTTCCTGCCACCTTCGCCGCTGACATTACTGAGCGGCAGCGGCTTTTGGATGTTCTACCGGTTTACGCAGAATTTCGTTGATGTGTGGATCTGCGATAGTGCCGCTAATCTGATAACGAATCAGCGAAATTTTATTCCACAGCGGCGCCAGCACTTTACTGGCAGCAAATACCGCCACGCCCACCACCGGGTTGATGACGAAGGCGGTAGCCACGCCCACGGTGGCTGAGATCTCAGGCGCGATAACGGCTTCCAGATCGAGGCGCTGATTAACAAAATTCACCTGACCGGTAATGGCAATATCCGCTTCCAGACCATCAACCAGCAGGTCATCGGTATGCAGTACGCCGTCTTTAATCCAGGCGGTGGATTTGATCGAATCGAAATAGAATCCCTGGCCGAAGGTATCACTGAAATCGAGGCGCAGTTTACGCAGCAAGGCGTCGAAACTGACCAGACGCAGCAATTGCCCGGCCCGGCCCGTGCCGACGTCAGCGATTTCGCCTTTGCCCAGCGTGTTTTTCAGCGTGCCGTTGAGCGTGCTGATATCCGGTTTCCACGGCACGGATTTCCAGTGCAGGTCGAAGTTAATGTCGAACGGCGCGCCTTTCAGTGGCGTGGTCACACCAAAGAATGACATCGCCTGTTCAATGTTTTTACCCGCCAGTTTGCCTTTCAGACCGGTACTTTCGCCCTGTGCGTTCTGCTTCCAGTCGCCCTGAACGTTGAGGCGCGCTACGCCGGTGTCGATCAGGCCGTTGCGCAGCATCAGCTGATCGCCCTGCGGGGTAAGATCGGCGTTCACTTTGCGGAAGTTCTGTCCGAGGAACCAGCAGGCCTGGCAACGCAGTTGCAGCGCAGGCCAGTTAGCGAAGGAAATCTTGCTGGTCGCGAACGGATTTCCGCCCGGCTGACCGCTGCTGGTAACATCAGCCACGGTCCATTGCGGATTGAAATACACATATTTCAGGTTCGCCAGCCACGGTCCGTTGTCATTCATATTCAGCTGACCGTCAATTTCTTTGCCTTTGGCGATGATTTCCATTCCCTGACGCCCCTGCACCGAAGTCAGGGCCAGATCATTCCACACCTGTCCGCCCAGCGTCAGTGCTGGCGTAGTCAGGGTTATCTGATGCGGGAAGCTGAAACCGGCCATTTTGCTGCTGTTGCCCCTGGTACTTTGTGCCGCTTTATCCGGCGAGAGCAGGCCCAGCCAATTTTCGCCATCCAGCGGCGGCAGATTAAGTGTCAGGCTGCTGTCTGCCGGCAGGGGTGGCGTTTTCTTCGCGTTAGCCTGCCAGGATGCGCGATCCAGTTTCAGCTGTTTGCCCAGCAGCCAGCGGCTGTTGAAGCGGTCTTTTCCGGCCAGTACACCTTCCAGATTAAAACTGTGCAGATCGCCTTTCACATTGACCACCAGCGGCATCGCGTGGCCGGCCTTTTTGCTCAGCGGATCGGGTAAGTGACTGCTCACATCTTTCAGGTCGGCGTTCACATCGACGGTATAAGTTGGCGTGCCTTTGTGCGGCAGCGTGATATTCACATCGCCTTTCCACGGAGTGCCGCCAGAAATTTTGCTGGCTACCGCGGCCGGCAGACCCGGGATTTTTGCCAGCTGCCAGTTAGCATCCAGACCAACCTGCACTTTAAAGTCATCCGCCAGTTCCTGTGTGCTGAACATCACATTTACCGGCTGGCCGAACCATTCACCGGTAAGACGGTTACTTTGCAGGTTGCCGTTGTCATAGCTGAACTGACCGCTGAGATGGTTGATTTTGCTGTCCAGCGGTTTAATAAACAGACTGTTGTCGTTTAACGTCACCCCGCCGGAAGCACGAACCATCTCACCATCCAGAGGAATATCCAGATGTAAGCGACCATTCACTTCGCCGCCAATCTGCAATTCCTGTAGCGCCGAACCCAGCGAATCATGCAGCGGCGTACCCATGAAGTAGTCGCCGATATCTTTGCCCTGACCGCGCAGGTCGGCATCGATAAACAGCTTTTCTTTCAGGTAATCAGGAATATTGGCGACCACATTGTTGCCATCAACATTGCCCAGTCTGGTGTGCGCGGCTTTCATAAACAGGCCGTCGTTGAGGAAATCGAGATCAATATCCAGATCAGTCAGTGCCGGCCAGCCTGGCTGGAATTCGAAAGTTGAGTGGCGCAAAGGCACCCACACTTCAAACTGCCCTTCGTTCTTTTTGAACGGGAAATCATGCGGATTGCCGTTGAACGTTAGCGTGGCGTTATCGACCTGACCGGCCTTTATGGCACCGCTCAGATAATCCACCAGATGTTTGCCCATCAGCGGCTCAGGGAAATAGCGCCACGCCTGTCCGGCGTCATATAAGCGGATACCCGCCAGAATATTTAGCCACGGCTCGCCTTTAACGGGCTGGTGGTAACGGAAGTCGCCTTTCGCCCACAACGCGTTAGCCTGGACATCCACATCTTTGCCCGACAGCGCCCAGCCGTCCTGAGTGTTAGTCCAGTTAAAGGTCCCGGTCGCGGCGCCTATCTCCAGCGGCGCACGGAACATGTCGCCATAAGGTAAGACACTGTCTTTGAGATTAACCGCCAGCTGGCCACCCGCCACGCTGCCTTTGAGGCTGCCGCTGAAATGACTGACGCCCGGCAGCATCTTCCAGAGCTGCCAGCTGACATCGTGCCAGCTGGCATCAAAGCGGGTCTGATCCGGCTGTTTGATCGGGATATCCAGCGCGAGCCTGTCGACGTTACCGGCAGGTTTTAAATCCTGCCAGCGTTCCAGCAAGGCGGGCGTCAGGAATGAGAAGGTCGGGATCACCGGCCCTAAGCGTTCGAGTTGCAGATTTGCGCCACGGATACGCAATTCTTCGCCCTGCGAGGGGCCGAGGAAATCATTATTTTCAGGCAGATAAAGCGCTTCAAGGCGACCTTTTGGCCACGCAACGCCATCCGTTTTCAGATTCAGTTGCTGCGTGCCAACCTGCCAGCCATTTCCCTGACGGCTGCCGTGCAAGGTGAGATTATCAACATCGAGGCGGTGCTCATCGTCACCGGTTTTCCAGGTCGCGGAACCCGTTTTCAGCAGCGCATCACCGGCATAAATATCGCCATTGTGAACCGTCAGCCAGGCCGCCAGGCTAAAGTTAGCGCTTTCCAGACCTGTGTTACTGCGCAGCCACCGGCTGAACCACGGTTTCATATCAATATCATCGGCTTGCATATAAATCTTGCCGTTATTGAGCAGACCGTTTGAGTCGTTAAGATCCATACGCAGTTGCACAACGCCGTGCTGACCGTTAAAGCTCGAGAGGCTGAGCTGCCCTTCGGCGCGATGGCGGTTGCGGGTGTTCAGCCAGGTCAGTTGGGGAATATCGAATTCGGCACGCGAACCGGAAGGCGTAGGGAACGTAATGCGGCTGTTGCGCAGGTCAAAATGGTCAACCTGACGCAGAAAAATATCGCTGACACGACCGGGCTTGATGCCGTTGCCTTTATTGGCCTCGCCACCGAGCGGGGTGTTTAAATCCAGTTGCAGGTTATAGAAAGTGAGATCGCGGAACTGCCAGCGAAAATGCAGCAGTGATTGCCAGACGTCCAGCGCCATCGTGATGCGCTGAACCCGCCATTTGGCATCCGGCAATGTAACCTGAAGGCCACGGACTTCCATGATCGGGCCAAAGGTTTTCCAGCTGGCGCTGATTTGCGACAGTTCAATCGGTACGCCGGTGACCGCCTCTACTTTCCCGACCAGTTGATCCTGAAAGCGGCTAAGCTGCGGCAATGCAAGACGCAGGCCGCTGATCACCAAAGCCACTATCACGACAAGGGTTGCGCTGGTGGTTAATAAAATACCGGGCAGTCGCCTCAAACCTCTCTCCTTGTTTTCCATTCCATGCTGGTTTTCACCCGCACAGACGGCAATGGAAACCTTTAACACCCAGATGCTTCAAGCCAGTCATCCGCAGATCACATCATGACGACGTCGAACTGTTCCTGACTGTAGAGCGGCTCAATCTGTACCTTAACCTGCTTGCCGACGAAGATTTCCACTTCAGCCAGCGCATGGGATTCTTCTCCCTTGAGGGCTTCCCCCACGGCAGCAGACGCGTAGACCAGGAAACGGTCGGAATCGTAGGCATGATGCACACGTACGATCTCACGCAGAATTTCATAGCAGACGGTTTCAACGGTTTTGACCGTACCGCGTGCATGACATGTCGGACAGTCGCTGCACAGAACATGCTCGACGCTTTCACGCGTACGCTTACGGGTCATTTCCACCAGACCGAGCGCAGAGAAACCGTGAATGCCGGTCTTCACGCGGTCTTTTGCCAGCGCCTGCTCGAGGCTGTGCAACACGCGACGGCGGTGATCTTCATTCGACATATCAATGAAGTCGATGATGATAATGCCGCCGAGATTGCGCAGACGCAGCTGACGGGCAATCGCCTGTGTCGCTTCGGTATTGGTGTTGAAAATAGTGTCTTCAAGATTGCGATGGCCGACAAACGCACCGGTATTGATATCCACGGTGGTCATGGCTTCGGTCTGATCAATAATCAGGTAGCCGCCGGATTTGAGTTCCACCTTGCGCTCCAGCGCACGCTGGATTTCGTTCTCAACATCGAACAAATCGAAAATAGGTTGCTTGCCGCTGTAATGCTCCAGCTTGCTGGTCATTTCAGGCATGTATTCGCTGGTGAATTCCACCAACAATTCGTAGGTCAGACGGGAGTCAACGCGGATACGATCCAGCGCTTCGCCGGCAAAATCACGTAAAACACGATGCGCCAGCGCCAGTTCGCCATACAACTTGCACTTGGTTTTGTTGCGACGTTTACGCTCCATCACCTTAGTCCACAAGCGTTTTAAGTAGGCGGCATCCTGCTTAAGTTCTTCTTCGCCCACGCCTTCGGCGGCGGTACGAATAATGTAACCACCGTGCTCGTCGCAATATTCGGAGACGATACGTTTCAGACGGTCGCGTTCCGCTTCGCTTTCAATACGCTGGGAAACCCCAACGTGAGAAGCCCCGGGCATGAACACCAGATAGCGGGAAGGCAACGTAATGTCAGTCGTCAGGCGCGCGCCTTTGGTGCCCAGCGGGTCTTTCACCACCTGCACCATCAGATCCTGGCCCTGATGCACCAGCTCTGCGATGTCACGCACATGGAAATTTTTCTGCTCATCACGCGCCACACATTCGGTGTGAGGCATGATGTCTGAAGCGTGTAAGAACGCTGCTTTCTCAAGGCCGATATCCACGAATGCTGCCTGCATACCCGGCAGAACCCGGCTGATACGTCCTTTATAAATGTTGCCGGCAATCCCGCGTTTGGTCTCACGCTCAATATGGATTTCCTGCAGAATGCCACCGTCAATGTAGGCCACGCGGGTTTCAGACGGGGTGACATTGACCAGTAATTCAGCTGTCATGTTTTCTCCTAAGCTCGCGTAAGGCAGAAAATTCATTTAGCAGTTCCTGAGTTTCCACCAAAGGAAGACCCACAACTGCATAGTAACTGCCGCGAATTTCACGGACGAAACAACCGCCCTTTCCCTGAATACCATAAGCGCCCGCTTTATCCATGGGCTCACCGCTCAGAATATAGTGTGCAATGTCGTCGGAGGATAGTGAACGGAAAGTGACATCTGTCACAACCAACGTATTGAGACAATCCTGCCGGTCGGCAAACGCAATCGCGGTCATCACCTGATGCTGTCTGCCAGACAATGCATTAAGCATAACAGCGGCTTGCGCTTCGTCACGTGGCTTTTCCAACACATTACCGTCAAGTACCACAATCGTATCTGCGCCCAGCACCGGCAAATCTTCTGCTGCTACCGCCACACCGGCCTGCGCCTTGTCTTTCGCCAGCCGCAAAACATAATCTTGCGGCGCTTCGCCAGGCTGACGTTCTTCTGCCACGTCCGTAGACAGGCGCTCGAAAGGCAACTCCAGCAACGTCAGTAATTCACGGCGGCGCGGTGACCCGGAGGCCAGATAAAGTGCGGTCATAACATCCTCATTGCACGGCAAACTGACGACGAATTTTACGCATCAGCAGGAACAGCCATGGCCACAGAACACCGTCAACCACACTACTCCAGAAAACTTCAGGCCGGAACGAAACGTTAACGACCAGGAATTCACCCCAGAACACCATCACGTCCACGGCCAGTGAAAGCACCATGACAATCAGCGCCTGTTGCCATAGCGCCAGATTACGGAATAACTGGAATTTGAACGCGACCAGATAGGCGGTGATAGCAAATGCCAGCGCCCGGATGCCGAGCGTCGATCCCAGGATCAAGTCCATGATGAAGCCGACAATAAAACCGGTACCCACGTTGACGCGATGCGGTAACGCCATCACCCAGTAAATCAGGATCAGCATCAGCCATGACGGCCTGAACATGTAAATTTGTTCCGGCCACGGCATGACCTGCAACAGCATGGCTATTAAGAAGGATAGCCAAATAATCCAACGCCCGTGGCTCCGGTAACTGTTCATCGTGTCGCTCCCTGAACAGCAGGCGTGCTGACAGGTGCGGTCACCGTACCGGTAGCCGGTGGCGGAACCGGTGCAGGAGGCCCCATATCACCCGGAGGTGGCAGGACCTGCGGCATCATTTGCATCAGACGTTCGTTGGCAACGCGATGTACTTCATCTGGCGGCAAAGGATGTTCACCATTACGGTCCGAACCCCATAACAGCAGCAAATAACGCAGACGTTGCAGACCGGCGGTCGGACGCGCCTGAATCACGGTATACGCACGCTGGTTGTCCACTTTGACAGAGGACACCACACCCACCGGATAGCCTTCAGGGAAACGGCCGCCAAGACCTGACGTAACCAGCACATCGCCGACACGAATGTCGGTATTGCTTGGCAGATGCTCGAGTTGCAGGTCATCGGCGCAGCCGCTACCGGCTGCAATCACGCGGATATCATTACGCAGCACCTGAATCGGTAATGCGTGTGACGCATCGCAAATCAGCAATACGCGGCTGGTCAGAGCGGCAACGGCAACAACCTGACCGACAACACCTTTGTCGCTGATCACCGGTTGTCCGATATACACGCCATTGTTGCTGCCTTTGTCGATCACCACCTGATCACTGTACGGATCGTTGCTGGTAGACAGAACCTGCGTCACCATCTTGTGCTCGTCCTGACGCAACGGCGACCCTAACAGTTCGCGCAGACGGGCGTTTTCTTGTTTGTATTGGCCAAGCAGCATCAGATCGCTGTTTTTCAGCAACAGTTCCTGACGCAAAGCGCGGTTTTCGAGCTCCATCTGACCACGAGTGGCAAATGTAGAAGAGACCTGATCTAAGAATTCACGCGGGGCATTGGACAAAAAATAGAAGGGACTGACGGCAGTATCCATATAGGTGCGAATTTTAACAAACGTACCTATTTTACTGTCGGCAACAATCAGGACAATGGCCGTGAGAATAGCCAAAAAAAGTCGCAGTTGCAGGGAAGGTCCCCTGCTAAAAATTGGCTTCATAAAATATGCGAGTTCCTCGGCAACAGAAGGTTTCAGCCAGTCGAAGTAAAGACTTCCCCTGACAGAAAAGGCGGCAATCTCATGGGATAGACAAAACACCGGCAAAGCGTTTATCGCTCAGCCAGTGTTTGCGCGGATCCACATTGAACACTGCACACTTCACGTTGCAGGTTTTACCTGACGGACAACCACCTTCCCGGGCAGACTGATTTTGTTCACTACGACAAGGCTTGCTGACAACAAGCCCTGCCCAAAACCACAAGTCTTCGCTCAGATTACTCTTCGCTGAATAAGTCGCCGCCGTGCATGTCGATCATTTCTAATGCTTTACCACCGCCGCGGGCTACGCAAGTCAGCGGATCTTCTGCGACGACAACCGGAATACCGGTTTCTTCCATCAGCAGACGATCCAGGTTACGCAGTAATGCGCCACCGCCGGTCAGCACCATGCCGCGCTCGGAAATATCAGAAGCCAGTTCTGGCGGACACTGTTCCAGTGCAACCATCACCGCGCTGACGATACCGGTCAGCGGTTCCTGCAGGGCTTCCAGGATTTCGTTGGAGTTCAGCGTGAAGCCACGTGGAACACCTTCAGCCAGGTTACGGCCGCGAACTTCGATTTCGTGCACTTCATCGCCAGGATAAGCAGAACCAATGCTGTGCTTAATACGTTCGGCAGTCGCTTCACCAATCAGTGAACCGTAGTTACGACGAACGTAGTTAATGATAGCTTCGTCGAAACGGTCGCCACCAATACGTACAGAAGAGGAATACACCACGCCGTTAAGGGAGATCACCGCAACTTCCGTCGTACCACCACCGATATCCACCACCATTGAACCGGTCGCTTCAGATACTGGCAGGCCTGCACCGATTGCCGCAGCCATCGGTTCTTCAATCAGGAACACTTCACGCGCGCCTGCACCTTGTGCAGATTCACGGATAGCACGGCGCTCAACTTGCGTTGCACCCACTGGCACACACACCAGCACGCGCGGACTTGGGCGCATGAAGCTGTTGCTGTGAACTTGCTTGATGAAGTGTTGCAGCATTTTCTCAGTCACGAAGAAGTCAGCGATAACGCCGTCTTTCATTGGACGAATGGCTGCGATATTGCCAGGAGTACGACCCAGCATCTGTTTAGCGTCGTGACCAACAGCAGCAACGCTTTTAGGTGAACCAGCACGATCCTGACGAATAGCCACTACAGATGGCTCATTCAACACGATGCCTTGTCCTTTTACATAGATAAGGGTATTGGCGGTACCCAGGTCGATGGACAAGTCGTTGGAAAACATGCCACGAAATTTCTTAAACATAACGAAAGGATAATCCTGCAAGCTGGGGGCGGAAAATAAAATCCGCCTACTTTACCAACCACGCGAAGCAGCGACAAGGCGCAAAAACGTCCTGCTTCCGTGAAAATTGTCAGCGATGTCGCCATTCACTTGTTGTTACTTTTTGAGGCTGATGGCACTGCGAAATAATTCTTTATCGCAGGCTCGGTTTACCTCGGGCAGGCACCCAGGCGAAGTAGCAACACCGCACATAAATTCTTACACTTTTACCGAAATTTTCCGCTCATCTGCGGCCTGATAATAAGCACCGGAGGCCAGGCAAGGGAGTCGGTCAAAAGCTGGCTCATTCTACGTTAAATAATCCCATAACGGTCACTTAAACATCGCGGTTATGTGAATATTTTTTACCGACCGGGTCAACAGGCTCCGGCACAGCAAAGAAATCGCCCTGACCGCCGTGGATCCCACTTTTCAACAGGACGGCCCACTCCTCTTTTGTCCTCACTCCGGAGGCAAAAACCAGGGCCTGAGTTCCTTCACATGCACTGAGCAAACTTTGTACAAAAAGCTGGTTTTCCACCCTCTTATCAATATCGCGCACTAACCCCGGGTGAAGCTTGACTCTCTCCACCGGGAAAGTTTTCAGATAAGAGGTGCTGACGACCGACAAACCTGCCTGCGTCACGGCCAGACGACAGCCTAAACCTTGCAATAGTCTGATAGCCGGACGCAGCCGGTCGGTATGTTGACAGAGATCTGCCTCTGCAAGTTCAATCAAAATTCGATTTCGTTGGGTTCTTTCGCACTGAAGCAACGTATCGCGCAGCCAGCGAACAAACGAGCGCTGCAATAATGAATCAACCGTCAGGTGAAATGCCAACGTTTCATCCGGCCAGCGGTTAAGTAACGGAATAATCTGACTTAACATGACCCGGTCAAAGCTCTGAGACAGGCCAAACTGAACCACCAGAGGAATAAATTCTGCGGCCAGCAGTTCCTGTTCTCCGTCAAAGACGCGACGCTGCACTTCCCGGTGGTCAAGCTTGCCGCCTTTTGAGAATGACGGTTTCTGGTATAAACGCGGGCCGCCGCGCGCCAGGGTATTTTCCAGCAAAGTCCGCCAGCGCACGCTTCCACGGCCCTTTTCCGGCACGTTTTTATCGTAGATAAACCAGCTGTTACTTCCCTGGAACGCCGCGTGGCGGGTGGCCTGCTCAACCATATCCATGACCTGATCCGGCGTCTGCCCGAAACGATACGCACTGATGCCGATGTACATCAGTGCGTCGCGGTCGATCAGCGAAGACGTCGGCAACACACCCAGCGCATTAACCAGCTGAGCCGCCATCACCTCCGCTTCTTTCAGGGTGCGGTGCGGCAGCAGCACCGCAAAATCACTGTGGAAATAGCGGGCCAGTAAAGCATCCACGTGGCGCATAACAAACGTCGATAATAAATTCACCATCGCCGAACGTAATTCTTCAACTACCGCCTGACCGTGGGTCTCGCGCAACATATCGAAATCAGGTAAACGCAGCAGCATCACCACGCCATGCGCGCCCTTTTCTTCCAGTTGTGTGGCGAGCTGGTTATCAAAGAACAGGCGGTTACTCAGCCCGGTTTGTGCGTCCTGCTGCGCATACGCGCGTATCAGGGTGTCCACGCGGCTACGCTGTTCACGGGCTTCGTTCAGGTCAGTCAGCAAGACATCGATAGCACTGCTGGCAGAATGGGGCCATTCCCCAACATCACCGGTCAGACCCTCGCGTTCTCCGCGTAAAATGCGCACTGCGCGGTCTTCCAGTTTTTCCACGCCATCGGTTTCCTGTCGCAACCAGCGGAAACTGAGCATCAGCATGCCCAGCATCACCAGAATGGCGAGACCAATTGCAAACGTAGAACGCAGGGAGCGGATATAGGTGCTGATCGGATCGATATAGGACATTTGCAGAGACATCGCATGGTTCTGCATCAGCGGGAAAGTTGCCGTCTCGAATTCTGGGATTACGCTGTCCCACGAACGGCGCAAATTGGGCTTTTCATGATACTCATACACGGTGGTGTTATTGAGTTTGAGCTCAACATCCGTGATATCAAGCATGCGCATCGCCGGCGGCATCCAGCGTTCGGCTTCCGCGGGGGTATGGGTCAGAAGCGCCTGATCATAGGCCGTCGCCAGCGCCTGAAGATGCTGCCCGGTACTTTGTTTATTGAGATAGAGAAAACTGAAAGTGACGCCCAGCAACATCAACAGCATTGCCAGCGCGACTAACATCGAAATCAGTGCCGATAGTCTGGTAGTAAATCGCATCCCTGTGCCTTACTCGCTACGGTTAGGTGAACACAAACCCGTTGTCTGAGCCTGCTGCGTAAAACGCCGCTACTATAAAACAGAAAAAGGGAGGGACTGGAGAAATTTACGAAAAAGGATTAATCGCATATTTCGTTATTTCTGCCACATCGGGCGCCATTTCATTCCTTTATCAGGCCGAAAAGTACCCTTTGCTTACATTGATAGCATAGCAACACAAAAAACAATCAATTCAGAATTCTTATACAAATGGATAAAAATCAGCCAAAGGCGTTTTTTTTAAATCGGGTATTTGGAGGGTTCATCTCGCAAAACCCCCGGTTTCACGCCATGCTCTGTCTATATCCATAAAAATTAACCATATAAAAAGAGAATGCCGGAGAATGCTATGTACAAACCCCGCAAACTAACGGAAGCCGATGTCACACCCGAAGACATCTTCCATGACCGGCGCAAAGTATTACAGGCGCTGGGTATCAGTGCGGCGGCACTGGCCATCCCGCAAGATGCCCGGGCTGATCTGCTTTCCTGGTTTAAAGGCCATGACCGGCCGTCCGCGCCTGCGGGCAAGCCGCTGGATTTCACCAAACCTGCTGCATACCAGAATGATCTGCCGCTGACACCGGAAGATAAGGTTTCCGGCTATAACAATTTCTATGAATTCGGACTGGATAAAGCAGATCCGGCAGCGAATGCCGGGCAACTGGTCACATCGCCATGGACGTTAAAAATAGAAGGTGAAGTCGCTAAACCGATGACGCTGGATATGGACGACATTATGAAGCGTTTCCCGCTCGAGCAGCGGATTTACCGCATGCGTTGCGTCGAAGCCTGGTCAATGGTGGTGCCGTGGGTCGGATTCCAGCTCAGTGAAATTCTTAAACTCGCCGAGCCGACCAGCAATGCGCGTTATGTCGCATTCACTACCTTATATGACCCTGAACATATGCCGGGGCAAAAAGACCGGTTTATCGGCGGCGGACTGAATTACCCGTACGTTGAAGGATTGCGTATAGATGAGGCGATGAACCCGCTGGCGATGATGACGGTCGGTGTGTATGGCAAAGCACTTCCGCCGCAAAACGGCGCGCCCATCCGCCTGACCATTCCGTGGAAGTACGGCTTCAAGGGGATTAAATCCATCGTGAACATCAAATTCACCAAAGATGAGCCGCCGACCACCTGGAACCAGATTGCCTCGAATGAATACGGATTTTACGCCAATGTGAACCCGCAAGTTGATCACCCGCGCTGGTCGCAGGCGACGGAGCGTTTTATCGGTTCAGGCGGATTGCTCGACGTGCAGCGTCAGCCAACCTTACTGTTCAACGGTTATGCCGAACAGGTGGCATCGATGTATCACGGTATGGACTTGCGTAAGTTCTATTAAGGAAGGAGAAGTTTCACCTATGCGTCGTTTAAGCCCTGCAAATATTACCTGGCTGAAGGTGATCATCTATCTTTGCGCCATTTTGCCTTTTTTCTGGATTGTTCTTTCGATTAATCAGGGCTGGTTCAGCGCCGATCCCGCCAAAGATATTCAGCATTTTACCGGTAGGATGACTCTGAAATTTTTACTGGTCACACTGCTGGTCACGCCTGTCGCTCGTTACGGAAAACAGCCGCTGCTGATCCGCACCCGTCGTTTGCTGGGTCTATGGTGTTTTGCGTGGGGAACACTGCATCTTCTCAGCTATTCCTTCCTCGAACTGGGCATCAGTAATCTCCGGTTGCTGGGCAGTGAACTGATATCACGCCCGTATCTGACGCTCGGTATCATCTGCTGGGTTCTTCTGCTGGCACTGGCCTGCACCTCTCCAATGTGGGCACAGCGCAAATTGGGGTCAAAATGGCAGAAGTTGCACAATTTCATTTATCTGATCGCGGTACTTGCACCGATCCACTACCTTTGGTCGGTAAAAGTGTTATCGCCGCAACCCGTCATTTACGCATTACTGGCGGTCATCTTGTTGGCATTTCGTTATAAAAAATTCCGCCAGTGGCTGCGATAAGCGGTGGAACTTTTCTGTGTTCTGCCCCTCATAATTCCGGCAATCACACTCACATTCTCCGGGCGAGGGTTGATTATCTTCGCTGATAAGACCAGTATTTAGCTGCGAATTGCCACGATATCATTATAATGCCCGACCTCATGCCGAAGAGACGGGTCGATTTGCCGCGAAATAGGTGACAAATCGGTGACATCAGGGTATTTTCTACAATCTTTGTCTAATTGCCGGAGATAGGCTCACAATGGCGCATAAGTTTGACATTTTGCTACTGAACGGTCCTAACCTGAATTTGTTAGGCACCCGTGAGCCTGAAACGTACGGACACACCACGCTCAACGATATTGTTAAAGGTTTGGAAGTTCAGGCTGCTGCTGCTGATGTAGCACTCAGCCATCTGCAATCCAACGCAGAACATGTCCTGATTGAACGCATTCATCAGGCACGCGGAAACGTCGATTTTATTCTGATCAATCCCGCGGCCTTTACCCATACCAGCGTGGCGCTGCGCGATGCATTACTGGGGGTGTCGATTCCGTTTATCGAGATCCATCTGTCGAATGTACATGCCCGCGAAGCGTTCCGGCATCATTCCTATCTTTCCGACATCGCAGTGGGCGTTATTTGCGGACTTGGCGCAGATGGCTACCACTTTGCATTACAGGCAGCGGTTAATCGCTTGTCAAAAACCCACTAATTTCTACGCAAAAAGAGTACGGAATCACACCCATGGATATTCGTAAAATTAAAAAACTGATCGAACTGGTTGAAGAATCAGGCATTTCTGAACTGGAAATTTCTGAAGGCGAAGAATCAGTACGTATCAGCCGTGCTGCACCTGCGCAGGCTTATCCAATGATGCAACAGGCTTACGCTATGCCTGTACAACAACAGCCAGGTCTGGCTGCTGCGGTCGCGCCAGCTGCTGCGCCTGCAGAAGCGGCTCCGGCTGCCATCAGCGGTCATATCGTTCGCTCACCGATGGTAGGTACCTTCTACCGTACGCCAAGCCCGGACGCTAAAGCCTTCATCGAAGTGGGTCAGAAAGTGAACGCCGGCGATACCCTGTGTATCGTTGAAGCGATGAAAATGATGAACCAAATCGAAGCAGACAAATCCGGTGTTGTTAAAGCAATTCTGGTAGAAAGCGGCCAACCGGTTGAATTCGACGAGCCGCTGGTCGTCATCGAATAACGAGGCGTACCATGGTAGATAAAATTGTTATCGCGAACCGCGGCGAGATTGCCCTGCGTATTTTGCGTGCCTGTAAAGAAATGGGCATCAAAACCGTTGCTGTGCACTCCACTGCTGACCGTGACCTGAAACACGTGCTGCTGGCAGACGAAACCGTCTGTATCGGTCCTGCACCTTCAGTAAAAAGCTATCTGAACATCCCTGCCATCATCGCGGCGGCAGAAATCACTGGCGCGGTGGCTATTCACCCTGGCTATGGTTTCCTGTCCGAGAATGCTGATTTTGCAGAGCAGGTTGAGCGTTCTGGTTTTATCTTCATCGGCCCGAAAGCAGAAACTATCCGCCTGATGGGTGACAAAGTTTCTGCGATCCACGCGATGAAAGCGGCTGGCGTACCTTGCGTACCTGGCTCTGACGGCCCGCTGGGCGACGACATGGACCAAAACCGTGCCTTCGCTAAACGCATCGGCTATCCGGTCATCATCAAAGCCTCTGGCGGCGGCGGTGGTCGTGGTATGCGTGTTGTGCGCAGTGACAAAGACCTTGAGCAATCCATCAACATGACCCGTGCGGAAGCCAAAGCGGCTTTCAACAACGACATGGTTTACATGGAAAAATACCTGGAAAACCCACGTCACGTGGAAATTCAGGTACTGGCTGACGGTCAGGGCAATGCGGTTTATCTGGCTGAACGTGACTGCTCTATGCAGCGTCGTCACCAGAAAGTCGTGGAAGAAGCGCCAGCACCGGGCATCACTGAAGAACTGCGTCGTTTCATCGGCGAACGTTGTTCAAAAGCCTGTGTGGATATCGGCTACCGTGGCGCAGGTACTTTCGAGTTCCTGTATGAGAACGGTGAGTTCTTCTTCATCGAAATGAACACCCGTATTCAGGTTGAGCATCCGGTTACCGAGATGATCACTGGTGTGGATTTGATCAAAGAGCAGCTGCGCATTGCGTCCGGCCAGCCACTGTCGATCAAACAAAGCGAAGTGAAAGTCAAAGGCCATGCGGTGGAATGCCGTATTAACGCGGAAGACCCTAACACCTTCCTGCCAAGCCCGGGCAAAATCACGCGTTTCCACGCACCTGGCGGCTTCGGTGTTCGTTGGGAATCGCACATTTACGCAGGCTACACTGTGCCTCCGTACTACGATTCCATGATTGGTAAACTGATCACTTACGGCGAAACCCGTGAAGTGGCGATTGCCCGCATGAAAAATGCACTGGCAGAACTGATCATCGACGGCATCAAAACCAACATTGATCTGCAAATGCGCATTATGGACGACGAGAACTTCCAGCACGGTGGGACTAACATCCACTATCTGGAGAAAAAACTCGGTTTGCAGGAAAAATAATAAGACCGTACCGTCGCGTACATCTTATCAAGGCCGGATATTCCGGCCTTTTTTTCATTTATGGGGAAGTGGAAATGGATCAACGTTTCTTACAAGCCAACCGCGAAGCCCGCTGGGCGTTTGGGCTGACGATTGCCTATCTGCTGGCATGGTGTTTTGCCGCCTATATTCCTGACGATAAACAGGGCATCACCGGCCTGCCGCACTGGTTTGAAATGGCCTGTCTGCTGGTACCGCTGATATTCGTTCTTTTAAGCTGGCTGATGGTTCGCGTGATTTATCGCGATATTCCGCTGGAGGATCATCATGCAGACTGAAGTCTTGTTGCCGCTGATTGCCTATCTGCTGCTGGTATTCGGGCTGTCTGTGTATGCCTACACGCGTCGCGAACAGGGCAACTTCCTCACCGAGTATTTCCTCGGTAACCGCTCGATGGGCGGCTTCGTACTGGCCATGACCCTCACCGCTACCTACATCAGCGCCAGTTCGTTTATCGGCGGTCCCGGTGCTGCATACAAGTTTGGCCTTGGCTGGGTGTTGCTGGCGATGATCCAGCTGCCTGCTGTCTGGCTTTCACTGGGCGTACTGGGCAAAAAATTCGCCATTCTGGCGCGCCGTTATAATGCAGTTACCCTGAATGACATGCTGTTTGCGCGCTACCAGAGCCGCCTGCTGGTCTGGCTGGCGAGTCTGAGTCTGCTGGTGGCATTTCTGGGTGCGATGACCGTGCAGTTCATCGGTGGTGCGCGTTTGCTGGAAACCGCCGCCGGTATCCCTTACGACACTGGTCTGCTGATTTTCGGCATCAGCATCGCGTTGTATACCGCGTTTGGTGGCTTTCGTGCCAGCGTGCTCAATGATGCCATGCAGGGTCTGGTGATGCTTCTGGGCACCATTTTGCTGCTGGTAGCGGTGATCCATGCCGCCGGAGGGCTGCACAGTGCCGTTGATAAACTTCAGCAAATCGACCCGAAACTGGTTTCCGTACACGGCGGAGATGACGTCCTGTCGTTACCGTTCATGGCCTCGTTCTGGATTTTAGTGTGCTTTGGGGTGATTGGCCTGCCGCACACTGCCGTGCGTTGTATTTCCTATAAAGACAGCAAAGCCGTGCACCGGGGCATCGTGCTGGGCACCATCGTGGTCGCCGTACTGATGCTCGGTATGCATCTGGCTGGCGCACTCGGCCGTGCGGTTTTACCTGATCTGAAAATTCCCGATCAGGTGATCCCGACGCTGATGATCACCGTGCTGCCACCTTACGCCGCCGGGATTTTCCTGGCCGCACCGATGGCTGCCATTATGTCGACCATCAACGCACAGCTTTTACAGTCATCAGCAACTATCGTTAAAGACTTATACCTCGGCATTAAACCGGAGCAGTTAACCAACGAACGTAAGCTGAAGCGGTTCTCGAGCTGGGCGACCTTTGTGCTGGGATTGCTGGTATTACTGGCCGCATGGCGTCCGCCGGAAATGATTATCTGGCTGAACCTGCTGGCGTTTGGCGGGCTGGAGGCAGTGTTCCTGTGGCCGCTGGTGCTCGGTTTGTACTGGGAGCGCGCCAACGCTGCCGGGGCGCTGAGCTCAATGATTGTTGGCGCAGTTTGTTATACCCTGCTTGCCAGTATCGACCTGCACATCGCCGGTCTGCATCCGATTGTGCCGTCGCTGTTGCTGAGCCTGCTGGCATTTTATGTCGGCAATAAGTTTGGTAAACAGCCACGCGAAACCGTACTCAAGCCGTCCTGACCGGGCGGCACTGATTTTACAGATTGTTAAGAAGAGAATGGCTATGCCTTGGATCCAACTGAAAATTAATACCACCGGTAACGACGCGGAAACGCTGAGCGACGCGCTTATCGAGAGTGGCGCCGTGTCCGTGACTTTCCAGGATACCCACGATAATCCGGTGTTCGAACCCCTGCCTGGCGAAACCTTGCTGTGGGGCGATACCGACGCTATCGGCCTGTACGATGCGGAAACCGACATGGAAGAAGTGGTCGCCATGCTGGAAAACGAACCGCTGCTGGGCAAAGGTTTCGTGCACAAAATCGAACAACTGGAAGACAAAGACTGGGAACGCGAATGGATGGATAACTTCCACCCGATGCGTTTTGGCGAGCGTCTGTGGATTTGCCCAAGCTGGCGCGATGTGCCGGATCCGAATGCTGTCAACGTGATGCTCGATCCGGGCCTGGCATTTGGTACCGGTACCCATCCGACCACCGCGATGTGTTTGCAATGGCTCGACAGTCTGGATCTGACCGATAAAACGGTGATCGACTTCGGCTGCGGTTCGGGCATTCTGGCGATCGCTGCGCTGAAACTGGGCGCAAAACACGTGGTCGGGATCGACATCGATCCGCAGGCGATTCAGGCCAGCCGTGATAACGCCGAGCGTAACGGCGTTTCAGAGCGTCTGTCGTTGTACCTGCCGAAAGACCAGCCAGACAACCTGTCAGCCGACGTGGTCGTCGCTAATATCCTTGCAGGCCCTCTGCGCGAACTGGCACCGCTTATCAGCGTGCTGCCGGTTGCAGGCGGTCATCTGGGGCTTTCCGGCGTTCTGGCCAGCCAGGCTCAAAGCGTGGCGGATGCGTACAAAGATAAATTTGAACTGGATGCGGTGGCCGAGAAAGAAGAATGGTGCCGTATTACCGGCGTTAAAAAAGCCTGATAGCTGTCACCCGCTCTTTCTTTTTGTGCATAAAGAGCGGGTTTCCCCCCAAAAACCTCTTCTGACCTTTTCTTATATTTATCCTGCCGCACCAAACCCTTACACTTCGCATGGTATTTATTACTCAACGAACGAAAGGGATATCTTTTGAAAGGAAAATTGCTGTTTATTGCACTTGCTGCATTTTCAGTGTCTGCGGCTGCGACAGATGCGCCACACTGGTCCTATGACGGCGATGCCGCCCCGCAAAATTGGTCTAAACTCAGCCCGGATTTCCATCTGTGCGAACAGGGCAAAGCACAGTCGCCTATCAATATCAAAGAGGCGTTACCGGTGCATCCCCGCCCGCTTAAACTCAGCTATCAGTTACCGCCGGTGAGTGTCATTAATAACGGCCATAGCGTGCAGGTCAATGTTCAGCAGGGTGATTTTGCCACGCTGGACGGGGATAAATTCGTCCTTCAGCAGTTCCACTTCCACTCCCCGAGCGAAAACACTCTCAACGGTAAATCCTTCCCGATGGAAGCGCACTTTGTGCATATGGATGCTGAGGGTGAAGTTGCGGTGATTGCGGTGATGTTCGAGACCGGTAAGGCTAATCCGGAACTGGAAAAGATCTGGCAACAGATGCCAGAAAAAGCGGGCGAATCAGTCATGCTGAAAGAGAAAGTCAGTCTTGATGGCCTGCTGCCTAAAGATCTCACCCATTACCGCTTCAGCGGATCGCTGACCACGCCGCCTTGCACAGAAGGCGTTCGCTGGCTGGTCGTGAAACAGCCTCAGACGCTGTCTGAAGCGCAACTGGAAAAATTCCAGCATGTTATGCATCATGCAAATAATCGTCCTGTGCAGGGTCTGCATGGCCGCGTGGTGGTCGACGAATAATCTAGCCTGAGCCCGGAGACGCAGACAGGGCTTCTGCGTCTCTTTCTGTTGCCTTTCTTAGTTTCTGAAAATCAGTCACTTTTTAACCAAAAGACGATCTGCGTCACGGAATTTTGTGGTGATTGCTGCTTAAAACGTCAAATCTGCCCTTAGATTCAACTGATATATCAGGATGTTTCAGAGAGATATTAGGAATTTGCATAAGCGCACAATTTGACCTTCGTCACATAACTCAATGTAAAACCAAGACAAAAAATCTAATTGTGCTGAATTTCACCATTGGCAAGGTATTTTCTTATCCAATTGCTCAAAGTTTGGCCTTTCATATCGCAACGAAAATGCGTAATATACGCGCCCTTGCGGACATCAGTATGGTCATTCCTAGTTCATGCGCATCGGACACCACCAGCTTACAAATTGCCTGATTGCGGCCCCGATGGCCGGTATCACTGACCGACCATTTCGTGCCTTATGTCATGCGATGGGGGCTGGAATGGCAGTATCTGAAATGCTCTCCTCCAATCCGGAGGTGTGGCGGACGGATAAATCACGTTTGCGCATGGTACATAACGATGAACCGGGGATCCGCGCCGTGCAAATTGCCGGTTGTGACCCCGAAGATATGGCGGCTGCTGCACGAATTAACGTGGAAAGCGGTGCGCAAATCATTGATATCAATATGGGCTGCCCGGCCAAGAAAGTGAACCGCAAACTGGCAGGTTCTGCATTATTGCAGTATCCGGATTTGGTCAAACAAATCCTCACTACCGTAGTGAATGCGGTAGATGTGCCAGTCACGTTGAAAATTCGTACTGGTTGGGCACCGGAACACCGTAACTGTGTACAAATTGCCCAATTGGCTGAAGACTGTGGAATTCAGGCCCTGACTATTCATGGCCGAACCCGTGCCTGTCTCTTCAATGGAGAAGCAGAGTACGACAGTATTCGGACAGTTAAGCAGAGTGTTTCCATTCCGATTATCGCGAATGGCGACATAACTGACCCGCATAAAGCCAGAGCGGTGCTCGACTACACCGGAGCTGATGCTCTGATGATAGGACGTGCCGCTCAGGGGAGACCCTGGATCTTCCGGGAAATCCAGCATTATCTGGACACAGGGGAGCTGTTACCTCCACCGCCTATGGGTGAGGTGCAGCGCTTGTTACTAGGGCACGTACGGGAATTGCACGACTTTTACGGTCAAGGCAAGGGATTTCGTATCGCTCGTAAGCATGTTTCCTGGTATCTCCAGGAGCATGCCCCGAATGACCAGTTTCGGCGCTCCTTCAACGCCATAGAGGATGCCAGCGAACAGCTGGAGGCGTTGGAAGCATATTTCGAAAATCTTGCGTAACAAAAAAGAGCTGACAGAACTATGTTCGAACAACGCGTGAATTCTGACGTACTGACCGTTTCTACCGTTAATTCTCAGGATCAGGTAACCCAAAAACCCCTGCGTGACTCGGTAAAACAAGCACTTAAGGGCTATTTTGCTCAATTGAATGGTCAGGACGTGAATGACCTGTATGAGTTGGTATTGGCTGAAGTTGAACAGCCACTGTTAGACATGGTGATGCAGTATACCCGTGGCAACCAGACTCGTGCGGCCCTGATGATGGGTATCAACCGCGGTACGCTGCGTAAGAAATTGAAAAAATACGGCATGAACTGATACTAATCAGTCGATGTCTTAAAAAGGCGCTTTTCCGCAAGGGGAGCGCCTTTTTGTTTTCTGTTTTTTTATATTTACCGATTCTTTCGCAGCAAACCTTTAGCCCAAAATTTGCGCAAAACCTAACCCAGATCAACCCAAATGAGAATAATTCTCCCCTGCATTCCGCGATAAAGAACTACCTTATACGGACAATAAAAATGTCTCCGGGAGTCACACTGATGAAGCCACTTTATCTACGTTTTACCGCGGCAATGAATAAACCTGATCTGGCTATTTTACTGCTGCGTATCACTTACGGTCTGCTGATTTTTCATGGCTGGCATAAGCTGCATGACGGACTGGGCGGTATACAGGGGATGCTGGCAGGTTATGGTATTCCGGCGTTTGTCGCCTACGGCGTAATTATCGGTGAGGTCATCGCGCCGATCATGATGATATTGGGGATCTTCACCCGTCTCGCCGCTCTGTCTGCTGCAGCGACGATGGTCGTGGCCTGGCTGATGGTCGGTATCCACCATACGTTTGCATTGTCACCGGTGGGTGCCTGGGCCATTGAAGACATCGTGTATTACTTCATGGCAGCCATCGTGATCGCGCTGTACGGTAGCGGGCGTTATTCCATTATGAGCAATCCGCTCTACCGCTGATATTCCTTTTCAGCATGTCTGATCCGTCAGGCATGCTGATACCGCATATCAACCATTTTATTTTCCAAAAGCTAATCTCTTCTTTACGTAGCGTTTTCGTTTGTCTGTCCAAAAGTAGACGTAAAAAAATGGTAAAGAGTCCGTTTATCGGACAATTTCCCCCACCGGTTAGATCAAGCAGCATGTTATACTCTGTGTAAGAGTCGTATTCGCTCGCTCAACGCCTACGGACAGCCCTTCAGCTTCGCGATCCCGCCTTTTAAAAGTGTCTTCTTAGAGTAAAAATTGCGTCAACTTGTGTCTTTTCAAAAACGTTTGCCGGCACATGCTGTCCCACTCTATGTCAGACAATCCGTATCGCGAATGAGCCAACTCCTTACGCGTTACCCCGATTTTTATGCAGATGATTAGGCTTTTATGACTTCTCCTCGCTTTCGTGCTTCATTTTTACATCCACGCTACTGGCTGACCTGGTTTGGCCTGGGTGTACTGTTCCTGCTGGTTCAGCTGCCTTATCCGGTGTTAAACCGTCTGGGTATCTGGCTTGGCCGAACGTCGATGCGTTTCCTGAAACGCCGCGTGTCAATAACGCGCCGTAACCTGCAATTGTGCTTCCCGGATCTGCCTTCTGATCAGGTTGAAGCCCGCATTGTCAGCAACTTTGAATCCCTCGGTATGGGCTTACTGGAAACCGGCATGGCCTGGTTCTGGTCGGATGCCCGTGTGAAACGCTGGTTTGACGTCAGCGGCCTGCACAACCTGAAAAAGGCGCAGGAAAACAAAAAAGGCGTACTGGTGATTGGCGTGCATTTCATGTCGCTGGAACTGGGCGGGCGTGCGATGGGCTTATGTCAGCCAATGATGGCGATGTACCGTCCGCACAACAATAAAGCGATGGAATTTGTGCAGACCTGGGGTCGTATGCGCTCCAACAAGGCAATGCTCGATCGCAAAGATTTACGCGGTATGGTTCACGCTCTGAAAAAAGGCGAAGCGGTCTGGTTTGCGCCGGATCAGGACTACGGCCCGCGCGGCAGCGTCTTTGCCCCCCTGTTTGCCGTCGACCAGGCTGCCACCACCAGCGGTACCTTCATGCTGGCGCGTCTGGCGAAACCGGCGCTGGTCACCGTAGTACTGGTGCGCAAAGCCTTAGGTAAAGGCTATGAGCTGGTGATCCAACCTGAGTTGCAGGATTACCCGATCGATGACGAAATGGCGGCTGCGGCTTACATGAATCGCGTTATCGAGAAAGAAATTATGCGTGCGCCCGATCAGTATCTCTGGTTGCACCGCCGCTTTAAAACCCGTCCGGCAGGAACGCCTTCTCTTTATAGATAAGTGCTTTATAGATAAGTGCCAGACGTGATAAAACGGAAGCCCGATGCAATGCGTCGGGCTTTTTCATTGAACAGCATCCATAAGAGATTTGTAATTTTCATGGCTAAAAAACCTGACGCGACACCTTCCATCTTTGACCATCTCAAAGAGGAAGAGAGTTTTGACCTCTGGGGACGCTCCGGCCTCAGCACTGCACTGAACAAAGCCAAACCTAAAGCGCCGGATAACGAGCAGATTGCCGCCGCACGTAAGCTTATCAAAGGCAATGCCGACAAGGGCGAATGATGTGAAAGCATCACCTGACAGAAACCCACTCCATGTGGGTTTTTTAATGGCTTTTATCTGCGCAAACAGGCTGATGAAAATAATTCTCACGACAGATTAATCGCTTTTCTGTAACCTCTCTTTTTACCTGCCCTGGAGAGAAGTGATGAAAACCTCTGTTCGTCTGGCGCTGGTCGGAGACTACCACTCCGCCATCACGGCCCACCAAGCTATCCCCCTTGCTATCGACCTTGCAGCACAACACTTCAGCACTGAAATTCACGCCGACTGGCTTGCGACCGACACCATTACCCCTGAGATTTTACAAAACTACGACGCTTTCTGGTGTGTCCCCGGCAGCCCGTATCACTCCACCGAAGGTGCCCTGAGCGCTATCCGTTTTGCCCGCGAAAACCACAAGCCTTTCCTCGGAACCTGCGGCGGTTTTCAGCATGCGATCATCGAATACGCCCGTAACGTGATGGACTGGCAGGATGCAGGGCATGGCGAAACTGATACCGAAGGCCGGCTGGTGATCAGCGCCCTGTCGTGCGAAATGGTGGAAGTTAAAAACACCCTCACCTTTATCCCAGACAGCCTGCCAGCACGCGCCTATGGCAGGCTGGAAGTCGAAGAGGGTTATCACTGCCGTTACGGCATCAATACCGAATTTCAGGCGGCGCTTGAGGCACAGCCGTTGCGGATGGTGGGTCATGATGCCACCGGCGAAGTTCGCGCCATCGAATTGCCCGGACATCCGTTTTTTGTCGCGACCTTATTTCAGCCGGAACGCGCCGCACTAAAAGGTCAGCTTCCGCCGCTGGTGGCTGCACTGATAAAGTCCGCTCTCTGAGCCTGCCTGTTTCTGAATATCTCTCAGGCCATCCGGCCTGAGAGATTTACTCATCGTTTTGCCTCATTTTTTTACCCAATATGACACCGTATTTCACTTCCCTTCAAAGACCGCGATCTGCACTCCAATATTGAAATAATCCGCTCCCTTTTAAAGCAGCCACATTGACCGCGCACCGAAACAGGGCAATAAATTTTATACACCTCGTCAATGTTACTGAGCAATTCCTCTACGCGACTTGATTGATGGGGTGTTTTCGATGTTGGCACTCCCTTTGCAAAGACAGGTGCAGAGGGCGTTGCCCCATAAACAGACAGGGTGCTCAGGCACTCACACAATAATAATTTTCAATTTTGTCTCACAGGACGCTTAATGAAAAAAATATTGCTCTCAACGCTGATTGCCGCAGCAAGCTTCGTGACACTGGCTGGTCAGGCTCACGCAGGTACCACTCTGGATGCAGTTAAAAAGAAAGGATTTGTTCAATGCGGTATCAGCGACGGCCTGCCAGGCTTCTCTTACGCTGACTCCAAAGGCAAATTCACCGGTATCGACGTTGACCTCTGCCGCGCAGTGGCTGCTGCCGTGTTTGGTGATGCTGAGAAAGTGAAATACACCCCCCTGACCGCGAAAGAGCGTTTCACCGCGCTGCAGTCTGGCGAAGTGGACATCCTGTCACGTAATACCACCTGGACCTCTTCCCGCGATGCGGGCATGGGCATGATTTTCGCCGGCGTAAACTATTACGACGGTATCGGCTTCCTGACTCACCAGAAAGCCGGCCTGAAAAGCGCCAAAGAACTTGATGGCGCCACCGTCTGTCTGCAGGCCGGTACGGATACCGAGCTGAACGTAGCTGACTACTTCAAAGCCAACAAAATGACTTACACCCCGGTCACCTTCGACCGTTCAGATGAAAGCGCCAAAGCGCTGGACTCAGGCCGTTGTGACACCCTGGCCTCTGACCAGTCTCAGCTGTACGCACTGCGTATCAAACTGGGCAAACCGGATGACTTCATCGTGCTGCCAGAAGTCATTTCTAAAGAACCTCTGGGGCCGGTCGTTCGACGTGGTGACGAAGACTGGCTGGCTATCGTGCGCTGGTCACTGTTCGCGATGCTGAACGCCGAAGAAATGGGCGTGACGTCTGCCAACGTCGATCAGCTGGCGGCAAACCCGACCACGCCTGACATGAGCAACCTGCTGGGCAAAACCGGCACTTACGGCGCTGATCTGAAAGTGCCTAATGACTGGGTGGTTAAAATCGTTAAACAGGTCGGCAACTACGGCGAAAGCTTCGAACGTAACGTCGGTCAGGGCAGCGAGCTGAAAATCAAACGTGGTCAGAACGCATTGTGGAATAAAGGCGGCATCCAGTACGCCCCACCAGTCCGCTAATTTTATCCTTCGTACCTGACGTTGCACCGGCCTTGGCGGCACTCGGTCACCCGAATCACTGACCCGTGTCAGCTCATCGGGATTCCCTCCCTTGCCGCAACGCCAGTTACTTTGGATAAACAAAAGTTCAGTCTGAGAAAGGAAGCTGATGCACCGGTCGTTCCCCGGCGCATCACTTCCACTGTTTTACCTGCAGGTCGAGGTTAAAATGTCGCAACGCCCAACCGGAAAAGTCTCGTTCTCGCTGACCAACCCAGCGGTACGAGCCTGGATTTACCAAATTTTCGCGGTGGTGTTGCTGGTAGCCTGTCTGGGTTACCTGCTCCACAACACCATTACCAATCTGACTACACGAGGGATCACCTCGGGATTTGCGTTTCTTGAAAAGGGTGCCGGTTTCGGCATTGTTCAGCATCTTATCGACTACCAGGAAGGCGACACCTACGCCCGCGTATTTGTTATCGGTCTGCTGAATACGCTGCTGGTTTCCGCGCTGTGTATCGTTTTTGCTTCCATCCTCGGGTTCATTATCGGTTTAGGACGCCTTTCCGATAACTGGCTGATCCGTAAAGTCTCGACGGTGTATATCGAGACGTTCCGTAACATTCCACCGCTGCTGCAAATCTTCTTCTGGTACTTCGCCGTACTGCGCAACCTGCCGGGCCCGCGTCAGAGCCTGAATGCGTTCGACCTGGCTTTCGTCAGTAACCGCGGCCTGTATCTGCCGTCGCCGGAACTGGCGCCGGGCAGTCTGGCGGGATTTATCGCCCTGCTGCTGGCGATTTTTGGCATCGTCGCGCTGCAACGCTACAACCACTTCCGCCAGATCCATACCGGACGCGTCTGGCATATCTGGCCATGGGCGATTGTGATGCTGGTTGTGTTTCCGGCGCTGGCGCACCTGATTTTCGGGCCTGCCCTGCACTGGGATGTGCCTGCGCTGCGCGGTTTTAACTTCCGCGGCGGCATGGTTTTGATCCCGGAACTGGCGGCGTTAACGCTGGCGTTATCGGTGTATACCTCGACGTTTATCGCCGAAGTGATCCGCTCCGGCATTCAGTCTGTTTCGCACGGCCAGCACGAAGCCGCCCGTTCGCTCGGCCTGCCGAACCCGGTCACGCTGCGACAGGTGATTTTGCCGCAGGCGATGCGGGTGATCATCCCGCCGCTGACCAGCCAGTATCTGAACATCGTGAAAAACTCCTCTCTGGCGGCCGCTATCGGTTATCCGGATATGGTGTCGCTGTTCGCCGGTACGGTGCTCAACCAGACCGGTCAGGCGATTGAAACCATTGCCATCACTATGTCGGTTTACCTGATCATCAGTCTGGTGATTTCGTTCCTGATGAATATTTACAACCGGCGTATCGCGCTGGTCGAGCGTTAAGGGAAACCCATGACGATGACAACACTTCCTCCCGGAGTCAGAGCCGTGAAACCCGGAACGCCGCTCGGTACCGCGGTGCTCTGGGCGCGTAAAAATCTGTTCTCCAGCTGGTTCAACAGTTTGCTGACGCTGTTTTGTTTATGGCTGATGTGGCTGGTGATCCCTCCGCTGCTGAACTGGGTGATTTTCCAGGCCAACTGGGTCGGCACGGCGCGAACTGACTGCACCAAAGCCGGTGCCTGCTGGGTGTTTATCCACGCACGTTTCGGCCAGTTTATGTACGGGTTATACCCGTTTGATCAGCGCTGGCGTATCAACGTCACACTGATTATCGGCCTGCTGACCCTTGCGCCGATCTTTTTCAAAGCCACGCCACACCGCGGACGTTATATCGCCTGCTGGATGGTGCTGTTCCCGATTTTCACCTGGTTCATGTTGTATGGCGGATTCTTTGGTCTGAGCCGCGTCGAGACCCGCCAGTGGGGCGGCCTGACGCTGACGCTGATTATCGCCGCTGTCGGTATCGCCGGGGCATTGCCGCTGGGAATTATGCTTGCGCTGGCACGTCGTTCACGTCTGCCCATCGTGCGTATTCTGTCGGTGGTTTTCATTGAGTTCTGGCGTGGTGTGCCGCTGATCACCGTGCTGTTTATGTCCTCGGTGATGCTGCCGCTGTTTATGACCGAAGGGACGAGCATCGACAAACTGGTGCGCGCACTGGTGGGTGTGGTGCTGTTCCAGTCGGCGTACGTCGCGGAAGTGGTGCGCGGCGGGCTACAGGCGCTGCCGAAAGGCCAGACTGAAGCCGCCGAATCACTGGCGCTGGGTTACTGGAAAACGCAGGGATTAGTCATTCTGCCGCAGGCGCTGAAAATGGTGATACCGGGTCTGGTGAACACCATCATCGCGCTTTTCAAAGATACCAGTCTGGTGATCATCATCGGCCTGTTTGACCTGTTCAGCAGCGTACAGCAAGCCACCGTCGATCCGGAATGGCTGGGCATGTCGACCGAAGGCTACGTCTTCGCCGCCGCCGTTTACTGGATTTTCTGTTTTAGCATGTCGCGTTATAGCCAGCATCTGGAAAGACGCTTTCACACCGGACGTTCCGCACACTGAGGTAAACCATGAGCGACCATCAAGTCACTGAAAACCAAAATATGATGATCACGCTGGAAAACGTGAATAAGTGGTACGGACAATTCCACGTATTGAAAGACATTAATCTGAGCGTCAAACCGCGCGAACGCATCGTCCTTTGCGGCCCTTCCGGTTCAGGGAAATCAACGACCATTCGTTGCATTAACCATCTGGAAGAGCACCAGCAAGGGCGCATTGTGGTGGACGGCACTGAACTGAATGATGATCTGCGCAATATCGAACGCGTACGCACTGAAGTCGGTATGGTGTTCCAGCACTTCAATTTGTTCCCGCATCTGACTGTGTTGCAAAACTGCACTCTGGCACCGTGCTGGGTACGCAAGATGCCGAAGAAAGAAGCCGAAGAACTGGCGATGCATTATCTGAAACGTGTGCGTATCGCCGAACATGCCAATAAATTCCCCGGCCAGCTTTCCGGCGGCCAGCAACAGCGTGTGGCGATCGCCCGTTCGCTGTGCATGAAGCCAAAAATCATGCTGTTTGATGAACCGACATCGGCGCTCGATCCGGAAATGGTGAAAGAAGTCCTGGATACCATGATCACGCTGGCGGAAGAAGGCATGACCATGTTGTGCGTGACGCACGAAATGGGATTTGCGCGAACCGTCGCCGACCGGGTGATCTTTATGGATCGCGGGGAAATCGTTGAACAGGCGCCACCGCTGGAGTTCTTTGCGAATCCGAAGTCGGCGAGGACAAGGGAGTTCTTATCACAGGTGATCCATTAACTTTTCTGCGCCCTTCGAAAAAGGGGAATCATCAAAGATTTGGCTTTTGCTCCTCCCCCTGCGAAGGGGGAGGTTGGGAGGGGGTTTTACATACAAAGCAATAAGTTAAAGCACACTTTGAATTTAGTTTTTGACCTTCATACCCCACCCCAGCCCTCCCCTTCGCAGGGGAGGGAGCATTAATCATCACCACATCACTCCCCCGATCACCGGCGCAATCACCACGGTGACAACTCCCGCCAGCATCATCACCAGACTCGATACCACGCCTTCTTCCGCGCCCAGCTCATAGGCTCTCGCCGTACCCGCACCGTGCGACGCCGCACCAAACCCGGCGCCTTTTGCCAGTCCGCTTTTCACTGCCAGACGCAGAAACAGCATATCGCCGACCGCCATGCCGAATACGCCGGTGATCACCACAAACAATGCGACCAGATCCGGCTGACCGCCCATTTGCTTCGCGGCTGCCAGCGCGAACGGCGTGGTGATGGAACGCACCGCCAGACTGCGCTGAATCTCTTCAGGCAAGGTCAGCATCCGCGCCAGCCAGACGGAGCTGCTGACGGCCACCACAATCGCGGTCAGCACGCCCGCACTCAGCGACATCCAGTGACGGCGGATCACCGCCATATTCTCGTAAACCGGCACCGCAAACGCGATGGTTGAAGGCCCGAGCAGCCATAACAACCAGTGCGTTTCGCCGATGTAATCCTGATACGAAGTGTGCGTCACCACCAGCAAGACAACCAGCACAATCGGTGTGAACACCAGCGGCATCAGCAGCAACGTGCGTTTCTGACGGTAAAGTTTCTTGTTGGCGTAATACAACCCGAGCGTGATGACAAAACACAGAATGCTGATAAGAAGATCAGTCACGGCTCGCCTTCCTTGCCGCCAGACGTTGTTCCAGACGATAAACTTTATCGACCACCACCGCCGTCGCACCGAGGGTCAGCAGGGACGGCGCTTTAGTGCGCAACGCCAGCAACATGGGGACGACCTCGAAAGAGGGAAAAGTGTGAAAATGAAGTATACGCTGGCAGGAAACCGGTAAAGAAATGAATTAAAATCATAAAAATGATTCCAGTTTGGAATACTTTGTTACTCGCCGATCTGACCGGGAAAAATAAGCCCATGGACGTCCGTACCTTACGCTATTTTGTCGAAGTGGTTCGCCAGCAGAGCTTTACCCGCGCGGCGGAAAAGCTGTTCGTCACGCAACCGACGATCAGCAAAATGCTGCGTCATCTGGAAGAAGAACTGGAATGCACGCTGATTGTTCGTGAAGGACGGCGTTTGCGGCTGACTGACAGCGGTCAGGCGCTGTATCAGCGCGGGCTGAATATCCTTGAAGAATTCCGCCAGCTGGAAGCCGAACTCGAAGATATCAACTCACTTAAATCCGGTCACCTGCGGCTGGGCATTCCGCCGATGGTGGGCACACAAATCGCGCCGCTTATTAGCAGTTTCCGCCAGCAATATCCGGGTATCGAACTGATTATTTCCGAATTTGGCGGCCTGACCGTGCAACAGGCGGTGATCTCCGGCGAACTGGATCTGGCGCTCACCGCCCTGCCCGCCGACGCCGTGCCTTCCATCGCCTCGTTACTGCTGTTCAGTCATCCGCTGTGCGTGGTGGTGCCGCGCACGCCGCACTGGCTGAACCGCACGCGCATCGGGTTCAGTGATCTGGCTGATGAAAGTATTCTGATTTATAACGAAGATTTTGCACTGTATCGCCAGCTGATGGATGCGTTTTCCGCTCACGGTTTTACGCCCAAAATTGCCGCACGCAGCGGTCAGTGGGATTTCTTAGCCGCGATGGTGCAAACCGGCATGGGCGTGGCGATTTTGCCGGAACCTGTCTGTCAGCGGCTGGATAAAAACGCGCTGATGTGGCTGCCGCTGGATCCGCTGATGCCGTGGCAACTGGGGCTTATCTGGCATCAGGGCAGTTATCTTTCACACAGCGCCCAGGCGTGGATCACGCTGTGCAGGGATTACTGGAAATAGCGGGAAGTGGTGGGAAGTGGCGCTAAATAAAAAAACCGCGTGAACTTTGCAGCGCACGCGGTTTTATTTCTGACAGAAGTTAAACTTCTTTTTCTACAAGAAGCGCTTCAAGTAAATCGAGATCATGCAGCAGTTTTTGCAGCGTCTCATTACTGATTTTCTGCGTGGCGCGCAGGTGATACAGCTCACCACGTTCAGCGCGCAGCGCAGTCAGACGGAAGCGACGCTCGAGGTTTTCCAGCTTCAGCGCGGTTTCCATATCATCGCGGTTGGCCGTGCGTCGTCGCAGAGTCCCGATAACCCGAGAGCTGATTTCCTTCAGCGTCTGCTCGTCGATGTTTTCTTCAGTATCTGCCGCCAGACGTTCCTCCATCTTATGCAGGCTTTCTATCGCCACTTCCGCCGCGATAGATTTCGCCATGCGTTCTTCTTCGCGGTACGCGGTACCATCCGCCACCACCACGCCTTTAAGCAGGAACGGCAAGGCAATCACGCCCGCAATCAGCGAGAACAGAATGACACCGGTCGCCAGGAACACCAGCTGATAGCGCGACGGGAACGCCGAACCATCGGCGAGGAACAGCGGAATTGACAGCACACCCGCCAGCGTAATCGCCCCGCGCACACCGGCGAAGGATGCCACCCACAGCTCACGCGTACTGTAGCTGCCAAACAGCAGCGGTTTCTTTTTCAGGAAACGGTTGCTGAAATTTTTCATCACCCACAGCCAGACGAAACGCAGGATCAGCAGTGCAAAGTAGATAATCCCGACGTCTGCGAACAGATGCCACGTCACGATAGACGGATCGTGTGTCGCCTGATCAATTGAGTTCTCAAGGATGCCCGGCAATTGCAGGCCCAGCATGATGAACACCATGCCGTTGAACACAAATTCCAGCATCGCCCAGACGCTGTTGGCACGCAGACGCATCGCCAGGGGTGCGTTACGGATAATGCCCGACTGGCTGATGGTCATACCGGCGGCCACTGCGGCCAGAATGCCCGATACGCCAATGTGTTCGGCAATCAGATAAGAGGCAAAAGGCAGCAGCAACAGGAAGACGATTTGCGTTGCCGGATCATCACCGCTCCAGCGGCTCATGATACGCAGCGATTTACTGTACAACCAGGTCACCGCCACACCGGCCATCAGGCCACCGATCGCCACTTTAAGGAACTCAACGCTGGCCCCGCCGACGGTAAAGATCATCGTACCCATCGCCACAGCGATAGCGAATTTCAGCGACACCAGACCGGACGCGTCATTCATCAGCGCTTCACCTTCCAGCACGCTCATGATCGACTTCGGAATACGGCCCTTGCCGACAATCCCGCCTAATGCCACGGCATCGGTGGGTGAAAGCACCGCAGCCAGCGCGAACGCAGCCACCAGCGGAATATCCGGCACCATCATATAAATCAGATAACCGATACCGACCACGGTGAGTAATACCAGCACCAGCGCCAGCCCAAGAATCTCGCGACCGTGGTGGAGGAATTCACGGGTCGGGGTTTTCCAGCCATCGGCGAACAGCAATGGCGGGATGAACAGAACGAGAAACAGTTCCGGATCGAAGTCCACGTGCAGGCCAAAATTGGGCCATGCCAGCAAAGCACCGACGGCAATCTGCATTAATGGAAGAGGAACCTGAAACGGCAACATTCTGGTGACGACACCGGATAGCGACACCACCAGAATCAAAATCAGAATGGTAAAGAATATTTCCATGCTTTCCTTAGACTCTTGTTTTTATGAATTTCAGCCAGACACAGGTGAGTGAGTCCGGAGCGAACCTTGAAATAGTAGATCAAAAGGGGATGAGATTTAAATCAGTGCGTGCGGTTACCTCAGAGAGGTTCTTGCTTCTCACCTTTCTCCGGAGCCGGAATGAAGGGTTTTTCTTGCTCCTCCCCCTGCGAAGGGGGAGGTCGGGAGGGGGTTTTAATGACAAATTCCATGCAAAAGCATACTTCAACCTACTGATTCGCCATTAATACCCCACCCCAACCCTCCCCTTCGCAGGGGAGGGAGTAATTCGGCCTGGCATCAAATCGCCCAGCCGCCCGCATAAAACACCACCAGCGCCACGGCGATCACCACCGTGCCTGCATTCAGTTTCCGCCATTCGCCGGAGAAAATACGGCCAATCACCAGCGAGCTGAAACCGAGCATGATGCCGGTCACGATGTTACAGGTCAGCACGATGAACACCGCGCACAGCAATCCGGACATCGCATCCACGAAATCGGTGAAATCCAGTTTGGTCACGTTGCTGAGCATCAGCAGACCCACGTACATCAGTGCCGGTGCGGTAGCGTATGCCGGCACCAGATAAGACAACGGAGACAGGAATAACATCAGCAGGAACAGCACGCCGACGACCGTCGCGGTCAGGCCGGTTTTGCCGCCCGCTGCCGTACCGGCTGCCGATTCGATGTAAACTGCTGCCGGTGATGCGCCAACCAGCGAGGCAAAAATGCTGCTCACGGAGTCTGCGGTCAGCGCTTTGCCCCCGCTGATGATCTGGCCGTTTTCATCCAGTAAATTTGCCTGACCTGCCACTGCGCGGATGGTGCCGGTAGCATCAAACACCGCGGTCATCACCAGCGCCAGAACGCTTGGTAATACTGCCGCTTTCAGCGCGCCCATGATGTCGAGATCGAAAATCACCGATTTGCCGTCAGCACCTGCCAGAGAAGGCATCGCGAACAAACCCTGATATTTCACGGCAGGATCGAAAATCAGACCAATAATGGAAATCGCGATAATCACCAGCAAAATGCCGCCGGGCACACGCAGTTTCTCAAGGCCAAAAATCACCGCCAATCCGAGCAATGTCATGATCACCGGGAAAGAAGTAAAGGCACCGAGCGCGACAGGTAAACCGTCCAGCGGGTTTTTCACCACCAGACCCACGCCGTTAGCCGCGATCAGCAACAGGAACAGGCCGATACCGATGCCGGTTCCGTGCGCAACGCCCGTTGGCAGGTTGCGCAAAATCCACGACCGGATGCCGGTCATCGAGATAATGGTGAACAATACGCCCATCAGGAATACCGCGCCGAGAGCAACGGGCACGCTGATATGCTGGCCGAGCACCAGACTAAAGGCGGTAAAGGCAGTCAGAGAGATGGCGCAACCAATAGCCAGCGGCAGATTAGCCCACAGCCCCATCAGCAGGGAGCCGAAACCGGCCACCAGGCAGGTCGCGACAAACACGGCGCTTGGCGAGAAACCCGCTTTGCCGAGCATTGATGGCACAACGATGACCGAATACACCATCGCCAGAAACGTCGTTAAGCCGGCGATCACTTCCTGGCGAACGTTACTGCCACGCGCACTGATTTTGAAAAAAGCATCAAACGGGCCCTTTGGCGCAACGGCGCTGCCCGTCTGAGTGTGTTGACTCGACATGAAAATTCCTCTGAATGTCTCTGCTGATTAGCCGGCGTGGTCATTATGAAACCGTTTCTGCACGTTCACTTCCCTATTTGTCGCCTGAAATCGCCGAAACGGGCGTCAGAACGGCAAGGCAAACGTTTAACTCGCATCGCGTATGGCGGGACAAAAATTAACGCAAACGATTATCCGGCCTTTAACCTCACCTTTTCAACTGCGAATGACGACAATTTACCGTTGTCTGGTCAATAAAAACGCGGTTGTGGTGCAAATCTGTCCGTCTGGCGATTTGCTGCGCGGTAACGGTTGCGCACGCGCTTCGCGGCGATGAGAAAGAGAGACAGCAAATCAGGACGAATACGTCACGTCGGGAGGTAAAAGACCGGAGATAAAAATAACAGGACGTTTATTAAGGTTTATTTTCTGATGGCGTTCATTGGGCAAATTCCACACCCGCAAAGAGCCCGCTGTGAAATATAAAAAGGGAATACGTTCCGGCGATAAAAAGCCAAAACGCTTCCCTTTATATTTTCCGCTGACTTAAAAACCATTAACGCAGGATATTCAAAGGGCCACCGGTTTCCAGAGCCCGCTGATAAGCCGGTCGGGCTGTCACATTGGAAAGCCATGCATTTAAATGTGGGTATTTTCCCAGACCGGTGCGGGCGTTTATGGCTTCTACCGGGAAACTCATCTGAATGTCCGCTGCGCTGAACTGATAACCCGCGAAATAAGGATGCGTGGTCAGATGTTGTTCCAGATAATCCATGTGGGTATAAATCTGTTTATCCAGATAGTTTTTCTGCACACCCTGTCCGATCGCACCGGCAATCGGGCGGATCAGCCACGGCATTGGCGGCTTGCCCAAACGGCTGAAAATCAGCTTCATGACCAGCAGCGGCATCAGCGAACCTTCGGCATAATGCATCCAGTAGCGATACTGCTGGCGCTCCGCGAACGCCGTCGGTTTCAGCGTGCCTGCCTCATCGTACACTTCCTGCAGATACTCAATAATGGCGCCGGATTCCGCGAGGATCATGCCGTTATCTTCCAGTACAGGTGATTTGCCGAGAGGATGCACCTTTTTCAGCGATTCCGGTGCCAGCATGGATTTCTTATCACGTTGATACTGTTTGATTTCGTAAGGTACGCTCAGTTCTTCGAGCATCCATAAGATTCGCTGTGATCGGGAATTATCCAAATGATGAACTGTTAACATAAACGTCTTCTGCCCTGTCGTATTTAATTATCTGTTAACTATAGACAACGGTTTCGAAGGCCGTATCACATTCGTTTAAAAACCCTTTCTTTCATCCGGATTAATACCGAAAAAATCTTTTTATTTGATTAAAATTACTTACGGATTAATCTTAATTACACGAAAAAAATTATCGTAACTTCATTCGCCTTTAATAATTCTTAATGCCATTATCGCCGGATAAAAATCAGCCCGTCGCTTTCGACTCTATGTTTGTGGAGCCTTACATGTTTTCCAGTAATTACAACAATGTGCTTGTCATGTTTTCGTTCATTGTTGCAATGCTTGCCTCTTATACCGCGCTTGATATGGCTGGCCGGGTTGCCACCACGGAGGGAAGGGCTTCCCGGCTTTGGTTAATTGGTGGTGCCATTGCAATGGGCATCGGTATCTGGTCCATGCATTTCATCGGCATGCTGGCCTTTAATTCCTCTATGCCAATGGGTTACGACCCGGTCATTACATTGCTTTCCATGCTGATTGCGATTATTTCCTCGGCGTTTGCGCTCTGGCTGGTATGCCTGCATGAGTTGCCGCTGCGGCGATTGCTGGCGGGCGCGTTACTGATGGGTGGCGGCATTGCGGCCATGCATTACACCGGAATGTCAGCGATGCTGATGATGCCGCCGATTGTTTATGACTTCCGCTGGGTCACATTATCCGTCGTGGTCGCCATTGTTGCCTCCGGCGCAGCACTGTGGATGGCGTTCCATCTGCGCCAGCAATCGCCGAATGTGCGTCTGTTGCGCATCAGTGCCGCCGTGGTGATGGGCACGGCGATTGTTGGTATGCACTATATCGGTATGGCCGCTGCGCAATTCCCGATGGACAGCCACAGCATGGCGGCCTTCAGCGGCGTGGATAACAACTGGCTGGCGCTGCTGGTGATTGTGGTGACGCTGGCTATTCTGGCGATCACCCTGATTATTTCTATTCTTGATGGCCGGATGCAGGCGCGCACGTCGATTCTGGCGTCGTCGCTGGCGCAGGCTAACCGCGAGCTGACTCAGCTGGCGCTGCACGACAATCTCACCCGTTTGCCGAACCGCCTGTTGCTGGAAGATCGCCTCAGCCAGGCGTTTCAGAAAGCCTCGCGGGGAGAATCTCAGTTTGCGGTGCTGTTTATAGATCTCGACGGGTTCAAAGCCGTTAATGATGCTTTTGGCCATCACATCGGCGATCAGCTGTTAATTTCTGTCACTGAGCGGCTGAAATCCCAGCTGCGCGCGACAGACACGCTGGCACGTCTCGGCGGTGATGAATTTGTCCTGCTGGTGGAAATCGCTGAACCGACAGACGCTTCTCAGTTAGCCGATAAACTGGTGCATCTGATTGCCCGTCCGTTTTACGTGTCCCGCTACGAACTGCTGGTGTCCGCCAGTGTCGGTATCGCGGTATATCCGGGCGACGGCGAAAATGAGCGCGAGCTGATGCTCAATGCTGACGCTGCGATGTATCACACCAAAAATTCAGGCCGCAACGGGCACAGTTTCTTTCAGCCTTCGATGAATGCCAATGCGCAAAACCAGCTGCAGATGCTCAATGATTTGCGTCTGGCTATTGAGCACCATGAACTGCGTTTGCACTATCAGCCGAAATTTATCGCGCCTTACGGGCCGGTCAGCGGGTTCGAGGCGCTGCTGCGCTGGGAGCGTGACGGCAAAACGCTGAGCCCGGATGTGTTCCTGCCACTGGCAGAGAAAACCGGTCTGATCATTCCGATTGGCGAATGGGTGCTGAATGAAGCCTGCCGCCAGCTGCGCGAATGGCATCTGCAAGGACACACCACCTGGACGGTGGCGGTCAATCTGTCCACGCTGCAATTTGAGCAGTCGAATCTGGTCGAAATGGTGATTGACACGATTAAACGTCATCAGATCCCACCGGAAATGCTGACGCTGGAAGTCACCGAAACCACTGCAATGCGCAATCCGGACGTCAGCGTAGAAATTCTCGAACGCCTGACCCAGTACGGTGTGAAGGCCTCGATTGACGATTTCGGCACCGGCTATTCCAGCCTGTTGTATCTGAAACGTCTGCCGGCCAGCGAACTGAAAATCGACGGGGCCTTTATCAATGACCTGATCGCCGGCAGCGAAGACGCCAGCATTGTGGCGGCGATTATCGCTCTGGGCCAGACCCTTAATCTGAAAGTGGTGGCAGAAGGCGTGGAGACCACCCAGCAGCAGGATTTCCTGACGCAGCTGGGTTGCGACACGTTGCAGGGCTATCTGCTGGGACGTCCGATGACACCGCAACAGATTGCCCAGCATCCCGATACCGACTGGGAACCGCAGCTCTCCATCAATCATAAACCTGACTAACCCAGGGCGTCGTACATCACGCGGTCGCTGTGCGAAAAAATCGCACAGCGTTGCGCAATTCGACGCTTTGTTCCCGCTTACCGTGGTTCAAAATCCGGCCATAACGGCGCGATGTCAGACATCAGATTCGGGGTTCCGGCTGCCACTGCCATATGCCGGTAATTGTCGGTACCGTCCGGCGTTTTCGCGAATTTCACCAAGGTGTGCAGTCCGGCCTCCTGACACAGCACGGCGCCTCCTGCAATGTCCCACAGCGTCGTGCGGCGTTGCAGATGCCCGTCGATAATGCCTTTGGCGGCAAACACCATGCCGATGGTCGTACAGCGATAACAATGCACCGACCAGTCTGCGGCGCGAAGCCCACGATAGAATGCCGAAGCTTCGTCCAGTTTGTCATCCGAGCTGTCGCCCAGCGACACAATCTGCACGTCGCCAAAACGGTCATCGCGACGGAATGGCTTTCCGTTCAGGAAGATCCCCTTTCCGGATTCTGCTGCAAACAGGTCGTTTAATACCGGCAACGCCACAATGCCCATCACCGGCTTTTTGTTCTCCACCAGGCCGAGCGACACGCCCCACAATGGCGAACCGCGCAGGAAATTCGAGGTACCGTCAATCGGGTCGATCACCCAGCAAGGCGCGTCTGTCAGCACGCCGCCCAGTTCCTCACCGATGATGGCATCCTGCGGGAAATGCTCTGCAAGCTGACGACGGATAAACTGCTCGACCGCCACATCCGCCTCAGAGACGAAATCCTGCGTGCGTTTGCTGCTGACTTCAATGGTGTCCCGGCGGTTAAAAAAGCCCAGCGCCAGTTCAGCCGCCTGCGCCGCGATCTGACTGGCCATCGCCAGACGGGAGGACATCGTCGTGTTGGTCATCATAAATCCTGAATATTCAGTCTGAAGGAGAAAATCATTTCCATAGAATGCACCGGAATCGATGAATAAAAAATGACAACCGGTCAGTTGTCACCGGTCATATTCAGCTATGGCATAACGCTATATAATCCTATGCATAACGTAACCAGAGGATTTATCCGTGCGCGCATTATCATCCCGCTTTTTACCTTCACTCGCCCTGCTCGGGCTGGCCCTGAGCTTTGCCTCCCCTTCTGCTCTGGCTTCACGCCAGATAACTGACCAGTTAGGCCGTCAGGTCACGATCCCCGATAACGTGGATCGCGTGGTCGTTCTGCAACATCAGACCCTGAATCTGCTGGTTCAGCTTGATGCCACCAAAGACATTGTTGGCGTGCTGAATAACTGGCAGAAACAACTGGGCAGCGGTTATGCACGTCTTGCACCAGAGCTTCTGAAAACGCCGGAAGTGGGTGACCTGACCAGTGTGAATCTGGAAAGCGTGGTCGCGCTGCATCCGCAGGTGGTTTTCGTCACCAACTATGCGCCGCAGGAAATGATCGACCAGATCAGCCAGACCGGCATCGCGGTCGTCGCGATTTCACTGCGTGACGATCCGAAAGGCGAAGAACATAAAATGAATCCGGTGCTGCCTGATGAAGATAAGGCGTACACCGAAGGGCTGAAGAAAGGTATCGCGCTGATTGGCGAAGTGGTTAATCACCAGAAACAGGCTCAGGCATTGATCGACTATACTTTTTCAGAGCGCAAACTCACCGCCGAACGTCTGAAAAGTATTCCGCCTGAACAGCGGATCCGCACGTATATGGCAAATCCCGACCTGACCACTTACGGTTCCGGTAAATATACCGGCCTGATGATGTCCCATGCCGGCGCGATGAACGTGGCCGCCGCGACTGTGAAAGGGTTTAAACAAGTGGCGATGGAACAGGTGATTGCCTGGGATCCACAGGTGATCTTCGTGCAGGACAGATATCCGGAAGTGGTCGGGCAGATCAACAGTGATCCGAAATGGCAAAGTATTGATGCCGTTAAACATCATCGGGTGTATCTGATGCCGGAATACGCCAAAGCCTGGGGCTACCCGATGCCCGAAGCGCTGGCGATAGGTGAACTGTGGATGGCGAAAAAACTGTATCCACAAAAATTCGCCGATATCGATATGCAAAAACAGGCAGACGCTTATTACCAGCGCTTCTACCGGACTGATTTTAAATCCGCGGCAGAGGCGGCGCGCGCGGGGAAATAACCTCGTCCCCGGCGTTTATTGTTGAGGCAATGTGACAAGGAGACCTGATGACAAATTCAATCAAAGTGCTGGCCGCAGGTAGCCTGCGCCGGGCATGGCAGCCGTTGTGTGAAGCGTTTACGCAAAAAACAGGCACCAAAGTAATTGCAGAATTCGGTCCTGCCGGGCTGTTACGTGAACGCATCGAACAGGGTGAGAAAGTCGATCTGTTTGCTTCCGCCAATACTTCTCACCCGCTGGCCTTACAGCAGCATGGTAAAGCGCTGTCAGTGGACAGTTTTTGCGGCAACAGCTTGTGCGTGACGGCGCGTAAAGTGCCGGAACTGGACACACTTAACTGGCTGAAAGTGCTGCTCGATTCGCGTTTCCGGCTGGCGACTTCCACGCCAAAAAGTGATCCTTCCGGCGACTATACCTGGCAGATGTTTGAAAATATTGAGCGTCGCCATCCGGGCGCTGGAGAAACCCTGCGCAATAAAGCCTTACGGCTGGTGGGCGGTGAAAATTCAGCAAAAGTGCCGGAAGGAAAACTGGCTGCGGAATGGCTGATTTGCAGCGGGCAAGCCGATTTATTTATCGGCTATACCAGTTATGCCACGCTGCTGCGTGAAAATGACGAGCTGGAAGTGTTCAACGTGCCGGCCGATTACAATGTCCGCGCCATCTACGCGCTGGCCACCTGCACCGAAAAAGGCAAACCGCTGGCGGAATTTATTCTTTCAGAAACCGGCCAGCATATTTTGCAGAACGCCGGTTTTTGCGGAAAGCATTCGGTGATGCCGGAATAAAGATTAATGATCTAAATCGCGTTCCTTCATTGCCCGCTGACGATCGTAATACTCATCTTCGGCGGCAATGATTTCATCCAGCAGGGAATCCACATCGGCTTTATGCGTATCTTCGGCAAACAGGCCGGTCAGCGGCGATTCCGGCGTCAGTTTGCCGTCTTCGTACAATGCCCAGATCTCTTTGGCATAGCGCGTTTCCAGCAACTTCGGCGCGAACTGACCGTAATACTCGGTCATGTTATTCACATCGCGCTCAAACATCGATTCGGCATGGTTATTGGCGGCGGCATCCACGGCCTGCGGCAGGTCGATAATCACCGGCCCGTCGGCATCCATCAGCACGTTAAACTCTGATAAATCGCCATGCACGATACCGGCACACAACATGCGCACGATATTGCGGATCATGGTTTCGAAATCAGCGACGGCTTCTTCTTCGGTAAGGATGACATCACTGAGGCGCGGTGCGACCACACCGTCAGCGTCGGTGATTAACTCCATCAGCAACACGCCATCGAGACAAATGTAAGGCTGCGGCACGCGCACACCGGCATTCGCCAGGCGGAACAGCGCATCGACTTCCGCCGTCTGCCAGGACTCTTCCTGCTGTTTGCGTCCGAACTTAGTGCCCTTTTGCATCGCACGCGCGTTGCGGCTGTTACGGACTTTACGGCCTTCCTGATACTGTACGGCCTGTTTGAAGCTACGCTGTGTCGCTTCTTTATAAACCTTGGCACAACGGATCTCTTCACCGCATAAAACGGTGTACACGTCGGCCTCTTTGCCACTTTTCAGTCGACGGACCACATCATCAATCAGGCCGTCATCCACCAGAGGTTGGATTCTATTTGGGATTTTCATGCAGCCTTGTACCTTATTTCAGCGCATGAGGGAATGACCTGCGCAATATTCCCTTCATTACACACCAGACACGCCGTTCGCGTCATCCTTTCTTGATCCTTATCGCTTACTGCCTTCAGGAGTACAGTTTAACGTAGTGGCGATGGAGTGGATACTTTCTGCGCACAAGTTATTGTCATTCTGCGTAAAAAAGCACACGGACATTGTGGATGTTTTCCCTCTGATCATCATCGCCGGGAATTTGACTTAAATGACTGTTTCACGCCTGATAATTATTTCTTACTGTAAATAAGTCCTGCCAGTTATTATATTTTCATATCGCCGGAACTTTTCCTCTGACTTGAGCTTTTCGTGCTGTTTAGCTGAGGTTTAATAACGGCATGAAATGGTATACGCTCCGTTTAGAATTTTGGTGGTACTGTGCCGGTAATTTCCCGTTGCAGGTTGTCTATTATGAACACGCTATTAATTACCGGTGCCACTGGTTTCGTTGGCGGAGCTGTTGTTGAATATTTCTTGCGTCAGCAATTAACCACCAGAAATAAACTATTACTTTTAGTCAGGGCTGACGATAATACGACGGGACTCGCCAGAATTATCGATAACTTAAAGAAATTTGAACTCAGTGATGAACAGCTTTCTTCACTGAGCGAACAGTCAATATTAACCGGTGACTTAGCTGAGCCGGAAAGTTTTATTCATGACCCGCGTTTAGATAATGTCACGCACGTCATTAACTGTGCCGCTATAGCTTCATTCGGTAATAATCCGGCCATGTGGCGGGTCAATGTTGAAGGCTCGCTGGTGTTTGCCAAACGCATGGCGCAGATCAAAGGGCTGCAAAGATTTGTGCATGTCGGCACGGCGATGGCCTCAATGCCTGATAAAGACAGCGTATTCTATGAAGGGATGCCGGACAACGAGCAGAACGAAGACCTGGTGCAATATACCGCGTCCAAGCGCGCCATCGAGAATCTGGTGCGTGAAGAATGTCCGTCACTGCCGTTTGTCGTCGCACGTCCGTCGATTATCGTCGGTCATACCCAGTACGGTTGCCAGCCTTCGAGCAGCATTTTCTGGGTCTTTATGATGGCGATAAAACTGAAGAAATTTACCTGTACGCTCGACGACCAGGTGGATGTGATCCCGGTAGATTATTGTGCGATGGTGCTGGCAAAATTATGTCTGGCGACCGAACTCAGCCATAATTTTTATCATATTTCTTCTGGCGAAGAGATGTGTACACCCTTCCATGAAATTGATACCTCTGTGGCGAAAGCAAATAATGCGCCACGGATTATCAGCGAATATGAGCAGATCAGTTATCAGGACTTCACCGGTATCCGTAAGCAATTTAAAGATGTGCTTGGCCCGTGTAATGACAAAATTATTTTACGCGCCATTAAACTTTACGGCGGCTTTGCCCAATTAAACGTGAAATTTGATAACTCACGCTTATTGAATATGGGCATTCCTAAACCTGCTGCCTTTAAAAGTTATATTGATAAATGTGTTTCCTCTACCCGTGGGCAATCTATCAGCGAACTGATGCGGGTGGATTTTAAATAAACACGATGTCTGTTAAATATTAAACCCTCCCCTCAATCATTCTCGCTGCATCAAGGCGGCAACGGAATGAATCCCCGGGAGCTTACATAAGTAAGTGACCGGGGTGAGTGACCAATCTGCAGGGAGCAGACTGGAACGCTGCTTGCAGCGGCTCCTTCAGGAGCGAGGCCCATGGATGGGCCGAGTAACGCAGCCAACGCAGAAGCAGCGTGAAGGATGACGGGGATTATACCAGGCCGTTTCGGCCATAAAGCCTGAAACCTTCGCGCTGATTCAGCCTGTCGTAATACGCCGTCACTGCCGGTAACGCCGGACGTGGCATCGGCGTCATCGACCAGCGGTTCACCGCCAGCCCGAGCGGAATATCCGCCAGCGTAAAATTATCTCCCAGCACGTAATCGCCGCTGCGCTGAAGTTGTTCTTCCAGCATCTGCATATGACGATTCCATTCGCTGACACCGGCATCAATCAGCGCCGGATCCTGATGTTGCGGACTGTTGCGCGCCAGCGCCGGAAACGCATAGCGCCAGGCGTTATTCAGCTCACCGGCCTGCCAGTCCATCCACTGTTCCGTCAGCGCACGGCGTTTCGGGTCAGAGGACAGCAAATCTTCACGCCCTTCCCGCGCCGCCAGATACCGGCAAATCACGTTGGATTCCCACAGCACGAACTCGCCGTCGAGCACCACCGGCACCATCGCATTCGGATTCAGCGCTTTAAATTCCGCTGTCTGCGTGGACTGAAAACCTGAACCAAACTGCTCCTGCTCGTAATCCAGCCCCAGCTCATGGCAGGTCCACAACACTTTACGTACATTGATCGACGGTGATTTACCCAGAATCTTCAGCATGATTTCCCCTGTCAGGTAGAACACAGATGGCCGGTCACGACGGACGAACAAAAATCCGCGTGGCAGAGCCGTGATAAGTGGTGTCGGTTTTCGCCACGAAACCACATTTTTCCGCCAGCCGAATTGAAGCCTGATGCTCCGGCGCAATAATGCAGCATAGCTGACGATCCAGATTTGTTTCAGCCCAGCGGATCACCGCCTGCGCCGCTTCAAACGCGTAACCTTTGCCGTGAAACGCCGGAGAAACTACCCAGCCCATTTCCGCCATGCCGTTGAGCGAGGGAGTAATGTCACGCTGATAATCCGCCAGACCGATTTCGCCGACAAACGCGCCTTCTGTACCATTTGTTTTTTCGAACACAATCCAGTAACCAAAACCGAGCATCTGCCAGTGGCCGGGATAACGCAGCAGGCGGCTCCAGCTGGCTTCGCGATCCGACGGTGTGCCGCCGATATATTTTACCACCGCAGGATCGGCCCACTGCGCGGCAATATGTTCAAAATCATCAACGCGATGGGCGCGTAAAATCAGACGTTCGGTTTCAATAACAGGTGCCTGGGTCAGCATGGTTTTCCCTGAATAAAGTGAATTTCCATTAAATTAGCACTGGAATCAGACAGACCGGAAGAAGGGTTTTAACGCGGAATGAAAATCAGACGATAATGCCGCCGCGCAGCGCCGACGGCGTGATGCCGCGGACGGATTTAAAGCGGTTACTGAAATGACTGGTGGAACTGAATCCGCACTCAAGCGCGATAGCCGTGATGTTCATCTGGCTGGTTTTCAGCAGATTTTCTGCGTGGATCAGCCGGGCGTTCATTACGTACTGATGCGGCGCCAGCCCCATGCTTTGCCTGAACATACGTGCAAAATGGAATTCGCTGAGTTGTGCCAGCGCAGCCAGTTCCGGCAGCAATAAAGGCTCAGCCAGATGGGTGTGAATGTAATCTTTCACGCGATTGAGAATATGCGGTGCCAGCCCGCCGCGCACCGTTGGCAGCGCCCATTGCAGATGGGTATAATTTTTGACCAGATGCGCCAGCAGCAGATTGGCGGTGCTGCTCAGCATCAGCTGATTGCTGTTTTCCTGCCACTGACTGCTGAGCAAAAAGTGGCGATACAACAGCGTAATCTGCGGATCTTCTTCGAACGTGCGTTCCTCCAGCTCAATTGCCGCCGGGCTGCGATCCCAGGTTTGCTCGACCAGATACCGCAGATGGTCGTCGGAGCAGTACAGATGTACAAACGACAAATTGTCGCGCACGTCCCAGCTCGACATGCTGCCTTTCGGCATCAGACAAAAGCGATCCGGCCCGCCGCCGTTACGCCAGCCGCCACGGGTTTTGTGATAGCACTCGTAACCGTCGGCAACGTACAGGCTCAGCGTGTGGTGATCGGCGCTTTCCTGATTCACGATGTCATTTTTGTTCGACCACGCCGCCAGCTGAATGCCGGAACCCAGCTCCACACTGTCATGCAGAACCGCTTTGTGCTGACGCAGCGTTTCAAAAGCCTGATAAACCTTCGTCATGGCATGTCCGTGTGGAGGAAAGAAGAGGTTCAGTTTACGGTTTTTCACCGTCACAGAGCCACATTTTGCAGGCCGCCGCCGCAAAAAATGCGCAAGAATATGCAACTCAGCGCAGGTCGCTGAAAGCCTGCAATCTCCCGTTCCGGCAGACTTCTCTCAGCCATTACTTTTATGAGTGAGAGAAACCCATGAACGCTTTGCTTTATATTCTGGTGATAATTATCTGGGGCACCACCTGGTTTGCCATCTATCTGCAACAAGGCGACGTGCCGGTGACGGTGTCGATTTTCTACCGTTTCCTGCTGGCCGCTGTGATCATGCTGGTGGCTTTGCTGGCAACGCGCCGGTTGCGCCGCCTGGCGCTGAAAGATCATCTGTTCTGCATGATTCAGGGCTGCTGTGTTTTTTGCTTCAATTTTTACTGCTTCTATCACGCAGCGGCTTACATCACCAGCGGTCTGGAGTCGGTGATCTTCTCAATGGCCGTGTTATTTAATGCCTTCAACGGCATGCTGTTTTTCCGCCAGAAGCTGGCACCGGCAGTAATTCCGGCCTCCATTCTCGGACTGGCGGGCATTATCACGCTGTTCTGGCATGATCTCAGCGCCGCGCATATCGCGCCGGAACTGCTTAAAGGCATCGGCCTCAGCCTGCTCGGCACTTATGGATTCTCACTCGGCAACATGATCAGCTCACGCCATCAGCGCCACGGGCTGGACGTACTTTCCACCAATACTTACGCGATGTTTTACGGCACCGCGGTGATGGGCGTACTGAGTCTGATACAAGGCGCGTCATTCGCCATCGACCTGACACCGCACTATCTCGGCTCGCTGGTCTATCTTTCGGTGTTTGGCTCAGTGCTGGCCTTCGGCATTTACTTCACGCTGGTCGGGCGCATCGGTGCCAGTCAGGCGGCCTACAGCACCCTGCTGTTCCCGCTGGTCGCACTGACCGTGTCCACCGTTTATGAAGGTTATCAGTGGCACGCCAATGCAGTTATCGGGCTGGCGCTTATCCTGCTGGGCAATCTGGTGATGTTCTGCCGCCCGGCCTGGCTGGGGGTGTTCAGGAAGGCGGCGGCGTAATTTGATATCAGGCCAGTAAGCTCTCACCGCCAATCAGCGGAATAATCCGGGCAAGCACATCGTTAAACACGCCATCTTCGGCAACAGCGATAAACTTAGCCTGCCGGTGCCGCCAGTCCATCGTATGGATCAACGTGGTGGCAACGACGCAAGGTGCGCTCAGGTTGTTGACCGGCACCTCTGTCGGTGCGCCGCGGATGCTGCTGCTCACCGGCATACAAATCACCAGACCGGTCACCTGATTATAGGTTTCATGAGACAGGATCAGCGCCGGTCGATATTTGCCTATTTCCTTTCCTTTGGTGGGCTCGAAATCCAGCCAGCAAATATCCCCGCGCTTCGGTAAATACATTAGTAATCAAGCTCCTTGTCAGTCGGTTCTGCCAATTCATCAGCATGAGCATTATACGCGCTCAGCCCCGATAACAAGCTGGCCTCCGTGACCTTTTGCCTATCGGCTTTTCGAATTTGCAGCCCTTCTTCAGAAATCTCGATATCAACGACATCACCTTCCTCAAATTGTGGAATTGACTTCAAATTTCCTGACAGCCTTAACGCGATGCTGTTACCCCATTTCTGTAATGTGGCCCGGGTGCGCATGTTCATTTCTCCACCGTTGTATCTACAAAGAGTATACAACCAAAAGCCCGTCGCAGTATTCCTGATACGGGCTTTTGCGAGCTGCATTCCGGTTTTTTATCTTTCTGCGTTAATCGGGAGTGTTAAATAATCCCGCCATTCGCCTTCAGCGTCTGGCCGTTAACCCATGCGCCATCGGGACCGGCGAGGAAGGCGACGACGGAGGCAATATCTTCCGGCTGGCCAAGGCGCTCAAGCGGTGAGGTTTTGGCGATGGTTTCCACCAGCTGATCCGATTTGCCGTTGAGGAATAAATCCGTTGCCGTCGGGCCGGGCGCCACGGTGTTGACGGTTATCTGGCGTCCGCGCATTTCTTTGGTGAGCACGCGGCTCAGCGCTTCGACAGCCGCTTTGGTCGCGGCATACACGCCGTACGTCGGCTGATATAACCCAACCACGGTCGATGAGAAATTGATGATTCGCCCGCCGTCGTGCAGATGTTTCGCCGCTTCACGCAGCGTGTTAAAAGTGCCTTTCAGGTTAATGTCGATAAGGCGATCGAACGCTGCATCGTCTGTGTCGGCAATGGCGGAAAGCGTCATGATCCCCGCGTTGTTCACCAGCACATCAATACCACCAAACGCCTGTTCCGCGCTGGCAAACATCCGGCTGACCGCCGCAGCGTCGCTGACATCCGCCTGCGCGCTGATAGCTTTTCCGCCTGCCTGTTCGATTTTACTGACCACCGCGTCAGCTTCTGCCGCACCGCGTGAATGGTTAACAATCACGGTAAAACCGTCCTGCGCCAGACGTTCTGCGATCGCCGCGCCAATACCACGGGATGCGCCGGTGACCAGCGCGACTTTCTGTTTAGATGAAGTCATGAGGTGTTTCCTTTTTCAGTGATTCGGAGTCGTCGTCGATGAAGAAAGCGTAGCCGATTGACGCTGCCGGATAATTCCCTGATATTCGTTAACACTATCCGGAAAAGGCGAACAATCACCATGGATAAACTCGACAGCATGCAGCTGTTCACCCGCGTGGTGGAATTGCGCAGTTTTACGCAGGCCGCGCAAGCGCTAAACCTCAAGCGCTCGACGGTGACCGATGCGATAAAGCAGCTGGAAACGCGGCTGAACATCCGGCTTTTGCAACGCACCACCCGTCACGTCAGCCCGACGCTGGATGGCGAAGCCTATTACCAGCGCTGTCTGCGTATTCTGGCGGATGTGGAAGATGCCGAAATGGCCTTTGCCGGTGCCCAGCCGAAAGGGTTATTGCGGGTGGATGTTCACGGTTCGATGGCGCGACATTTTCTGCTGCCGGGACTGCCGGATTTTCTGGCGCAGTATCCCGACATTGAGTTTTACATGAGCGAAGGCGACCGGCTGGTGGATCTGGTGCGCGAAGGGATTGATTGCGTGATCCGCGCCGGTGAGCTGAAAGACAGCGATATGGTGGCGCGCCCGCTCGGTACGCTGCCGGAAATTACCTGCGCCAGCCCGGACTATCTGCAACGTTTTGGCATACCGGAAACCCCGGACGATCTCGCCGGTCACCGGATGATTGGTTTTCGTTCCAGTGCCACCGGAGGCCTGTTGCCATTGGTGTTTCAGGACCAAGGCAAAACACGTGAAATCCTGCTGCCTACCAGTTTGTCGGTCAACGGCGCGGAAAGCATGAAAGAAGCGGCACGGCGCGGAATGGGGATTATTCAGGTGCCGCATTACGGCCTGCTGGAAGATCTCGCGCAGGGAAGTCTGGTGCAGATCCTGACTAATTTTCCGGCCGGTACGTTACCGGTTTCCCTGCTTTACCCGCGTAACCGCCAGCTTTCGCCACGGGTGCGGGTGTTTATCGACTGGATGGTGAAAGAATTTGCGCGGCGCGATCCGCATCTGACATGATAGTTTTTCTGCTCAGAAAGCCTGACGTCATAACGTTAACGATTGGGAGATGCCGATGACCACACCTGCTGTATTGCTGCATATCGGCAGCGAAGAGACGCAAGTTATCGTCCGTAGTGATGATAACGAAGAGAAAAGTTTGCACCTGACACTGGGCTCACAACTGACATCCGTCGGGTATTTCCGCCATTCTCCGCCGACACCGGATGAAATGGAAACCGCCATTATGGTGGTCGAGGACGAAGTGATCCGTATCCGGCATGACATTCCGCCGGGCGCCAAACTGTTCAGCACAGACAACGATATCCGTGCGCTGGCCCGCATTGCCGGTGAAGCAGAAAACGAAGTCATGACCTTATCCCTCGACGCCGTTGAACGCACTTTCGACCGGCTGGCGCTGGTGATTAATGGCCGTCCAGCCCATTTCGAAGGCATCCCGGACGGCAATGATTTCGCCGCCACGCTGCTTATTTTGCGCGAATTTATGCATCATCTGCAATTTGATGAAATCGTGGTGAAAGGGACGAAATTTGAGATACCCAGGTAAGCATTAAAGCGAAAAGAACAGCCCCGGATGGGGCTGTTAATACGTTAGCACTGGATCAGGATTTACTTTTTCCCTGCCCGTGGGTGTCGTAATAATTGAGCACGAATTCGAGATCGAAGGTTTTCGACTGGAATGTCTGTTTAAGTTTTTCCTGTAAAGGTGCTGGTAAAGCTAAAAACCGACCTTCTGTTTTTATCACAGAGGGATTTGCGCCCGGCGAAAGGACAATCAAAGATTCGATCACTGTTTGATAATCTTGCCCGCTATGTGTGCTTTCAGGAAAACTGCCCGCATAGGCAATCATACTCAGCATATATTCATATTCTTGCTGTTGAATACAGGATTTCAGCGATTCATTTTTAAAGTAAATAAGCGCAGTAGATATCGTTTCCCGATCAAAAGGCTTCAGATCTTCTGCGGTGACTTTCGGCTTTTGTTGCTCTTTTTCGTCACACAGCGTGGTTTGTCTGCCCAGGCTGTCCATCGCAGATTGCATTGCCTGCTTTAGTCTTAATTGTTCCGGCGAGATACTCTGAGTAGCAAATACGCACAGAGGAAAAAAGAGTAAGAGTGCGGTTAATGGTAATAGCTTCACATTCATTCCTTAAATGTTTAACGAAGACTGTCCTTCATACACATCCAAAAAGCACGTTCCTCACCTTGCAATCCAGTTGTTAATATTAGCATTTCGATATCTCTATATATCAAGTTCCTGACAAGGTCACCGGTTCCTTTCGCTGCCTGAGAAAACATAAAGAAATCTTGTTGTGTAACGTAAAAACTACTGGTTAATGAATTATTTTTAACGAAAATAGAATAAAGAACACTAGTTGCATTCAGTGCCTGAAGTAATGTTCCCAATTTTCTCTTTCGACGTATTTCTTCAATGGTATTGATACTCTGCTGGCCGAAAGTTACGGAACCTCCACCACATTCTATCATTTTAGACCTCAGCTATTATTGAAATATATCATTCATAATAAATACATTCACATGACCCATCAAATAACTTCATTTATATGATATTGGTAAAAATGATTTTTAACTGAAGAAATATCACACTTCCAGAAATAAAAAGCCTCTCTGAAATATTCAGAGAGGCTTATAGTTTCCGTTTATTTAATAACGTTACTGCAAAATATTAATTATTTTTCAATACCGCAGGTTCAGATTCCATCAGTACCATCCCGCTGAGATCAGGCAGGGTCTGATGATTCAGGTAATCCTGGAACGACATCCGCGGGGCATTATTTTCCCAGGCGGATTGCAGCTTGCCGAGCAGGTCAGTGGTTTTCGACGTGATTTCCGGCGTGGTGGTGTCGGATTCCAGTGCGCCTTTCACATATTTCTGAATATGTGTTGAGTTGCTGGCGGACTGAGCCACTGACGCACTCACCAGCGCCCCTTTGTGATACTGCACGGACGTCGTGCTTTCTGCCGAGTCATCAATCTGATAGTACAGGTAATTCTGCGAATTCCGGTCGCTGGTCAGGTTCAGCTGTAAACCCGGCGTCAGCGACTGATGGTAACTGGCGACCAGATGCGACTGCTGCTTCTGGGTGATATTGCGATCCTGCGTACCCGTACCGGTGATGCTGCTGGTTTGAGAAACCTGATAAGAGAACGTATCGGTTTCGTCCGGGCGCATCGGATTGGTGGTATCGACCGGCGTCTGTGAGATGGACGCCGTGAAATCCGCCAGCCCCGTCATCATGTTTTTATCGGTTTTGGTCAGCGAGAAATACACCGGCTCTGAGCCACGAGTTTTGTATGTCGTCGCCGTATCACCGTAATTGCTGTTCAGGGCGGTAAAGGCATCTTTGAACATGGCCATCAGCGATTCATCGGCATTGCCGCGATTGCCTGCGCTGTTGATTTGCTTCAGATAACTGTTCAGCGCCTGTTTCTGCTGATTATCGGTGCCCAGCAGTGCGCGTTGACTCATGTCCACGCTGATATCTACCGTGCCAGCCACACCGGTCGATTTGACTGAGCGCGTATTCGCATCAGCATGAAAATCCAGCGTCTGGGTATTAGTGGTGCCCAGCGTGGCGTGTAAATCCACCGACGACAGCACCGAGGTATCGAATTTTGTCAGGCCGCTCAGATCCAGCTTCGGCGGCTGCGCCGTCAGGCCATCAATCGCTTTCTGAAAACCTTCTGCAAGACCGGCCAGCGCTTTGCGATCCGCATCGCTGAGCGTGCCTTTGCTGACATTCACCTGCACGCCGAGACCGTCATCATCGCTGCCCAGCGTGATATCGACCAGCGCGCCGCTGGCGGTTTTAATGCTCAGGCTTATCTGGTTATCGGCTTTAGTATGAAGCTGGGTTTGGGCGGCGACGTTGGCCGCAGAACTGGCTGACTGAGCGGAAGTCTGCTTCATCACCGACTGGGAATAACTGCTGCTGTCGGTAGTAAATCGTTCAAGCAGCGCCGCACCGAGTCCGGTAAAACGCGCCGCATTGCCAGCGTTGCTAAAATTGGATGCGAGCTTTGAAGACATCAGATCACTGGAAGAACGTTCCCAGACCAGAGCCGGTTTGGTGATGCTGTATACCGGCGACGCAGATTCCGTCTGGCCGATCATCACTGCGGAGGATTGCGTCGCTGAAGCCTGCTGCTGACTGGCTGCAGTAGTGACTGCCGTCAGTGATTTTGTTGACGTAACCAGCGTATTAAGCGTCTGATTACCTGTCGCAGAGATAACTGTCATCCTGATGAGTCCCTATGTTTTTGCGTCAAAGCGCCAGTGGATACCTTGATCCTTCTGATGCTATTTTCGGCAAAAACACAGGAAACTTTAAGGATGTGTAAAAAGTTATTTCCTGTCAGTCACCGCGTTATTCCAGCGGGCCGCCCAGAATGGTTTCACACATTCCGGAAAGAATGCGTTCACCGGTTTCAGTTTTCAAATCTTCATACCATTGTTCGGTCACGGCCATTTCTTTGCCGTGAGTGACATCACAGCGTTTACGCGCTTTCAGTACCAGATCCTTCACGCGATATGCGCGTTTTTCCTGATAACGCAGCAATGCGTCTTCAATGCCTAATGAATTGGTTTGCAGCATATTCGCCAGTACGACTGCGTCTTCCATCGCCGCACAACCACCCTGCCCGATATCCGGCGTGGTGCTGTGGCCGGAATCGCCGAGCAGCGCAATACGGCCTTTGACCAGTTGCATAAAGGGTTCGATATCGTGGATTTCGACGCGGTTAGTGGTTTCAGGATTGATCTGGCTGATCAGCTTCTGCACCGGTTCCGCCCAGCCCGCAAAGTAGCCCTGCAAATCCTCGCGCACGGTGGTGCGATCCTGCGGCAAACCTTTCGGCAGCGGCACATCAAAGAAGAAATAAAAACGGTTGCCGCTCACCGGCATCAGCGAAACGCGTTTACCTTCGCCGACAAACGTCGTCCATTGATCGGCTGGCGCGATGCTTTCGTCGATTTCCACCAGACCGTTCCAGTTGACGTAACCGGCGTAGCGGCGCTCCGTCGCATAGCCCAGAACATGCTGGCGGATAACAGAATGGGTGCCGTCGGCGGCAATCAATAAATCACCGGTCGCAGACGTGCCGTCGTCAAACCAGGCGGTCACGCTGTCGGCGGATCCTTCAACATGCGTCACGCGCTTGCCAAACTGCACCTGATCGCGGCCATACGTCTCGAGCAGCATCGACTGAAGTTCCGCACGTGCCACCGGATACGGCTGCTCGCCGACGCTCTGGATCAGCGGATCCATACTGAAACGCGTCATGGTCTGACCCTGCTGATATTCTTTGTACGCCATAAAACGCATGTTGCCGCCAAGTTCGCGCAGCGCATCTTTCATGCCGAGATAATTCAGGCACTTCACTCCGTTAGGCCAGATGGAGATCGCCGCGCCGACCGGTTTGATCTCTTTCACTGCCTCGTATACCGCCGTTTCGATGCCAAAACGCTTCAGCGCAATCGCCGCACACGCCCCGCCAATACCGCCACCAATCACGATCGCTTTCATATTTTTCTCCCCTGAGTCTCTTTAGGGGAAAGCAATTTCTGTACCAGAAAGACGATTTGCCGCCAAAGCCTTATAGTCAATCTTAAGTGAAATCAACCACTGCCAAAGCACGGAAGGAATGCGCTAAAACGAGGCGCACTTTTGGAGCAAACGTGCCGCAACCAGCATGCAATGAACCAGTCTGGTGCGCACGGGCGAAGGTTGATACTCTGGGTAGTATTGATATTTTGAATACATAAAACATAAGTATTTATAAAATGAATCGCTATCCGATGTTCAGCCCGCAGCAGTTGCTTAGTTTTGTCGCCGTCTGCGAAACCGGCAGTTTTACCCGTGCTGCCGACCGCGTTTATCTCTCGCAATCCACCGTCAGCCAGCAAATCCGCCGGCTGGAAGAGGCGCTGGGCAAACCGCTGCTGGAACGCACCTCACATCAGGTTCAGCTCACCGAAGAAGGCGAACGGTTGCTGGGTTATGCGCGGCGGATTATCGCGCTGAACGGTGAAGCGCACGACGCGCTGAGTGACCAGTGGCCGGACGGCGTGGTGCGTCTTGGCGTGCCGGAAGATTTTGCCGCCGCCACCACATCGTTGCTGGCCCAGTTCAGCCGCGCCCATCCGCATATCCGCCTCGATGTGACCAGCGGCCTGAGCCACGAACTGCGCCGCGCCTGGCAGCAGGAGATGCTGGATATTATTCTGGTGAAACAGCTGACCGGCGAGAAAGCCAATGCCTCGCGCCCCGAGCCGATGCAGTGGCTCGACAGCGCCGCGTTTCCGGCGTTTGAACGGGATCCGATCCCGCTGGTGCTGTTTCCGCTCAACGGGTTATACCGCGAAGAACTGTGTCAGGCGCTGGATACTCTTGGACGCAGCTGGCGCATCAGTTACAGCAGCGCCAGCCTCGCGGCGCTGGTCGCCGCCAGTGCCGCCGGACTGGGCGTCACCTTATTGCCTGCCAGTTGCCGCCTGCCGGAACACCGGATTTTAGACACCGAAAGCGGCTTGCCGCCGGTGAATAACGTCGAACTCGCGCTGTTTTATCGCCCCGACGCAACACCGGCACAAATCGCACTGGCCGGAAAATTAAAAGATTTTTGTCAGCTCAGTTAGCCATTACGTTTCCCACTGACAGGCAGTGGGAAAAATCGCAGCCGGAACCGGCGATATCTTTTAGGGTGAAAGGGAAACAGCATCCTCCCGCATCATGATTAAGGAATTCGACGTGCAAAATCCTCAGCATCAAAGCCGCAGAAACTTTCTCTCTCATAGCGCCAAAATCACCGCCACCGGCGCATTGCTCACCGCAGGAATGTCCTCCGGAATCGCATCAGCCGCGCCGTTTAAAGCGGGCGCGATGGACGAAAAATGTAACGATGCAAGCCAGATCAACGCGATTTCTGCACCGCATTACCAGCTGCGCAATGTGCGGCTGGAAGAGGGTTTTGAGCGCGAAGACGATATCGTTGTCGCCACCCAAACCGGGCTGTACAACCTGGAAATCAACAACGGCAAAATCGTGGCGATCCAGCCTGCAAAAGATGCCCCGGCCAGTACCTTGCCTGCTTTTGATGCCAGAGGATTACTTCTGCTGCCCGCCACACGCGACATGCATATTCACCTCGACAAGACCTTCTACGGCGGCAAATGGGAAGCACCCCGCCCGCGGAAAGGCAAAACCATCATGGACATGATTGCCCGCGAACAGGTGCTGATCCCCCAACTGTTACCGACATCGGTGGAACACGCTGAAGCAATCATTGGCCTGCTGCATTCCAAAGGCACGACTGTTGCGCGCAGCCACTGCAATATCGACCCGGTCAGCGGCCTGAAAAGCCTTGAACATCTGAAGATTGCGCTGGAAAAACATCAACAGGATTTCAGTTGTGAAATCGTGGCGTTCCCGCAGCACGGTTTACTGCATTCAAAAGTCTATGGCCTGATGCGCGAAGCGATGCAAATGGGCGTGCAGTACGTCGGCGGGCTGGATCCGACCAACGTGGACGGCGCGATGGAAAAATCCCTCGACGCGATGTTCCAGATTGCGCTCGATACCAACAAGGGCGTGGATATTCATCTGCATGAAACCACGCCAGCCGGTATTGCGGCAGTAAAATACATGATTCAGACGGTGGAGAAAAACCCGCAGCTGAAAGGCAAAGTGACGCTCAGCCACGGTTTCGCACTGGCGATGATGCAGGGCGCAGAACTCGACGAGGTAATCAACGGGCTTGCCGAACAGCAGTTCACCGTCGCCTCCACCATTCCGCTCGGTAAACTGAACATGCCGCTGCCGCAGCTCAGCCAGAATGGCGTATTTGTTATGACCGGCACCGACAGTGTAATCGACCACTGGTCGCCGTTCGGTACCGGCAGCATGCTGGAAAAAGCCAGCCTCTACGCCCAGCTCTACGGCAACTCCGACGAATTTGGCCTGACGCGCTCCCTCGCTATCGCCACCGGCAACGTCCTGCCGCTCGACGACAGCGGCAAACGCCAGTGGCCTGCGGTGAACGATAACGCCGAAATGATCCTGGTCGACGCCAGCTGCTCCGCCGAAGCGGTCGCGCGGGTGTCGGAGGTGAAAGCGACATTCCATCAGGGCAGATTAGTGTTTGGAGCTGTTGGGAAAGTGTGAGGTATCAGAGATCCCTGAATGCCGGATAGCAAAAAGCCCCTTTCGGGGCTTTTTGTTGTTCTGAACGTTGATGCCCGAAGGCAAACAATCAGAACGGGATATCGTCGTCGAAATCCATTGGTGGTTCGTTGTTCTGTGCTGGCGCGTTGTTTTGCGCAGCCGGACGAGCCTGCTGGCCGCCGCTGAACTGGTTGCCGCCTTGTGGCTGCTGAGGCTGACCCCAACCGCCTTGCTGGCCGCCTGCGGATGGCTGACCGCCACCTGCTGGTGCGCCGCCGCCGGCACGGCCGCCGAGCATCTGCATGGTGCCGCCCACGTTAACGACGACTTCGGTGGTGTATTTTTCAACGCCAGCCTGATCGGTCCATTTACGGGTTTGCAGTGCGCCTTCGATGTAGACCTGAGAACCTTTCTTCAGGTATTCGCCTGCGACTTCCGCTAATTTGCCGAACAACACCACACGGTGCCATTCCGTTTTTTCTTTCTGCTCGCCGGTGGCTTTGTCACGCCAGCTTTCAGACGTTGCCAGAGTGATGTTGGCAACCGCGCCGCCGTTAGGCATGTAGCGGACTTCCGGGTCTTGTCCCAGATTACCGACGAGAATAACTTTGTTTACGCCTCTGCTGGCCATGTGGATTCTCCTGATGATGTATGTCGTGGTTGAAACCACAATCCGAGGTGTGGAAGGTCACACTTTGCAGCATTATAACCATAAAACGATACCTTCGTACCATGGATGTCTGAGGATGCGGCATTCTTTCCAGATTGTTCAGCAAACATTCCATCGTTACATCGAGTACTGGATATACATTCAGGTTTTGGGGTGGCACAGATTGTGATTTGTGTCATAATTGCGCGTTACGTTCTTCTCTGTGCCCGATTCGATGGCTGGCGCGAAACAGGTTTTCACGGCGGTTACCGGCACGGTGAGCTATCAAGTTAATCCGGGAATGATGAATGGATAAGATCGAAGTTCGGGGCGCACGCACCCATAATCTCAAGAATATCAACCTGATTATTCCGCGCGACAAACTGATTGTTGTCACCGGCTTATCCGGTTCAGGCAAGTCCTCTCTGGCGTTCGATACGCTGTACGCCGAAGGCCAGCGCCGCTACGTCGAGTCGCTGTCTGCCTATGCACGCCAATTTTTATCCTTAATGGAAAAACCGGACGTCGACCATATTGAAGGTCTGTCTCCGGCGATTTCGATTGAGCAAAAATCAACGTCACACAACCCGCGTTCAACCGTCGGGACGATCACCGAAATCCACGACTACCTGCGTCTGCTGTTTGCCCGCGTGGGCGAGCCGCGCTGCCCGGATCATAATATTCCGCTGTCAGCCCAGACCGTCAGTCAGATGGTGGATAACGTCCTCGCGCAGCCGGAAGGCCAGCGCCTGATGCTGCTGGCGACCATTGTTAAAGACCGCAAAGGCGAGCACACCAAGACGCTGGAAAACCTGGCGTCGCAGGGCTATATCCGTGCACGTATCGACGGCGAAGTGTGTGATCTTTCCGATCCGCCGAAATTAGAATTGCAGAAAAAGCACACCATTGAAGTGGTCGTTGACCGCTTTAAAGTGCGCGAGGATCTGGCACAGCGTCTGGCGGAATCGTTTGAAACCGCGCTCGAGCTTTCCGGCGGTACCGCCGTGGTCGCCGATATGGATGACCCGAAAGCCGATGAGATGCTGTTCTCTGCCAACTTCGCCTGTCCGGTGTGCGGTTACAGTATGCGCGAACTGGAACCGCGTATGTTCTCGTTCAATAACCCGGCCGGTGCCTGTCCGACCTGTGACGGGCTGGGCGTGCAGCAATTCTTCGACCCGGAACGCGTGGTGCAAAACCCTGAGCTTTCACTGGCAGGTGGCGCAATTCGTGGCTGGGATCGCCGTAACTTCTATTACTTCCAGATGCTGCGCTCTCTTGGCGAGCATTATGATTTCGACGTGGAAGCGCCGTTTAACGAACTGAGCAGCGACGTAAAACACGCGATCCTGCACGGCTCCGGCAAAACTACGATTGAATTCAAATACATCAACGATCGCGGTGATACATCTATCCGCCGCCATCCGTTTGAAGGTGTGCTGCACAATATGGAACGCCGTTATAAAGAAACGGAATCCAGCGCGGTACGTGAAGAACTGTCGAAATACATCAGCAACCGCCCGTGTACATCCTGCCGTGGCACACGCCTGCGTGAAGAAGCACGTAACGTGTTCGTGGAAGAAACGACGTTGCCGGAAATCTCTGATTTCAGCATCGGTCATGCGATGGATTTCTTCCGCAATATGAAACTCAGCGGTCAGCGCGCCAAGATTGCTGAGAAAGTGCTGAAAGAGATTGGCGATCGCCTGAAATTCCTGGTGAACGTTGGTCTGAACTATCTCTCGCTGTCCCGTTCTGCGGAAACGCTGTCCGGCGGCGAAGCCCAGCGTATCCGTCTGGCGAGCCAGATTGGTGCCGGTCTGGTGGGCGTCATGTACGTGCTGGATGAGCCGTCTATCGGTCTGCATCAGCGCGACAACGAACGTCTGCTGGAAACCCTGATCCACCTTCGCGATCTGGGTAATACCGTCATTGTGGTCGAGCACGACGAAGACGCGATCCGCGCCGCTGACCATATTATTGATATCGGTCCGGGTGCGGGCGTGCATGGCGGCGAAGTGGTGGCAGAAGGCACCGCTGAAGACATTATGGCGACCGAGAATTCACTGACCGGCCAGTTCCTGAGCGGCAAACGTGAAATCTCTGTACCGGCGCAGCGCGTTCCGGCGGATGCCACCAAAGTGCTGAAGCTATCTGGCGCCAAAGGCAACAACCTGAAAGACGTCACGCTGACGCTGCCGGTAGGTCTCTTTACCTGTATCACCGGCGTGTCCGGCTCGGGTAAATCGACGCTGATTAACGACACGCTATTCCCGCTGGCACAGCGCGAACTGAATGGTGCGACGATTGCCGAAGCCGCACCGTATCGCGAAATCGAAGGTCTGGGGCATTTCGATAAAGTCATCGACATCGACCAGAGCCCGATTGGTCGTACGCCGCGTTCTAACCCGGCAACCTACACCGGCATTTTCACGCCGGTTCGCGAACTGTTTGCCGGTGTACCGGAATCCCGTTCACGCGGTTATACGCCGGGACGTTTCAGTTTCAACGTCAAAGGCGGACGCTGCGAAGCCTGTCAGGGCGACGGCGTGATCAAAGTCGAAATGCACTTCCTGCCGGATATTTATGTGCCGTGCGATCAGTGCAAAGGCAAACGCTATAACCGCGAAACGCTGGAAATTAAATACAAAGGCAAGAGCATCCACGAAGTACTGGAGATGACCATTGAAGAAGCGCGTGATTTCTTCGATGCCGTCCCTGCTCTTGCGCGTAAATTGCAGACGCTGATCGACGTCGGTCTGACTTACATCAGCCTCGGCCAGTCAGCAACCACGCTGTCCGGCGGTGAAGCGCAGCGCGTGAAACTGGCGCGTGAGCTGTCCAAACGCGGCACCGGTCAGACGTTGTATATTCTCGACGAACCGACCACGGGCCTGCACTTTGCCGACATTCAGCAACTGCTGGAAGTACTGCATCAGCTGCGCGATCAGGGCAACACCATCGTGGTGATTGAACACAATCTGGACGTGATTAAAACGGCGGACTGGATTGTCGATCTCGGGCCGGAAGGCGGTGCGGGCGGCGGACAGATTCTGGTTGCCGGTACGCCGGAAACCGTCGCAGAATGCAAAGAATCGCATACCGCACGCTTCCTGAAACCGTTGCTGGAACGCCACAGCCAGCAGGCGAAGAAAAGCGCTTAATGATTTAGATCCTCTCCTGCCCAGAGGTGATAGTGCCGATCAGCGCCCTCCCCTGCGAAGGGGAGGGTTGGGGTGGGGTATTAATGGAAAATCAATAAGTTGAATTAGGCTTTAACGTTGGTTATGCCTTTAGAACCCCCTCCCATCCTCCCCCTTCGCAGAGGGAGGCGCGTAGATCACTTAAATATCTTCTGCACAAACTCCGCGTAGGCCGGACGCCAGACATCCATTTCATGGCCAAGATTCGGGTATTCGTGATAATCGAACTTAATCTTTTTCTCTTCCAGTTCAGACTTCAGTCCGGCGATGTCCTTGCCTGTTACCACATCTTTTTCCCCCACCACTAACGTGAAGTTTTTCAGCTGTGCGTTGATTTTCTCCGGTTCGGCGAAGCGTTTTTCGACGTCAGCATTCGGGACTGTCGTGGTGCTGACGCCGCTAAAGGTCGCCAGCCAGCCGAACTGGTCGAGGTGGGTCATGCCGCTGACCAGCGTCTGATAACCGCCTTGCGAAAGCCCGGCGAGTGCGCGTCCGGCGGCGTCATCGCGTACGCGGAAGGTTTTGGAAATCAGCGGGATAATGTCTCCGGTCAGTTCTTTATCGGCCGCCGCCGCATTTCGGGGATAGAATTCCTTACGGCGATCTTTGGTGACGTAATCTTCCGGCACCACACCTTTGGCATCGGTCTCGGTATCAGGAATGACCACCAGCATCGGCGCGATTTTCTTCTCCGCCAGCAGGTTATCCATGATTTGTGGAATGCGTCCCTGGTCCAGCGCCGAGCGGCCGGTGTCACCAAAGCCGTGGTAGAAATACAGCACCGGCAACGGCTGTGACGCATCGCTGTAACCCGGCGGCGTCCATACCGCAACCTGACGCTCAGAATTCAGCGCAGCGGAATGATAGGTCAGCGTACGGACTTCACCGTGCGGAACGCTTTTCACATCCAGAATACTGCCCGGCACCAGGATCAGGCTGGTATTCACCTGACGCTGCGGCTTAGGCATCGCACTGCCCGGATCGGCAATCCGGAGGCCATCAACATTGAAGAAATATTCATACAGATCAGGTTTTTGCGCTGCGGACGTCCAGCTCCAGACGCCTTTATCGTCCTTGCTCATCTGATGCGGAATGTACGTCACCGGCGTCGCGCCGGTTACCACGTCAACGTGTTCAGCAGCCGGTGCATACAGGCGGTAAGTAATGGTTAAATCAGGATTTACTGCCGTGATGTAATTTTTCGCAGGCACCGAAGCATCAGGATCCTGTGGCAAACTCTGCGCGGAGACAGTCAGGGAGATCGGCGCGCTGAGCGCCAGTATCAAAAGCGTGGCAAGATTCAGCCGGTTACGGGTCATCATCCTTTCCTTCTGGGTTGGCGTGAGCAACGGACAACCTGTCCTGAAGTAACTCACTGTTTTTGCACAACTCTCAGAGTAGGTTATTTTTACCGCATACAAGCGTGATCGGCGTCACTGTTCAGAAGATGCGTCCAGCGCATGAAGTTGCGGAAGTTCGCTCAGCCGCTGACAGGCGAAATCCCAGAATGTACGGACCTTGCGCGGCATCTGCTGCACCTGTTGCGCCACCAGTTGTACCGGCAACGGCAGTGGTTCGAATTCCGCCAGAAGCCGCACCATGCTGCCAGCCTGCAAATCGTCGCTCACCTGATAGGACAGCAAGCGTGCAATCCCCTGCCCGCTGCGCACTGCCAGCAGCTGAGATTCAACGTCATTGGAGAGCAGACGCGGTGACAGCCGGACGCGCAAATCATCCTCATGCGGTCCGAAACGCCATTCGCGGATTTGCGTACGCAGCGTGCCCATCACCGTCTGGTGCGCGGCCAGTTCCGAAGGATGTTGCGGTTCGCCATGCCGCGCCAGATACGCCGGGCTGGCGACCAGTACGCGGGTCACTTCCGCGACCTTACGCGCCACTTTGCCTGAATCTTCCTGGTGCCCGATACGCACCGCCAGATCCAATCCTTCATCGATCAGATCCAGATTGCGGTCGTTAAGCATCATTTCGATCTGCATATCAGGATGTTGCGCCAGAAATTCCATTACCAGCGGCGCGACATGTTTACGCCCGAACTGCACCGGCGCGGTGATACGCAACAGGCCGCTGAGCTGAGTTTCTGCGGTGTCTTCCACTGCGTCCTGATACTGGCTGAGCAGCAGGCGGGCCTTTTCCGCCAGCCGTGCGCCCGCTTCTGTCGGTGCCAGACTGCGCGTGGTGCGCTCGACCAGCCTTGCGCCGAAACGGTGCTCCAGTGAGGCAATGGCGCGGGTGATCGCGGGTGGCGACCGGTGAAGTTTACGGGCGGCTTCCGCCAGGCTGCCATACTGAAGTACGGCGACAAAAATCGCCATTTCATCCAATCGATCCATAGATTCTTCCACAAAGTGAAACACTCAATTTCAATCTTCGTGGATCCCAATCGTTTAGCGCAAGAGTAATGTTGTGTTCAGACACTTTAAGGAGACAGCCCATGCCCGACATCAAACTTTACAGCACGCCACTTTCCGGCCACTGCCACCGCGTGACCCTGCTGCTGAACATGCTCAGTCTGCCTTTCGAGGCCATGGAAGCCGGTGCCGGCGTGCGCCAGACGGAAGATTTTGCGCGGCTGAATCCGCTGCGTCAGATCCCCGTTCTGATCGACGGCGGGCACGTGCTCACCGACAGCAATGCGATCCTGGTGTATCTGGTCAAACGCTACGCGCCGGACAGCCACTGGTTGCCGGAAGATCCGCTGAAGGCCGCTGAGGTGCAGAAATGGTTATCCCGCGCCGCCGGTGAAGTGCGTTTCGGTCCGGCCTCTGCGCGTATGGTCAAACAATTCTCGGCGCCGGAAGCGTACGAAAGCGCACTGCAGATTTCGGCGAAATTCCTGCCGCAGCTGGAACAACATCTGGAAAGCCATGAGTTTCTGGCGACGGAGCGCGCCACCATTGCCGATCTGGCCTGTTACAGCTATGTGGCGACTGCCCCGGAAGGCGGCGTTTCACTGACGGGTTATCCGGCCATTCAGCGCTGGCTTGCACGGATTGAAAGTCTGCCCGGCTTTACGCCGCTTCCGGCGTTACCTTTACCAGAAATTGCGGGGTAAAACGATGAATAACCCTTTCCATGCAGACGAAATCTTGGCTCAGGACATGGCAGGGTTTGACGTCGAAGCACACGGCATCCGTGAAGCGATGCCGGAACAGCACCGGCTGTTTTTCACCGCACTGCCCTATTTGTTTATCTCAACGCTGGATGAAAACGGCTGGCCGGTGGCGACATTGCTGACCGGACCAGCCGGTTTTATCCGCACACCGGATGACACGCATTTACGGATTAACGCGCCAAGACGGACTGACGATCCGGCGCTGGTGGCCTTACAGCCCGGAAAACAGATCGGTGGACTGGGGATCGATTTTTCCAACCGGCGGCGTAATCGCGTGAATGGCAGGATCGGGCGCATCGATAAAAATCGGATCGAGATCGTGGTCGATCAAAGTTTTGGTAATTGTCCGCAGTATATCCAGATCCGCAAACTGACGGATGTACCGGTCAGTTTACCCTTGCCCGCAAGAGAGGACATGACGGAGCCGGATGCGGATGCGCGTGCGCTGATTGCGCGTTCGGACACTTTTTTCATCGCCAGTCACGCGCACGGCGGCGCGGATGTGTCACATCGCGGTGGTCAGCCGGGATTCGCACATCTGGTGGGAAACCGTTTGTGGGTGCCGGATTATCGCGGCAACCGCTTTATGAATACGCTGGGAAATTTACTGGCAGAGCCGCGTGCAGCGTTGCTGTTTATGGATTTCGATAACGGCGATATTTTGCATCTGCAGGGACATACGCAGATCCACTGGCAGCCGGAGGTATTTCCCGGCCCGGAAGGCGCGGAACGCTACTGGAGTCTGGACATCACCCGCGTGTGGCGCTTTCGTGCCGCGTTACCGTGGCGTGCAGCATCAGCCGATTTCTCCCCCGCGGCCCTGAAAACCGGCCACTGGTCGGGCGGTCAGTTGCCTATTTCCTGACGCAGATGCTCTTCTAAACCGGAGATGACCGTCTGGTAAGAACTGTCGATCAGGGAATAAAATTGAGAATCCGGCAAAGTGCCATCAAGAACCACGGTATTCCAGTGCGCTTTGTTGAGATTCTTACCCGGAAGAATACAGGTATGTTCGGCGCGTAACTTGCCGGCCATGCCGGTGCTGGTTTTCAGCGAAACCGCTTCATGTCCCTGACAATCGCAGAACATGGCGAACATCACGCCGCCCACTTTTATCTGATTCGCGCCGTGCTGATTTTGGGTACTTTGTTCTGCTCCGGGTTTCCCCATGCAATAGTCGAGCAATTCCGCACTGGTCATTTTGGCCTTTCTCCTTGTCTGATGTTGACGACCCCGCGAACCGGAATCGTCTATTTAGTGTGCAGAAACTTCGCAAAAAAGAAAGGTAGCAGATCGCAAATACGAAAAAGGCCGACATTTCTGTCGGCCTTATACACATCCAATCCCCTAAGTAATTTGGGTTACGGGAAGGCGGTAAGTTCAGGAAGCCCCGGGAGCAGGGACGTACCCTGTGACCGGGGTGAGTGAACGCAACCAACGCATCCGTAGCCCGAAGTATGACGGGGATTTACTGGACGGCGGCGAAAGCTTCAGCCACCTGCTTCACATTGTGGTGATTCAGACCCGCCATACACACGCGACCGCTGAGGATCAGGTACACGCCGAACTCTTCACGCAGACGCACGACCTGCGCTTCGCTGAATCCGGTATAGCTGAACATCCCGCGCTGTTGCAGCAGGTAGTCAAAATTACGACCCGGCAACGCGGTTTTCAGGCTGTCGACCAGCGTGTGGCGCATTTCGAGAATACGGGTACGCATTTTCTCGACTTCGGCTTTCCATTGCGCGTTCAGGGCGCTGTCACTCAGGACTTTCGCCACCACTTTCGCACCGAAATTCGGCGGGCTGGAGTAGTTACGACGCACGGTCGCTTTCAGCTGACCCAGTACGCGGCCTGCGGCTTCGCTGTCTTCACAGACCACGGACAATCCGCCGACACGTTCGCCGTACAGGGAGAAAATTTTCGAGAAGGAGTTGCTGACGAAGCAGTTCACGCCTGCCGCCGCCATCGCACGGATGGCGTAAGCGTCGTCGTCAATGCCTGCACCAAAGCCCTGATAAGCGATATCGAGGAACGGGATTAGCTCGCGCTGTTTGGTGACTTCAATCACCTGATCCCACTGCGCTGGCGTCAGGTCAGAACCCGTCGGGTTATGACAGCAAGGGTGCAGTAATACAATGCTTTGCGCCGGTAAGGTTTTCAGGCGTTCGATCATCGCGGTGAAATTCACACCCAGCGTTTCTGCATCAAAGTACGGATAAGTATGCACTTTGAAGCCTGCGCCGCCAAAGATAGCCACGTGGTTTTCCCAGGTCGGATCACTGACGTAAACGTCTGAATTCGGGAAATAAAACTTGAGGAAATCCGCACCCACTTTCAGCGCGCCGGAACCGCCGACGGTCTGAATGGTTGCGATACGCTGTTGTTTCAGCGCCGGATGATCGGCACCAAACAGCAGTTCCTGAATGCCTGCGCGGTATGCCGGCAGACCTTCCATCGGCAGATACACTGACGCAGCCTGTGGCCCCGCGTTCAGCTGGTTCTCTGCATTTTCCACCGCAGCCAGTTGCGGAATAATACCCTGCTCGTCGTAATAAAGTCCGATGCTCAGGTTTACCTTATCTTGTCTCGGATCGGTCTTGAAACTTTCCATCAGCGACAAAATCGGGTCACCGGCATAGGCATCGACATGTTGGAACACGGTATACATCTCCTTGGTTTGGTTGAGTGGCGCGGCGATCCGTCCCGGTTTTCGGGTGGATCACGACTGTTTCACAGACTATCAAAGTTCGTTAAAAAAGATGACAACTATGTTGTCATTTAGCGAGCACACCGTGCGTATCAAACCGCCCGTTCGTCTGAGATGCTGATCTGCACGCATGGACTACGATCAAATGGACCTCTCATTCTTTCCGGAGCAAACCAATGACGACGCAACATTCACTGCAGGGTAAAGCCGCTTTTGTTCAGGGCGGTTCACGCGGCATCGGTGCCGCTATCGTTCAGCGTCTGGCCCGCGAAGGCGCCAGCGTGGCATTCACCTACGTCTCTTCTGATGACAAAGCGCAGGCACTGGTAAAAAGTATTGAAGCCGGTGGTGGCAAAGCGCTGGCGATTAAAGCCGACAGCGCCGATGAAAGCAGCGTTCGCACCGCTATCGACAACGCGGCAAAGGCGTTCGGTAAAATCGATATTCTGGTGAATAACGCCGGAGTGCTGGCCTTCGGCGAAATCGATGCGCTGACAATCGATGATTTCGACCGTTCCATTGCCATCAACGTCCGCAGCGTGTTTGTCGCCAGCCAGCAGGCTGCGCGCCATATGCCTGACGGCGGTCGCATCATCACCATTGGCAGCGTCAACGCCGACCGAATGCCATTCCAGGGCGGTGCGGTGTACGCCATGAGTAAATCCGCGATCGTCGGTCTGACCAAAGGTCTGGCACGCGATTTAGGTCCGCGCGGTATTACCGTGAATAACGTGCAACCCGGTCCGGTTGATACCGATATGAACCCGGCTGACGGCGAAATGGCTGAGGGCATGCGTTCCTACATGGCGCTCAACCGCTACGGTAAAGACAGCGAAATTGCCAGCTTTGTCGCCTATCTCTCCGGTCCGGAAGCGGGTTACATCACCGGCGCGAACCTGACCATTGACGGAGGTTTCGGCGCTTAACTGGCCAGAGTTCACTAAAATAATGGCGCACGTGTGCGCCATTATTTCTTATCTTCAGACGCTGTAACGCCCCGGACGATGATTCATCGCGATAATCAGATTCACAATCACTGCGCCCAGCACCGAGGCAATCAGCATTTCGTAACTGACGACAAACAGCGACGCCAGCACGATGCAGCAGTCCACGCCCATTTGCAATTTACCGGCGCGGATCCCGTATTTGTCCTGCAGAAACAGCGCCAGAATGTTCACGCCGCCGAGGCTGGCTTTATGGCGAAACAGCACAATGAAGCCGATGCCCATGATTACATTGGCAAATAACGTGGCGTAGAACGGCTGAAGATGATCGAAATGCACAAACAGCGGATGAAGGTCCGAGAAGACGGAAACCAGCGCAACGGCAGCAAAGGTTTTCAGCGTGAACTGCAAGCCCATGCGGCGGAAAGACAGGTAATAGAAAGGTAAGTTGATGATAAAGAATGCGGTGCCGAACGAAATTTGTGTCACGTAATGCGCCAGAAATGCCATTCCCGCCGTGCCACCGGTCAGTGCGCCAACCTGACGTAACATCACCACGCCAAAAGAAACCATCAGCGTACCGATAATGATCGCCAGCGCATCTTCCACCAGCGTATGCCCGATGCGCGGCTGCTCAACCGGCTGTTTGATGTCGTCAACACTTGCCATAATTCCCTGTACCCCAAAATATTAAGACTAAAGACTGATTTTGAGATAATTAATGAGATGAGGAATTAAGGCAATATTCACTCACGGAATTTGCATTAAAAATCGAAAATAAGATTTTATGACGCGTTAATTATTCTTTACATGCACAGAACGCGCATAACAATTCAAAATAATGCACCATTAAAGTGAGATTGCACCAAAATAAATCACCATAACAGTGCGCACAAAATACAGGGTTAATAATCTTATCCCAGCGTTAATAAGCCGTTTTCTTTTAACCGGTTAAGGACTACCGATGTTTTTACATGCGCCACACTTTTATGTACTGACAGGATTTGGCTGATCAACGTGCTTAAACCGGCTAAATCTTTCACCGCGACCTTGAGCAAGTAATCCGCATCCCCGGTCGTTTTATAGGCATCAATAATCGCAGCCACTTCTCCCAGCATGCTGTGGAAAGCATCGACCTGTGCGGGCAAATGGTTGATAAGTCTGACCTCAATCAGACCAATCATGCCTAAGCCGAGTGCCTCCGGTGCCAGACGCGCGTGATAACCGAGGATTAACTGAGCCTGTTCCAGACCAATCCGGCGGCGTGAACATTGTGAAGCTGACAGCCCGACCAGTTCGCTTAATTCCTGGTTGGTCAGTCTTCCGTTAGCTTGTAATAGGGTCAGAATTTTCAGGTCATAATCATCAACGCTGTACATGGCGCCTTTCCTGTCGTTTTAATTTTTTTATATGTCGCATTCCTGTTGCAATCTTATTGCAAAAAGCATTCCCACTATAACGAGTTATAAATACTTATCGGCTGTTTTTTCTTATACTTGCGCACATTGATACCGCAAGGAAAAAATAATGAAAAAAGTACTCTTTTCTCTCGCCTTACTGTCTGCTTTACCCGTTTTTGCACAGGCGGATACCACGTCTTCCCATCTTGAGCGGGTATTACAGAAAGGTTCGCTGAATGTCTGCACCACTGGCGACTATAAGCCGTATACGTTTTTGAAAGAAAACGGGGAATATGAAGGCATTGATATCGCCATGGCGCAATCGCTGGCGGCGAGTCTGGACGTTAAAGTGAACTGGGTGCCGGTCACCTGGAAATCATTACCAGACGAAATGAGTGCCGGTCATTGTGACATCGCCATGGGCGGAATTTCCGTCACGCTGAAACGCCAGCAGAAAGCCTGGTTCGCTAACATGTTGGATCAGGACGGGAAAATCCCGCTGGTGCGCTGCGAGAATGTGCGTCAGTACCAGACGGTTGAACAGCTGAACCGGCCATCTGTGCGCCTGATTGAACCGGAGGGCGGCACCAACGAAGCCTTTGTCCACAGCCACCTGCCAAAAGCCACGCTGACGCTGAGCGATAACGTCACCATCTTCCAGAAGCTGATGGATAAGAAAGCCGATGTGATGATTACGGATGCGTCGGAAGCGCTATTTCAGCAGAAACACTATCCGAAACTGTGTGCGGTGAATCCGAAAAAGCCGCTGCAATATGGCGAGAAAGCCTACATGTTGCCGCGTGATGACGTGAGCTGGAAGATGTATGTCGACCAGTGGCTGCACCTGAGTAAAGCCACCGGCGACTATCAGAAGATTGTCAGCCAGTGGCTGGGCGTGAAGAAGTAAGGTTTAGTCGCCAGTATAAATGCGGGCAACGCGCTCGCTGAGCTGGGTAATCAGCTCATAAGCACTGATACCGGTTGCCTGCGCAATGCGCTCAACCGGTAATTTTTCGCCCCAGAAAATCACTTCATCGCCAACGTTATCTGTCGATTCCGGCCCTAAATCCACGGTGATCATGTCCATCGACACGCGCCCGGCAACCGGCACTTCCCGGCCATTGACCAGCACCGGCGTACCGTTCGGCGCACTGCGCGGATACCCGTCGCCATAGCCCATCGCCACGACGCCCAGACGAGTGTCGCGATCGCTGACCCACGTACTGCCATAACCGACCGGTTCACCGGCAGCATGCTCACGCACGGCGATCAGACTGGACGTCAGCGTCATGACCGGTTTCAGCCCGAAATCGCTGGCCGTTCCGGTTTCCATCGGCGAGACGCCGTACAAAATAATGCCGGGACGAACCAGATTCATATGCGATTCCGGCCACAGCAAAATCCCGCCGGAAGCCGCGATCGATTTCTGCCCCGGCTTGCCTTCAGCAAACGCGTTAAAGCTGTTCAGTTGCCTGGTTGTGGCATCGCTTTCCGGTTCATCGGCACGGCAGAAATGACTCATGATATTGACCGGCTGAACGACATTTTTGCAGGCACTCAGGCGCTGATAAAACGCGTCGGCCTGTGCGGGATGAACGCCCAAACGGTGCATACCGGTATCGATTTTCAGCCAGACATTCAGCGGACGCGCGAGGTCAGCGCTTTCCAGCGCGTCGAGCTGTTCGATGCTGTGAACGGCGGTGTCCAGCTGATGTTCAGTCAGCAACGGTAATTCACTGGCGGAGAAAAAGCCTTCGAGCAGAAGAACAGGTTTAACGACACCGGCTTTGCGCAGCATCAGTGCTTCGCTGAGACGGGAAACGCCGTAATAATCGGCATCCTGCAAGCTATGCACCGTCTCTAACAGACCGTGCCCATAAGCGTTTGCTTTCACTACCGCAACCAGACGACTTTGTGGCGCCAGATGACGCACCCGTTGCAGATTGTGTCGCAGAGCGCGGCGATCAATGACAGCCGTAGCCGCTTTCATTTTAAGTCCTTTGCATGAAATTGAGAGTGTTAACCTAACCGCTAATGCTTAGGGGCGTCAGCGTCGCGGCCAGTTTGGACACGGCCAGCGCGGAAAAACCGGAGCGTACACAAAGTACGTGAGCCAATCTTTCCAAAAAAAGTGAGCACTGCCCGGGTTCAAAATGGCAAGTAAGCTAGCTCCGCACTAGTCTTCGTCGTATTGCGGGCCGCCGTAATTATCAAATCGTGACCACTGACCGTTAAAGGTCAGGCGGACGGTACCGATCGGGCCGTTACGTTGTTTACCGAGGATGATTTGCGCGATGCCTTTTTCTTCACTGTTATCGTGATAAACCTCGTCACGATAGATGAACATGATTAAGTCGGCGTCCTGCTCGATGGAACCTGATTCACGTAAGTCGGAGTTGACCGGGCGTTTATCGGCGCGTTGCTCCAGGCTTCGGTTAAGCTGCGACAGCGCCACCACCGGCACCTGCAATTCTTTCGCCAGCGCTTTAAGCGAGCGGGAGATTTCGGCGATTTCCAGCGTACGGTTATCGGACAGCGACGGAACGCGCATCAGCTGGAGATAGTCAATCATGATCAGGCTCAGACCGCCGTGTTCACGGAAGATACGGCGCGCGCGCGAACGGACTTCCGTTGGCGTCAGGCCGGACGAGTCATCGATATACATGTTACGTTTTTCGAGCAGGATCCCCATGGTGCTGGAAATTCGCGCCCAGTCTTCGTCATCAAGCTGACCGGTACGGATTTTGGTCTGATCGACGCGGGAAAGCGACGCCAGCATACGCATCATAATCTGGTCGCCGGGCATCTCAAGACTGAAGATTAAGACCGGTTTATCCTGCATCATCGCCGCATTTTCGGCGAGGTTCATCGCAAACGTGGTTTTACCCATCGACGGACGTGCCGCCACGATGATCAGATCCGATTTTTGCAAACCGGCGGTTTTCTTATCGAGATCCGCATAGCCGGTGGACACACCGGTTACGCCGTCGTGCGGGCGCTGGAACAGTTCTTCGATACGCGAAACGGTGCTTTCCAGAATACGGTCGATGCTTTTCGGGCCTTCGTCTTTACTGGCGCGGGATTCGGCAATCTGGAATACGCGGGATTCGGCTAAGTCCAGCAGGTCTTCGCTGCTGCGCCCCTGCGGATCATAACCCGCATCGGCAATTTCATTGGCGACGGAAATCATTTCGCGAACGACTGCGCGTTCACGCACGATGTCGGCATAAGCGCCGATATTCGCCGCACTTGGGGTGTTTTTCGAGAGCTCAGCCAGATAGGCGAAACCGCCGACGGAATCCAGTTCGCCTTTCTGTTCCAGGGATTCAGAAAGCGTAATCAGGTCGATCGGTTTGCTCATCTCCAGCAAACGCTGCATTTCGGTGAAAATCAGGCGATGCGGGCGGCTGAAGAAGTCATTGCTGACCACACGCTCGGCGACGTTATCCCAGCGTTCGTTATCCAGCATCAGCCCGCCCAGAACGGATTGTTCAGCTTCCAGCGAATGCGGCGGAAGTTTCAATCCTTCCATCTGGCGATCGCGGTTTTCGTTCTGTTGATTGGTCGGTTTTTTTGCTGCCATCTGTGGAATAGTTCCTGCTCTAAGCGCCTGTTTTATGAGCGTCCGGTTTCCAAAAATCAGAGCCAGACTCGCGCGACAGTATAAACCATTTCAAAAGGGTATTAACCCTTAGTGCCGAAAATCTGGATTGTCCCGGACATTTAGCCTAGGGTTGAAATCAGACTCCATCACGAGGGATAAACATGGCAAAGCGCATCCAGTTTTCTGAGACAGGCACTCCAGACGTTCTGCAATACGTTGATTATCAGCCACAAGATCCGCAGGCTGGCGAAGTTCAGGTTGAGAATAAGGCCATCGGTATCAACTATATCGACACTTACGTGCGCAGCGGTCTTTATGCGCCCGCCAGTTTTCCGGCCGGTTTAGGGACTGAAGCGGCAGGGATTGTCAGTAAAGTCGGCAGCGACGTGACCGGTGTTAAGCCGGGCGACCGCGTGGTCTACGCGCAATCGGCGCTCGGTGCTTACAGTGAATTCCATAACGTGCCGCAGGAAAAAATCGCCCTGCTGCCGGATGCCATCAGTTTTGAACAGGCGGCGGCGTCCTTCCTCAAAGGACTGACGGTTTACTATTTACTGCGCCAGACCCACGAAGTGCAGGCCGGCGAAACCATTCTTTTCCATGCTGCGGCCGGTGGCGTCGGTCTGATTGCCTGCCAGTGGGCGAAAGCGCTGGGCGTTAAACTGATCGGAACTGTGGGTTCGGACGAAAAAGCCGAACGCGCGAAACAGGCCGGTGCCTGGGCGACGATTAATTATCAGAAAGAAGATATCGCGTCCCGCGTGGCGGAGCTGACCGGCGGTGAAAAAGTCGGCGTGGTTTACGATTCCGTCGGTAAAGACACCTTTGAGAAATCGCTGAACAGCCTGAAACGTCGCGGTTTGCTGGTCAGTTTCGGCAATGCTTCCGGCCCGGTGAAAGGCGTGGATCTGGCGATCCTCAATCAGAAAGGTTCGCTGTTCGTGACGCGCCCTTCCCTGAATGGCTACGTGACCAACCGCGAAGAACTGGCAAACGCGAGCAGCGAGCTGTTTTCACTGATTGCCAGCGGCGCGATAAAAGTGGACGTCAGCGATGCGCAGAAATTCCCGCTCTCCGAAGCCAGACGCGCGCACGAAACGCTGGAAAGCCGCGTGACACAAGGCTCAAGTTTACTGATCCCATAACAGTTCCCTAAGCCAATGCAAAAAAGGCTTTCACAGATGTGAAAGCCTTTCTTACTGTCTGACTCAGACGACCTCTGATTTCAGACGGGTACTGCTGTAGGGTACTGCCGGGTAAATCCGCAGGGCGATGTCACTTAAGCGACTATTGTATGCCTCAGCGGACTTGATGAATTCGGTTTACAGCCTGACGGCTGCCAATGAATTCCATCCTAACAGTCACCCATGTTAAAAAATATGATTTATGCATTTCGACCGCACATTCTGACCCAGCTTGTGATCGCTAGCACATAAGCAAAAGTTATCGCTGCAACGGTTACATTTTTTTGTGCTCAAAATACCCCCGCTAATCACCAGTATTTCATGCAGTTACAGAAACTAGTTATCGACAGTAGAAATTACGGTAAACGGCGGCGGCGATATTTTGGCTGATCCGGTTTGATAAATGCCCGGTAAATCCACACGGCAACCACGGCCAAAATCAGCCAAGGCAACATTTTTATAACAATCACCAGAAAGCCACCCAACATCATTACTGCGAATGCGACGATCAGCGCAGCGATCATGCCCAGCAACGAAATGCCGGTCAGCATCAGCATAAAGAAAAAACCAAGCACGAAGAGAATTTCCAGCATCGGGTGCTCCTTAATAAGCCATGTGCAATAAGACGTGATGTCAGAACACACGTTAGCTATTACAAGAAACGTGCCAGTGTGACGGGATAAATAATGGATTGAATTACAAGAAGAAAATATTTCGCAGGCACGAATGGCCTGCGAAAAGATAGTAAATTTGACTAACAGATAGTGATTTTACTCACCTGATTTTCAGGCCTGTGCCGCCATTTCCTGTTGCTGAGCGACCATCTGCAATGCCTGTTCAACCACATCAATGCCCGCGCCGGCTTTATGAGCGTTCTCACTCAGGTGACGACGGAACTGACGTGCGCCCGGCACGCCCTGGAACAGACCAAGAATATGGCGGGTAATGTGGCCCAGATAGGTGCCTTTACTCAGTTCCGCTTCGATATACGGATACAGCGCGCGGATAATATCCGGCCCGGTTTTCAGCGGCGCGTCGGAGCCAAACAGCTCGCGATCGACGTTCAGCAACATGCCCGGATTCTGGTAAGCCTCGCGACCGACCATCACGCCATCCATAAATTGCAGATGCGTTTTGGCTTCTTCGAGCGTTTTAATGCCGCCGTTAATCGCCATCGTCAGCTGCGGGAAATCACGCTTAAGCTGATACACACGCGGGTAATCGAGCGGCGGGATTTCACGGTTTTCTTTCGGGCTGAGACCGGAAAGCCAGGCTTTGCGCGCATGGATAATAAAGGTATCGCAGCCGCCGTTTTCAGACACCTGACGGATGAAATCGCACAGGAATTCGTAGCTGTCCTGATCGTCAATACCGATACGGGTTTTGACCGTCACCGGAATTGAAACCACATCGCGCATGGCTTTGATGCAGTCCGCTACCAGCGACGCCTGCCCCATCAGACAGGCACCAAACATGCCGTTCTGCACGCGATCCGACGGGCAACCGACGTTGAGGTTAATTTCGTCATAACCGCGTTCTTCTGCCAGTTTAGCGCAATGTGCCAGATCGGCAGGATTGCTGCCGCCAAGCTGCAATGACACCGGATGTTCAGCGTCGCCAAACCCGAGATAATCCCCCTTACCATGAATAATGGCACCGGTAGTCACCATTTCGGTGTACAGCAACGTCTGGCCGGTCATCAGCCGGTGAAAATGGCGGCAGTGGCGATCGGTCCAGTCGAGCATCGGCGCAACGGAAAAACGCTGAGCGGAAAACGGAGTGGTCTGGGGCATTGCGTGTTGAGTTTCTGACATCGGCCTGACATTCGCTGAAGGGGTTCGTGGCGCTCTCTCTGACGCAACGCCAGAGAGAAGTTAATCGGTGATTATACCACAGAACAAAGATTCGGCATCCTGCGCCATCGTGCAGAGAAATAACGTCGCCGCAATACATCTTAATGAATGGCGCATAATTCGTCGTTTTAGCCTAAGCATGATAAAATCAACAATGGTCGCATGTTGTGGCCTGTCGATCCCAATCTGCGCTCAGAGAACGTTGCTATGACCCTGAATAATCCGGAAAAATTACTTTCGCAAGCTGAAGAACTTTGCCAGCAGCGCAATGTTCGTCTTACGCCGCAGCGGCTGGAAGTACTGCGCCTGATGGCGCAACAACCCGGTGCCATCAGCGCCTACGATTTGCTGGATCTGCTGCGTGTCAGCGAGCCACAGGCAAAACCGCCAACCGTTTACCGCGCGCTGGATTTTCTGCTTGAACAAGGCTTTATCCATCGGGTTGAGTCGGCTAACAGCTACGTGCTTTGCCACCATTTCGAAGAGCCGAGCCACACGTCTGCGCTGTTCATCTGCGACCGATGCGGGCTGGTGACAGAAAAAACCACTGACGGTATTGAAGAGCGTCTGGCGAAACTGGCGACGGAATCCGGCTTTGAGCTTCGCCATTCTGTCGTGGAAGCCCACGGTTTATGCGGGGAATGTAAGGTTGTGGAAACCTGTGACAGCCATGAGCACTGCGATCATGACCATAGTATTGTGGTGAAAAAACGCTAAGGGATTTGGGTATTTGAGCGGGGATTTACTGAAGCTGAGTATGTGAAAAAGCTAAGAAGTGAAGTGCAAAAGCTAAGAAGTGAAGACATTAAGTAGTGAAGACATACAGTTGGGTACATCCGTGTACCCGTATCCTGAAGCGTTTCGGGTAGGAGCAGCTAAATCTCAGGATACGTCACTGACACGCGAGGGGGAGTCGCGTATTACCAGTGATATTTGTTGCTGGTTTCCCATTCCTTGAGCTCTTTCTCGGCCTGATCTTTCTGATAGCCGTAACGCTCCTGAATCTTACCAACCAACTGATCACGTTTACCTTCAACCACTGTCAGGTCGTCATCGGTCAGTTTGCCCCATTTTTCTTTCACTTTCCCTTTGAACTGTTTCCAGTTACCGTCGGCTTGGTCCTTATTCATAAAATATCTCCTGTTACCTTGGGTTTATGGAGCTGCGTTTTGTTCCGGCAGCCCGTCCTTAACACTTCTAAGGTTAGTAGAGAATCTGGATTAATCCTCCCCGAACAGGGATAAAAACCATTATTAGGATTATTCCAAAGCAGGAAATAACGGCAAAAGAACATTTATCTTTTTGATAAAACACTGCCAATTCAGTGTCCGGGAGAAGAAAACCAGGTATCGCGCTGCCAGTAACGACGCCATATCCAGCCCAGTGAAATCCCGCGCAAGCCGAGGAAGACGGTCAGCGCCAGCCATAACGCATGGTTTCCCAGTACCGGTAAAGTCAGAAGCGTCAGCCCGTATCCGAGCGCTGCAACCACCATGCTGTTACGCATATCCCGCCCGCGCGTGGCACCGATAAACATCCCGTCGAGCAGATAACACCAGACCGCCACCAGCGGCAATACAATTTGCCAGCCGAGGTAATGATCCGCCAGCTCGCGCAATTCGGGGAGTGATGTGAGCGCATTTATAATCGCCCCGCCGGCTACGGCATAAATTAGCGCAAAGGCCAGCGCCACCAGTCCGGCCTGACGGCACGCGGCATGCCACACGTTGAGCAGCTTTTCGCGATTGCGCGCACCGAATGCCTCACCGGAATGGGCTTCGATGGCATACGCAAAGCCGTCGAGTGCAAATGCGGTAAAGGTCAGCAGGTTCATCAGAACAGCGTTGACCGCAACAATGTGGCTGCCCAGCCGCGCACCCAGTATGGTCAGTGAGGCAAAGCATAGCTGCAACAGCAATGAGCGCAGCATGATGTCGCGGTTAAGTCCGAGAAGACGGCGCAAATTACCGCGCCACGCACCGGTGATTTCTGCACCGGTGATACCGCGTCGTTTCATGACACGCCAGACTAAATACAGCCCGATGAACAACGTGAAATACTCTGCACTGGCAGTTGCCATTGCCGCACCACGTACGTTCAGCCCCAGCCCCATTACCAGCCAGATATCCAGAATAATATTCAGCAGATTTCCCGCGATCAGCAAAATCACCGGCCCGCGAATATACTGGATGCCCAGCAACCAGCCGAGGATCACCAGATTCGCCAGAGAAGCAGGCGCACTGTACCAGCGGATTTCGATAAACAGCCTCGCCTGTTCCAGCACCGACTGACTGCCACCCACAACATGAAACGCCAGCTCCATCAGCGGATGGCGAAATAACAGGATGATGACACCGGCCAGCACCGCCAGCAAAAAGGGCTGCACAAAAGCACGTGCCAGCAACTGATTGTCTTTTGCGCCCAGCGCCTGTGCGGTCATGCCGGTGGTGCTCATGCGCAGAAACAGCAGCATCATGAAGAGGAAAGTCGTGACCATCGAACCAACCGCCACACCACCGAGATAATCGGCACTGTCGAGATGACCGATCACTGCGGTATCCACCAGACCAAGAAGAGGCACCGTGATATTGGAAAAAATCATCGGTAACGCCAGCGTCCAGAGTGCTTTATCTGCGGGGCTTAGAAAGGTGTTTTTAAATGATTGTCGCAGGGAATGATGTTGCATAGAGAATCTCATGCCGGAGGTTCAGGTTATGCCCAAAATGACATCGCCCCGAAAGGGGCGATGATGAGAGAAACGCATTTCTCTTTGAATTCACATGGATGCCAGAGGCGGCCGCCATCCATATTCAATTAGTTTTAGTTTTCTATTTCTGACCCGGCAATTGCTGACTCAGCAATTTCTGACCGAGTAATTCGAGTTGCAGGAAGGCGGCAAGTAAGAGAATCCCGATGAGCTGACATGAGTCAGTGATTCGGGTGAACGCACGCAGCCAACGCGTCTGCAGCTCGAAGTACGAAGGTCAGATCCAGTTGCCGTTACGGATGACGCCTACGGCTAGCCCTTCAATACTGAAATTCTGTTCGCGCAAATCCACCACGATCGGCTGGAATTCGCTGTTCTCAGGCAATAACTGCACCACGCTGCCCTGCTTTTTCAGGCGTTTCACGGTGACTTCATCGTCGATACGCGCCACGACAACCTGGCCGTTACGCACATCCTGCGTTTTATGCACGGCCAGCAAATCGCCGTCGAGGATACCAATGTCACGCATCGACATACCGCTGACGCGCAGCAGGAAATCGGCGCTCGGCTTGAACATCGCTGGATCAACCTGATAATGCCCTTCGATATGTTGCTGTGCCAGCAACGGTTCACCGGCGGCAACGCGGCCGATCAGCGGTAAACCTTCTTCTTCTTCCATCAGCAGACGGATACCACGAGATGCACCGGAGACAATCTCGATAACGCCTTTACGTGCCAGCGCTTTCAGGTGTTCTTCCGCCGCATTGGGAGAACGGAAACCCAGACGCGATGCAATCTCTGCGCGAGTCGGTGGCATACCGGTGGTGGAGATATGATCGCGAATAAGGTCGTAGACCTCTTGTTGTCTGGTCGTTAAAGCTTTCATTCCGCCCCCTGGTTGTTTATACAGTCTTGCTGTGAGTATATACAGCTAAACGGTCAATGAAAACCTAAGATTGAATAAAAACAGGGCATAACGGTGATTCCTGGAATACAGATTCCAGATCAGAACCATCGCGGCCAAAAGATACTGACCCAGACAAAAATCGCCAATATGATGGTCAGAAGTACGGCAGCAGAACCGATATCTTTTGCCCGCCCTGAGAGCACGTGAAACTCAGAGCCGATACGGTCAATCGCGCATTCCACCGCACTGTTGAGCAACTCGGTGACGCAGACCAGCATCACGGAGCTTACAAGTAAAATGCGTTCAACCGTGCTGACATCGAGCCAGAAAGATAACAAAATTAACGGGATAGCCACGCTGGCTTCCTGGCGAAAAGCCGCTTCGTTCTGCCATGCGGCTTTCAATCCTTTCCAGGAATATCCGGCCGCTTTATAAATTCGGGTAAATCCAGTGACTTGGTTCGCCATTTCGGGTACTGATCCTTGAAGGGTTGTCCTTAAAAGTGTGCCGTATTTTAGCTTTTATATGACCACAGATCTCCACGGATCTTTCTGGTATCCTTGCGGCGAAATGGCTAACAAGAGGCTTCACGTTTTTATGTCAGGTTGGCGTAGACTTTATTACACATTATTGAATTTACCACTCTCATTGCTGGTAAAGAGCAAGGTCATACCTTCAGATCCGGTTACCGAGTTGCATTTGGACCCGACGCGCCCGATTTTGTACGTATTGCCTTACAACTCCAAAGCAGACTTGCTGACGTTGCGTGCGCAATGTCTGGCAGAGAATCTGCCCGATCCCCTTATTCCGCTGGAAATCGACGGAACGCTGCTGCCAAGCCATGTTTTCATTGCTGAAGGCCCGCGCGTGTTCTCGTATTACACGCCGAAGCAGGAATCCGTAAAGCTGTTCCACGACTATCTGGATTTGCACCGCAACAATCCGGATTTAGACATCCAGATGCTGCCGGTTTCCGTGATGTTTGGTCGTGCGCCGGGCCGTGAAGGTCAGGATGATACGCCGCATCTGCGCGTACTGAATGGCATCCAGAAATTCTTTGCCGTGCTGTGGCTCGGACGTGACAGTTTTGTCCGTTTCTCCAATACCGTTTCCCTGCGCTATATGGCGACAGAGCACGGCACCGACAAAACCATCGCTCAGAAACTGGCACGCGTGGCGCGTATGCATTTCTCCCGCCAGCGTCTGGCAGCGGTCGGCCCGCGTCTTCCGGCGCGTCAGGATTTATTCAATAAATTGCTGGCTTCCAAAGCCATCGAAAAAGCGATCGAAGACGAAGCCCGCAGCAAGAAAATTTCCCACGAAAAAGCCCAGCAGAATGCTATCGCGCTGATGGAAGAAATCGCGGCGAACTTCTCTTATGAGGCCGTGCGTCTGTCAGACCGCGTGCTGAGCTGGACGTGGAATCGCTTGTATAAAGGCATCAACGTCAACAATGCTGAGCGTGTCCGTCAGCTGGCGCTCGATGGTCAGGAAATTGTGTATGTGCCCTGCCACCGCAGCCATATGGATTACCTGCTGCTGTCTTACGTGCTCTATCACCAGGGGCTGGTGCCGCCGCATATCGCTGCCGGTATCAACCTGAATTTTTGGCCGGCTGGCCCGATTTTCCGTCGTCTGGGTGCGTTCTTCATCCGTCGTACCTTTAAAGGCAACAAGCTTTATTCCACCGTTTTCCGCGAATATCTGGGTGAGTTGTTCAGCCGCGGTTATTCGGTCGAATACTTTGTGGAAGGTGGCCGTTCACGAACCGGACGTCTGCTGGAACCGAAAACCGGTACGCTGGCGATGACCATTCAGGCCATGCTGCGCGGCGGTTCACGTCCGATTACGTTAGTGCCGATTTACATCGGTTACGAGCACGTGATGGAAGTGGGCACGTACGCCAAAGAATTACGCGGTGCGACCAAAGAGAAAGAAAGCCTGACGCAGATGCTGAACGGGCTGCGCAAGCTGCGCAACCTCGGTCAGGGTTATGTGAACTTCGGCGAGCCGCTGCATCTAACCACTTACCTGAACCAGAATGTACCTACCTGGCGTGAAGCGATCGACCCAATCGAAGCGCAGCGTCCGAGCTGGCTGACGCCAACGGTGCAGGATCTGGCAGAGCAGATTATGGTGCGTATTAACAACTCAGCCGCGGCTAACGCCATGAACCTGTGTTGTACCGCGCTGCTGGCATCGCGTCAGCGTTCACTGACCCGTGAACAGCTGACCGAACAAATCGACTGCTATCTGCAATTGCTGCGTAACGTGCCGTATAACGCAGATTCGACGGTGCCTGATCTGACCGCCGATCAGCTGCTCGATCACGCGCTGAACATGAACAAGTTCCAGGTCGAGAAAGACAACATCGGTGACATCATCGTTCTGCCGCGCGAGCAGGCTGTTCTGATGACGTATTACCGCAACAATATCCACCATATGCTGGTATTGCCGTCACTGATTTCAAGCATCGTGATGCATCACCGTCAGGTCACCCGCGCAGAATTACTGCGTCAGGTGGAACTGATTTACCCGATGCTCAAAGCTGAACTGTTTATGCATTTCGATAAGTCAGAGCTGCCGCAGGTACTGGATGTTCTGACGCTGGAACTGGCACGTCAGCAAATCATTCATCTGGAAGACGATGAACTGACCCTGAACCCGGCGCGTATCCGTACCCTGCAACTGCTGGCCGCGGGTGTGCGTGAAACGCTGCAACGCTATGCCATTACTTTCTCGCTGCTCACCAATAATCCAAGCATCAACCGCGGTGCGCTGGAGAAAGAGAGCCGGATTATGGCGCAGCGCTTGTCCGTTTTACACGGTATCAATGCACCTGAATTCTTCGACAAAGCAGTGTTCTCAACGCTGGTCGGCACATTGCGCGCTGAGGGTTATATCAGTGACACCGGTGATGCGATTCAGGAACAAACGCGTGAGATTTACATCATGCTCAGTGATCTGATGACGCCGGATATCAAGCTGACGATCGAAAGTGCGGGAATGCCTTCTGAGCTGCCACAACCGACAGAGCCACCGGCTGAGCCGAAAATGGATGTGCGCGATACCGATCATTAACCGGTATTAGCGAACGCCTGCTGGCTGGTAAAACAAAACGCCCGGACTTTTTACAGAGTCCGGGCGTTTTTTATGGATGCCGTCTTTGGTCTGGAAATCTTAGAAACTGAACGCTGATAAGCTCATCAGAATGCCGAGGAACAGCACCAGTCCGACATAGTTGTTCTGACGGAAAGCCAGGAAACAGGCATCGCGTTCGCGTTTAGCAATCAGCTTTTGCTGATGCATAAACAGCGCAGCGGCCAGCAGCAGCGACCAGTAGAACGGTGCGCCAAGTTGTGAAAGATGTCCCACAAATCCCATCAGAACCAGTGTGGCAAGTTGCAGCAGGCCGATAATCAGCGTGTCAAAACGACCAAAGAGAATCGCTGTCGATTTCACGCCGATTTTCAAATCATCATCGCGATCCACCATGGCATATTGCGTATCGTAAGCCACCGTCCAGCAGATATTGGCGGCAAACATCAGCCAGCAGCTGAGCGGTACGCTTTCGCTTACCGCCGCGTACGCCATCGGAATTGCCCAGCCAAACGCCGCGCCCAAAACGACCTGCGGCAGATGACTGACCCGCTTCATAAACGGATAAATCCATGCCAGCGCCAGCCCGGCCAGAGACAGCAAAATGGTCATGCGGTTGAGCAGGAGAACCAGCAGGAAGGACACCAGCACCAGCCCGACAAAAAGCATTTTCGCCTGCTTACCGGTGATCGCACCGCTTGGCAGCGGACGGTTCGCGGTCCGTTTTACATGACCGTCAAATTTACGGTCTGCGTAGTCGTTCACCACGCAACCGGCTGCACGCATAAAGAAAACGCCCAGTACGAACACCAGCAAAATCTTAGCAGATGGCATTCCACCACCGGCCACCCACAATGCCCATAATGTTGGCCACAGCAGCAACAGCGAGCCGATAGGTTTATCAATACGCATCAGGCGGCAGTAATCACGCCATGTGCCCTGAGTCATACTTCCTGACACTCTCTGTTCTCCTTGTTGATTAGTCTGGCTCATGCCTTGCTCACTTTACCCTCGGGGCGATGCACCGGCGAGTCCGGCAGGAAAATTTCCGTCAGCAGCAGCGGTTTGTCTGAAAGCCGCAGGCGGGAACGACGCGCCCATAAATCGCCCTGTTCACTCTGTAATTGCCCTAAGTGAATGTAATCGCGGGTCAGGTTGTTGCCGCTAAACAGATAGCGTCCGAGCGGCACGGTGCCCAGATCGACCAGCGCCAGGTCTGGCCCGGTCAGCGTTTCTTCAGGAATGACCGTGCGGCCCAACAGCCAGGGTTCGGCATCGCCAAACAGCACGATTTCGCGGATCCAGTAACGGGCACTTTCCGGCAACTGCTGTGCTTCGCTTTCACCCAATTCCTCGCGGCTGACAAAACATTCGTTTTGCGGCTTCACGGTGACGGTAACACCCTGCTTTTCGAACCGGCGGGTCATGGATCCCATTTCCATCAGCCAGTCGGCGACATCTGCAGGCACCTGCGAGGGATCGTCAAACCAGTGGATCGGGGATTGTTCGGGGGAATGGGAATCAGACATCAACGGCTCCGTAATGAAGGTATTCATACCTCCAATGAATTATCTGCCCCGCATTCTAGCGCATGAATGCGGGTCAGTAATGGCCTGTTTTATTCGCGGCGCAAACGTTCGCCGTTAGCCAGGAACAGCGTCACGACCAGCACGAGGATCGCACAGGCGTAAACCAGCGTGTCATAAGGACTTTTATGGTCGACGATAATCAGACGGATAATCGCGGTGATACCGATGTAAATAAAATAGCGCAACGGGAAGTGATAGCCCGAGGAAAAGTATTTGATAATCAGTGCAATAAACTCGAAATAGAGGAAGTAAATGACAATCCCCTCTATCAGTAAATACGACGAAGACTGGTCGTTATTCACGAACAATACCATCGCCAGATGATACGTCTCGCGCCCGATAAAAATCATCAGGATCGCGGCCAGTCCCAACAAGAAAACGTTCAAGATTCGCTGCATAATGACGGATATCATCATTGCGCGTTTTGATCCTGCCATGTGATCTACATCCCACTTTTGTTATGAATACCCGCAGAATACCACAGAGTCCGCACCAGAAAACGAGCATTAAAAAAGGGTCAGCCGGTGAAGGCTAACCCTTTTATTTAGAAATATTTTGGCCCGTCCCTCTAAATCATTCGTGCTGCATCCAGACTGCAACTGAGTGAACTCCCGGGAGCATACACAAGTATGTGACCGGGATTCGTGAAGGCAGCCAATGCCGGGTCAGCGCGAAGGATAACGAGGGATTAGCGCCAGTTTTTAAAGCGGTTAATCAAACCGTTAGTCGAGCTGTCGTGACCGGTAACATCTTTGTCGTCTTCCAGCTCTGGCAAGATACGGTTCGCCAGCTGTTTGCCCAGCTCTACGCCCCATTGGTCAAAGGTGTAGATATTCAGGATAACGCCCTGAGTAAAGATTTTGTGCTCGTACATCGCGATCAACGCACCCAGGCTGTAAGGCGTGATTTCACGCAGCAGGATAGAGTTGGTCGGACGGTTACCTTCGAACACTTTGAACGGTGCAACGTGTTTAACGTCTTCCGGTTTTTTACCCTGATCCGCGAATTCTTTCTCGACGACATCCAGAGATTTACCGAACGCCAGCGCTTCTGTCTGTGCGAAGAAGTTAGACAGAAGTTTGGCGTGGTGATCGCTCAGCGGGTTATGGCTGATGGCCGGCGCGATGAAGTCACAAGGGATGATTTTGGTTCCCTGGTGGATCAGCTGATAGAACGCGTGCTGGCCGTTGGTGCCAGGTTCGCCCCAGATGATCGGGCCCGTCTGGTAATCTACCGGGTTGCCGTTACGGTCAACGAACTTACCGTTAGATTCCATGTTGCCTTGCTGGAAGTAAGCAGCAAAACGGTGCATGTACTGGTCGTATGGCAGAATCGCTTCGGTTTCGGTGCCGTAGAAATCGTTGTACCAGATACCGATCAGCGCCAGCAGAACAGGCAGGTTTTTCTCCGCCGGGGTATTCGCGAAGTGATTATCCATCGCGTGAGCACCGCTCAGCAGTTGTTCGAAGTTATCAAAACCAACAGACAGGGCGATGGACAGACCGATTGCAGACCACAGTGAGTAACGGCCGCCGACCCAGTCCCAGAATTCGAACATGTTGTCGGTGTCGATACCAAACTCGCTCACCGCTTTACCGTTGGTGGACAGCGCCGCGAAGTGTTTCGCCACGTGTTTGTTGTCGCCAGCGGTTTTCAGGAACCAGTCGCGCGCGCTGTGGGCGTTGGTCATGGTTTCCTGGGTGGTGAAGGTTTTTGATGCGACCAGGAACAGCGTGGTTTCCGGTGACAAGTCTTTCAGCGTTTCGGCGATGTGCGTGCCATCCACGTTGGAGACGAAATGCATATTCAGGTGGTTTTTGTACGGACGCAGCGCTTCGGTGACCATGAACGGACCGAGATCTGAACCGCCGATACCGATGTTCACCACGTCAGTGATGGCCTTACCGGTATAACCTTTCCACTCGCCACCGATAACGCGCTCGGTGAAACCTTTGATTTTCGCCAGAACCGCATTCACTTCCGGCATCACATCTTTGCCGTCCACGACGATCGGCGTGTTGCTGCGGTTACGCAGGGCAACGTGCAGCACGGCACGGTCTTCTGTGCGGTTAATCTTCTCGCCAGAGAACATCGATTTGATGGCGCCCTGAAGGTCGGTCTCTTTCGCCAGCGCCTGCAGTTTGTCCAGCGTCTCTGCAGTGATTCGGTTTTTGGAGAAATCGACCAGCATCTGGTCTTCAAACGTGGCAGAGAATTTGGAGAAACGATCACCATCTTCAGCAAACAGATGGCTAATCTGCACATCTTTCATCTTGTCGAAATGCTGCTGCAGGGCTTGCCAGGCAGCGGTCTGAGTTGGATTGATATTTTTCATAGCAATGCTCTTAGGCTGAGAATAAATATGAGGTAACTGTCCCGATTGTATCCTGAACTTCCCGGGAAGAGATGCCTTTTCTTGCGATAGGTCAGATCTGCTAAATCACAATGACAGAGAACAATATTAGATGAGAATCGTTCAAAATGTGGCGCAAGGGCCGCGAGACCGTTGACAGACGCGCCATAACCCGTTATTCCTAAGCACCTAACTCGCGCGCGTGTCGCGTGAGCCAGAAGAGGCGCGTCGCCCAGGAAGTGTATCGGAGGAGCCGAATCCTACGAAGGTACATCAGGGGGAGCGACGCCGAGGTCTGAAGCCCGCGGCAGGCATATGATCGACTACAGGGGCTGAATCCCCTGGGTTGTCACCGGGCATCCGAGAGGATGTCGACAAGGTGGGGCGCTTCTGGGTGTATCGTAGCATTTCTACGTCTGCCCCCTTCCCGCTCTCCCCTTGTGCCAATTCTTAAAGTTTATGGAATAGATGGCCGTCTGGTATGACGACCCTGACACGAGGTTTTACATGAATTACGCAGCAACCCGCAACGCCAACCCGCAGCCTCTGGGCAACGTTATCGTCGCCAAATTCGGCGGTACCAGCGTAGCGGATTTCGACGCCATGAATCGCAGTGCAGATATCGTTCTGTCGCGCCCTGAAGTGCGTCTGGTTGTTCTCTCCGCCTCTGCGGGCGTCACCAATTTATTAGTCGAGCTGGCCGAAGGCAAAGAAGCCGAACGCCGGGCGTTCCTGCTTGATGAAATTCGCCGTATCCAGAATGCCATTATTGACCGTCTGGACAATCCGACGGTGATCCGTGAAGAGCTGACCCGCATGCTGGAAAACATCGCCATGTTGTCCGAAGCTGCCAGCCTCGCGACATCAACGGCACTGACTGACGAACTGGTCAGCCACGGCGAGCTGATGTCCACGCTGTTATTTGTAGAAATCATCCGCCAGCGCAACGTGCCGGTGGAGTGGTTCGACGTGCGTAAAATCATGCGCACCAGCGATCGTTTCGGTCGTGCTGAACCGGACACGCAGGTACTGAGCGAGCTGACCGTTCAGCAACTGCAACCGCGACTGCAGGACGCGCTGGTTATCACACAAGGCTTTATCGGTTCTGAAGGCAAAGGCCGCACCACGACACTTGGCCGTGGCGGCAGTGACTACACCGCTGCATTGCTGGGCGAAGCGCTGAGCGCCGTCCGTGTCGATATCTGGACGGACGTACCGGGGATTTACACCACCGATCCACGTCTGGTGCCCGCGGCAAAACGCATTGATCATATCGCCTTTGAAGAAGCCGCTGAAATGGCGACATTTGGCGCGAAAGTTCTGCATCCTGCCACATTACTGCCGGCAGTACGTCGCGGGATCCCGGTGTTTGTCGGTTCGAGCAAAGATCCGTCGGGCGGTGGCACGTTAGTGTGTGATACCACTGACAACCCGCCGCTATTCCGCGCGATTGCCCTGCGTCGCAGACAAACGCTGGTCACGCTGCACAGCCTGAGCATGTTGCATTCACGCGGTTTCCTCGCCGAAGTGTTTGGCATTCTGGCTCGTCACAGCATTTCCGTGGATCTCATCACCACATCCGAAGTCAGCGTAGCGCTGACGCTGGATACCACCGGTTCGACCTCTTCTGATGCCAGCCTGCTGACCACCTCGCTGCTGACAGAATTATCCTCACTGTGCCGCGTGGAAGTGGAAGAAAATCTGGCGCTGGTCGCCATCATCGGCAACAAACTGTCACAGGCCTGCGGCGTCGGCAAAGAAGTGTTCGGCGTGCTGGATCCGTTCAATATCCGCATGATTTGCTACGGCGCAAGCAGCTACAACCTGTGCTTCCTGGTGCCGGGCAATGATGCGGATCAGGTCGTTAAAACTCTACACCGCAACCTGTTCGAATAATTACGGGCGCGGTATATGAGAAGACCGGGCCATGTGCCCGGTCTTTTTTTGTCTGTACTTTTGCAAAACAACAAAGACAAGGATCATCCTCAATGTTAGCTAAAATAACCCGCCTGTTCCCGCTGTGGGCCGTGCTGTTATCCGTCGCGGCCTATTATTCGCCCGGCACATTCACCCCAATCGGCCCGCACGTTTCCACACTGCTGATGCTGATTATGTTCGCGATGGGCGTTACCCTCGAATTCGGTGATTTCAAACGCGTTCTTTCACGTCCCGGCCCGGTCGCTGCGGCGACATTCCTGCATTATCTGGTGATGCCGCTGGCGGCCTGGGTACTGGCGAAGTTGTTCCATATGCCTGCAGATTTATCGGCGGGCATGATCCTGGTCGGCAGCGTGGCCAGCGGAACGGCTTCTAACGTGATGATTTACCTTGCCAAAGGTGACGTTGCGCTTTCCGTGACCATTTCGGCTGTCTCCACGCTGGTGGGCGTTTTCGCAACCCCGCTGCTGACACGTTTGTATGTCGATACACACATCAAGGTGGATGTGGAAGGCATGCTGCTGAGCATTTTGCAGATCGTGGTGATCCCGATTTTAGCCGGTCTGATTATTCATCATCTGTTCACGAAAACCGTGAAACGCATCGAACCGCTGTTGCCACTTTTCTCCATGATTTGCATCGTGGCAATTATCAGCGCCGTGGTCGCGGGCAGTCAGGGTTTTATTGGCTCCGTCGGCCTTATCGTGATTGTGGCGGTGATCCTGCACAACGGCATCGGCCTGCTGAGCGGCTACTGGGGCGGGAAACTGTTTGGCTTTGACGAAACCACCTGCCGCACGCTGGCGATGGAAGTCGGGATGCAGAACTCAGGTTTAGCGGCGACGCTGGGGAAAATCTACTTCACCCCGCTGGCCGCGCTGCCAGGTGCGCTGTTCTCGGTCTGGCACAATCTGTCGGGTTCTTTGCTTGCCGGTTACTGGTCCGGTAAACCGGTTAAAAAAGACTAACTCTCCTCTTATAAAACAACGGGCGCTTTTTACAGCGCCCGTTGTTTTCTTAACGAACCATTTGTTTTCTTAACGACCGATGATGTTAAACCCGTTTCATATCGTCATTCGGTTCGCGCTGTTCATCTTCCTGCTCGTCCTGATCCAGCACGTTATACGCCACCGCACAGAACAGCGAATTCAGACGTTTCATATCACCCAGCAACCCGAGGTGCAGCGAACTGGTTTCGATGCTTTGCACGTTATGCTGATGCAAACGGTCAACATGAGCGTGCGCATAACGCCGGTCAAGAATACGGAAACGATGTTTAGAACGGCGCAGACGGCGCGCACTGGTCAGGTCGTTCGACAGGAAAACACCCAGACTCAGACGCAGGTTATCCTGCAATTTTTCATGTAGAGCATCCAGCTCCACCAGCCCTTCCGGCGAAAATGCCCGGCGCGTGGCGTGAGATTTGGCCGTGATATCGCCGGTCATGCGCTCGATAATGTCACCGGCCTGTTCGAGGTTCAGCGCCATTTCAATGATTTCAGCCCAGCGGCGTGAATCATCTTCGCCCAGACCTTCTTTATTGATTTGAGCCAGATACAGCTTGATGGCGGTGTAGAGCACATCCACATCATCGTCGAGACGGCGTACTTCGCGATCCTGCGCCAGTTTGCCGTGCATCACTTCGCGGTTGAGGATCAGCATATGTTCGACCACGTCGCCCATACGCAACGTTTCACGTGCGGCATTAGCCAGCGCCAGCGTCGGGGTATCGATCGCACTGACGTCCAGATGGCGCGGACGCAAACGCGGGTCATCTTCCGGCACATCGGCAATCATCAGCTGGCAAATCTTCGCCATCGGCGCGGTCAGAGGCACCATCGCCAGACAGCGGATCAGGTTGTAGAACATGTGAAAATAGATCACCAGCTCTTCGTCCGGAATGCCCAGTCGCGCCAGCTGCGTCGAAAGCGGCCCGACAAACGGCAGCACAATCACCAAACCAATCAGTTTAAACAGCGTACTGCCCAGTGCGACACGTCGGCCTGCGGCGTTCATTTTGCTGGCATTGATCATCGCCAGCAGCCCGCTGCCGAGGTTGGCACCAATCACCAGACACAACGACACTTTCAGTGAGATAACGCCGGTTGCGGCGAGCGTTGCCGTCAGCAGAACTGCGGCCAGACTGGAATAACTGATGATGGCAAAGACTGCGCCGGTCAGGGCATCGAGCAGCACATCACCGGTCAGGGAAGAGAACAACACTTTTACGCCGGACGCCTGCATGATCGGCGTTGCCGCACCCACAATCAGTTCCAGCGCCAGTAAAATCAGACCCAGCCCGATACAGACACGTCCCATTTGTCCGGCGCGGGTTTGCTTGCGGCTGAGGAAGAAAGCGACACCGACGAAAATCAGCAGCGGGGAAAGCCAGGACAGATCGAACGTCAGGATACGCGCCATCACGGCGGTCCCGACATCTGCGCCGAGAATAATCACCAGCGCCGGTGTCAGCGCAACCAGCCCCTGCGAAACAAAGGACGTCACCAGCAGCGCCGTCGCATTACTGCTTTGTACCAGTGCGGTCACGCCAATACCGGCGACAAACGCCAGCGGTTTTTTCTCGACACTGTTACTCAGAACACGGCGCAGATTGGCGCCAAAGACACGCATGATGCCGGTACGCACGATGTGCGTACCCCATACGAGTAAAGAAATAGCAGACAACAGATGCAAAAGGGTTAACACGAAAGAACAGCTCCATTAACGCCAGGCATAGACCGGCCATCCTGCCTGCCGGGCGTGCTGGAGCAGGATGGCGTCCGGATTCACAGCCACCGGCTGACCCACACGGGTCAGTAAGGGCAGATCATTATGGGAATCCGAATAGAAACTGGCTTGTTGCAGCAGGGAATCGTCCTGATTGATGAGTTCAAGCAAACGCGACACTTTACCTTCGCGATAGGTCATCATCCCCTGCGTGGCGCCGGTAAAGCGCCCGTCTTTTATTTCAACACCAATCGCCAGCGTTTCCTCAATACCGAGGTAACGGGCAATCGGACGCACCAGATGCTCTCCGGACGCGGAAATAATCACCGTCCGATCGCCCTGTGCGCGGTGAGCGGCCAGACACTCACGCGCCTGCGCATAAATGCGCGGTGCAATCACAGCCTGAATATAACCCGCGACCATTGCCGCGACGTCACTTTCGCTGCGTCCGGCAAGTGGCACCAAAGTACAGCGCATGTACTCCTGCATGTCCATCTTACCCACGGCATATTGTTGCATCAGCGCGGCATCCTGTTGCAGGAAAGCCTGCTCATCTGCCACCCAGCCATTCTCCACCATGTAGGCAGACCAGAGGCTGGAACAGTCGCCGCTAATCAGGGTTTCATCGAGATCAAACAGCGCCAGTTTCATGCAACTTCCCGTAACGTAACAAGATCTAACTGTAGACCAATATCGCTGCCATCGGCGCGAAGTGAGGCCACAGAACGGTTTAACACATCCACAGAAAGCTCGACTCCGTGCGCTATAACACGATAACGCACCACATTACCAAGCAGGCTGTGGCTGAGAACTTTAGCCGGAATACCTTCAATCAGCTCGCATATCGTCACCGACTCCGGACGAATGGCAACGCGGCCCGTGTAAGTAATACCGGTCAGCGCCATCGCCTGTTCAGGGCTCAGCAGGTTGTAGCTGCCGATAAAGCCCGCGGCAAACGCATCGACAGGCTCAGTATACAGGGTTTCGGCATCGGCATTTTGGACGATTTGTCCTTTGTTCATCAGCACAATCCGGTCTGACATGGTCAGTGCTTCTTCCTGATCGTGAGTAACGAAAATCGCCGTCAGGTTCATTTCGCGCTGAATGCGGCGGATTTGCTCACGCAGATGCTTACGGATACGGGCATCGAGCGCGGAAAGGGGTTCGTCGAGCAGAAGCAGACGCGGCTGAGTCACCAGCGAGCGCGCCAGCGCCACACGCTGACACTGACCGCCGGAAAGCTGGTGCGGATAACGTTTGGCGTAATCGTTCATTTCCACCAGTTCCAGCACTTCTCCCACGCGGCGATGCAGTTCGGAAGCCGGTATCTTCTGCATCTTCAGACCAAACGCGACGTTGGCTTCCACCGTCATATTTGGGAAAAGCGCGTAGCTCTGGAAGACCATCCCGATCCCGCGCTGTTGTGGCGGCAACGGCACGATATCCTGCCCCTGGATTAGAATCTTTCCGCTGTCGACCGAAGTCAGCCCGGCCAGACAGCGCAGCAGCGTGGATTTCCCGCAGCCGCTCGGCCCCAGCAGCGTGACGAATTCGCCCTCTTCTGCCGAGAAATCAACGTTGTTGAAAATCTGTGTCGGGCCGTAAGACTTGTTGAGTTGAGTGACCTGCAAATACGACATAATCAGCTCTTTCCTTTGTTCAGCATGTTCGCCACCCAGGTGAAAATCAGGACGACCATGAAATAGGAGATAACCAATGCGCTGGTGAAATGGCCACTGCCATTGCGCATGTTATAGAGATAAACCTGCACCGTTTCATAACGGCTGCCCGCCAGCAGGTTGGCGAATACGAATTCCCCGATCAGGAACGAGAACGACAGCAGCACGGCAATCATTCCGCCCTTGCGTAAGTTCGGTAAAACCACCAGCAGCGCGGCTTTCCAGGTGCTGGCACCGAGCAGGTGCGCCGCATCCATCAGGTCACGAAGATTGATGGCCTGCATGTTGTTTGAGATGGCGCGATAGATAAACGGCAAGGCGATGGTGAAGTAACAGCCAATCAGGATCCACGGCGTACCGGTCAGCGCCAGTGGCTCAGCGGAATAAAGCTGCATCAGCCCCACTGAAGACACCACCGGCGGCACGGCAAACGGCAGCAGGATCAGGATATTCATCAGCGCGTCGAGCTTCGGGAAGTAGTAAGCAATCACAAACATCAGTGGCAGGATCAGCACCAGCGACAGGAAAAGCGTGCCGAAACACACCAGCAGTGAGTGCCAGAGTGCGATCAGGAATCGCGGATCGCTCCACAGTTCCACCAGCCATTTGAGCGTAAAGCCGCTAGGCAAAATGGTGGCGCCCCATTCCAGTACCAGCGCATACACCAGCGTCGCCAGCAACGGCAACATCAGGACAATCAGTAAAACCCAGATCACCACACGGTGGTAAATCGCTTCAGAGCGCGACATCTTACGTTCCTTTTTCAGGCAATCAGCTGCGCTGACTGAGATAGCTTTTACGCAATAACCACTGATGGATCAGGGTGATAAACGCCATCAGCACCACCAGTAACATCGCCAGCGCACTGCCCATATTGGGATCGAGCGAAATATCTCCCGACACCAGCGCCGCAATACGCACAGGCACCACGTTAAAGTTGCCAGTGGTCAGCGCGTAGACCGTGGCATACGCGCCCAGTGCATTGGCGAGCAAAATCACAAAGGTCCCCAGAAGCGCCGGGAACAGCACCGGAATGCCGATATACCGCCAGTAACTCCAGCGCCCCGCACCCAGCAACGCTGCAGATTCGCGCCAGTCTTCGCGCAGGGCATCGAATGCCGGATACATCAGCAAAACACCAAGCGGGATCTGGAAATAGGTGTAGAGAACAATCAGCCCGTCTTTCGAATACAGGTCGAAGTGTTCCATCAGGCCATATTTTCTCAGCAGCAGCGTCAGGCAGCCGTTCAGTCCGAGCAAAATCACAAAGGCGAACGCCAGCGGTACACCCGCGAAGTTGCTGGTCATATTGGTAAATGACATCACGAAGTCGTGAAGTTTTGTCGGACCCAACTGGCGAAGTGAATAACTGCCCACTAACGCGATAAGTAAGCCGTACAAACTCGACCAGATGGAAATATCCAGCGAGAAGCGCATCGCCTGCAGATAAAACGGTGACGTCAGAATGTCGCTGTAATTGCCCAGCCCCCAGGCTTCATAGGTTTCGCTGTAAAAACTGCTCACCGCAATCCAGGCCAGCGGCGCCAGCTGAAAAGCGATGAAAAACACCAGAAATGGCAACATAAACAGCGCCGCAATCCACTTAGCTTTCATCGGTTATCCTCTAAAAGTGACAGGATTCAGGCCAGTAATGCCGCGCAATGTGGCTTGTCGTGGGCAATATTCAGGATCTGGCAAATTGTTCCGCACAGCTCGGTTTGCAACGGCGCGGCGTCTTTCAAGCTGAACGCACTGCCGAACACGAACAGCGGCACCTGTCGCTCTTCTGGCAAAATACCACCGTGGCTGCGGTCATCGTTCATGCCGTGATCGGCGGTCACCATCACCTGATAACCGGCATCCAGCCAGTCGCCCAGATAGCGCGAAAGTATGCCGTCCGCCGTCCGTGCCTTGTTGCGGTATTGCGGCGTCGACAGGCCAAATTTATGGCCAGCATCATCAATATTCATCGGGTGGATGAGCATAAAATCGGGGTCATGCCGACGGCGCAGGCTTTCTGCATCGTCGAACAAATGCGAATCGGGGTAACCGTCATCGTAATAAAAATGACCATGCTGAATTGTCAGCGACTCATCGCTGGTATGGCGGTCACGCGGCGGGTCAAACGGCGTGCGGTTATACAATTCGCTGACCCAATGATAAGCCGCAGCCGCCGTGGTCAGACCGGCGTCGCGGGCATAATGGAAAATACTGCGTTGCGTGGATAACCGGTCAACGTGGTTATGCACAATCCCACTCACCACCGGCGTAATGCCGGTGAGGATGCATTCATAAAGCGGCCGGGACAGCGATGGCAGTTCGCATTCCAGTTGATACAAGCGGCCGCGTCCTGCGGCACACTGAGCCTGTAAATAACCCATTGCGTCTTTGCCGACCTGATAATTCAGGCCGTCGAGTACTACCAGAATGCTCTTCATTACACTTATGCCTTTCGTTTCAAACAGGTGTTGTCATTGAACCAATGCTTTCGCTGTCCGGTTTTTCTTATTTTTGCTTAATGGATTACTGCTGCATGTTGATCATGACGTTTTCCTGCCACAGACGAGGCAAGGTTTTGGCACTCTTATCCCAGGCAGCCGGATCGGCAATCGGGTGAGCATTTTTGTATTCGCTTGAAGGAAGCAGTTTGGCTTTGGCATCGTCGGGCAGCGTGATGTGATCAGCACGGATTGGACGGGCATAACCCTGCGCTAAGTTGATCTGACCTGCATCAGAGAAGATGTATTCACGCGCCAGTTTGGCGGCATTCGGGTGCCTGGCGAATTTGTTGATAATGGTGGTATAGCCGGAAGTGATGCTGCCATCAGAGGGGATCACCACGTCGAAGCGGGTTTTGTCAATTTTGTCGCGATAGCTCAGCCCATTGAAATCCCAGACCACGCCGACCTGCACTTCACCTTTTTCCAGAGAAGCAATGACCGGGTTAGTCAGGCTAAGACGCCCTGCTTTCGCCAGTTTGCCGAAATATTCCAGACCTGGTTTCAGATCCTTTTCATTGCCGCCCATCGCGTACGTTGCCGCCAGCACGCCGTTCGCGGCCTGCGCTGCCGTGCTCACATCACCGATGGTCACTTTGTATTTGCTGTTCAGCAGATCAGCCCAGCTGTGAGGCTCATCTTTGACCTGAGATTTATCAATGATAAAAGCAATGGTGCCGGTGTAAGCAAGTGCCCACATACCGTCTTTATCTTTCGCCCAGTCTGGCACCTGATCCCAGGTGGTAGGTTTATAAGGTTGAGTCACACCTTTTGAAACAGCAACCGGACCAAAGGCCGCCCCCACATCACCGATATCAGCGCTGGCATTGTCTTTTTCCGCCAGGAATTTCGCAATTTCCTGCGCGGAGCTCATGTCGGTATCGCTGTGTTTCAGGCCATATTTGGTATTCAGATCACTCCAGGTGGCTTTCCAGTTCGCCCAGTCATCAGGCATACCGACGCTGTTTACGGTTCCTTCGGCTTGCGCCGCTTTCAGGAGTTCAGCAGGAGGCTCAGCGGCAAATACCGATGAGGAGGAGAGGACAAGCGCGCTGGTTAACACAGATGCGAACAACTGTTTCATAACGGATGCTCCGGATGGTAGTGTGTGAAGTGCTGGTCTAGTCCAGCAAGAACCAAGCCAATCTAACGCTCAATTGTGATAATTATATGTCAGCGTGAAAAAGCAGCAGTTTTAAGCTTATCGCTGTTAACACGCGCACATTATTTACGCGATAAAGAGTCGGATTGGTGCAAAAACGCACTGAAATGAGGCTTGCTGACCGATGAGTGAATCGCAGACCACCCTTACTGTTATCTGCAAGGCATTGAGCGAAAGTATTGCGGCCGGGGCATTTTCTGCCGAGGGAAGGCTGCCTTCTGAGCGGGCGTTAAGTGAACAATTTTCCACAACCCGTATCACAATACGGGAAGCATTAAGCCAGCTTGAGGCACAGGGGCTGATCTACCGGGAAGTGCGCCGTGGCTGGTTTGTGTCACCGCCCCGCATTGTTTACAACCCGTTGCAAAGAAGTCACTTTCACGCGATGGCGAAAGACCAGGGACGTAGCGCGCAGACCGAAGTGATCGATGCGAAGCACTGCGTTGCCAGTGAGACTGTCTGCCAGAAGTTACTGTTACCGTCTGAGAGTGAGGTGATATGTATCCGCCGGCTGCGTTATATCGATAAACGTCCGGTTTTGTACGTCGAGCACTATCTTAATCCTCTGTATTTTCAGGGCATTCTTGACGCGGATCTCACGACATCGCTGACTGATTTGTACGCATCCCGCTATGACATCCACTATGGACGCGTGCGTTTCGACATGGTGCCGACATTGCTGCCTGAACAAGCGTCACATGCGCTGAAAGTTGCTTCCGGCAGTCCGGCGTTGTTTATTACGCGTATCAACCGTGACCAGCATGACCGGGTTATCGACTGCGATCTGGAATACTGGCGCTATGACGCATTGCACATTGATGTGGAAGTCAACTGATTTAAAGAAGCAGAGAAATGGCAGGTGGAACCGGACGAGGGCTGAAGATGAATGTCAGGATCAGTGAAAACAGGCAGATCGTAAAGACGCCGTAAAATCATCCCTGATGGCTCAAACCGCGCCATCCATGGCGCGGACGCTTTACTCTTCTGCCTGTTTTCACCTCCAGAGAGCGGGAGTATTCAGGATCAGTCGGCGTCGTAACCTAAGTTCGGCGCCAGCCAGCGTTCGACTTCGGCGACAGGCATATTTTTACGCGCCGCATAATCTTCCACCTGATCACGCTGAATCTGCGCCACGGCGAAATATTTGCTGTCCGGGTGACTGAAATACCAGCCCGATACCGCCGCCCCCGGCCACATGGCGAAGGATTCGGTCAGTTGCATACCGGTGTTGGCTTCGACATCAAGCAGTTTCCAGATTTGACCTTTTTCAGTGTGTTCAGGACAGGCCGGATAACCAGGAGCCGGACGGATGCCCTGATAATTCTCGCGGATCAGTTCTTCATTGCTCAGATTTTCTGTCGGCGCAAAGCCCCAGTAAACCTTACGCACTTTTTCATGCAGGTATTCTGCGAACGCTTCTGCCAGACGGTCTGACAGCGCTTTAATCATGATTTTATTATAATCATCATGTTGCTTGTCATACGCCTCAGCCAGCGCGTCTTCTTCCAGCCCGCCGGTGACAGCAAACGCGCCCATGTAATCTTTCTTGCCGCTGGATTTCGGCGCAACAAAGTCCGCCAGACAGTAGTTGGCGAAGTCGGTTTTTTCGGTTTGCTGACGTAAATGATGGCTGACGACCAGCACGTCTTCACGACGTTCATCGCTATAGATTTCAATGTCATCACCCTTGCGGTTTGCAGGGAACAAGCCGACGACACCACGCGGATTAAGCAATTTCTCTGTGGAGAGTTTATCCAGCAGGTCATTGGCATCTTTGAACAGGCGCTTCGCTTCCTCGCCGACCACTTCATCTTCAAGAATGCGCGGGTATTTACCGGCCAGCGACCAGGTCATGAAGAACGGCGTCCAGTCGATGTAATTACGCAGCGTTTCAATGCTGGCTTCCACTTTCTGAATGCCCAGCCGGTGAGCGACAGGTGGCGTGTAGTTGTCCCAGTCGATGGTCGTGGCGTTATCGCGGGCGACCTCAAGGCTGACCGGCGGTGTGCGGGGTTTTTTACGTGCATGCTGGATACGCACGGTGTCGTACTCTTTGCGCGTACGTTCGATAAACGCGTCACGCTGATCTTTTGACAGCAAGGCCGAGACCACGCCGACAGAACGCGAGGCATTTTGCACATAACAGGTCGCGCCACTGTAGTTTTGTTCGATTTTAACCGCGGTGTGCGCTTTTGAGGTGGTCGCGCCGCCAATCAGCAACGGCATGGTGAAACCTCGACGTTCCATCTCTTTCGCCACGTTAACCATTTCATCCAGTGACGGCGTAATCAGCCCTGAAAGCCCAATGATATCGACATTTTCTTCAATTGCCGTTTTCAGGATTTTGTCGGTCGGCACCATCACACCGAGATCAATAATCTCGTAGTTATTGCATTGCAGTACCACGCCAACGATGTTTTTGCCGATGTCATGTACGTCGCCTTTGACTGTTGCAAGCAGGATTTTTCCGTTGGTCTGGCCCTTCTCCTTACTCGCTTCGATGTACGGCTCCAGATAGGCCACGGCCTGCTTCATTACGCGTGCAGACTTCACCACCTGCGGCAGGAACATTTTACCGGCACCAAACAGGTCACCGACAACGTTCATGCCGTCCATCAGCGGACCTTCGATCACTTCAATCGGCCGCGCAGCGAGCTGGCGACACTCTTCGGTATCCAGTTCGATAAATTCGGTAATGCCTTTCACCAGCGAGTATTCAAGGCGTTTTTTGACTTCCCAGCTGCGCCATTCCGCCTGCTGTTTGTTGGCTTCGCCATCGTCCTTGCTGCCACGGTATTTTTCGGCAAGTTCAAGCAGACGCTCAGTACCATCGTCGCGGCGGTTGAGGATCACGTCTTCAACGGCGTCGCGCAGTTCAGCAGGTAAATCATCATAAATCGCCAGCTGCCCGGCGTTGACGATGCCCATATCCATACCGTTGCGGATAGCGTGATACAGGAAAACGGCGTGAATAGCTTCGCGCACCGGTTCATTACCCCGGAACGAGAAGGAAACGTTGGAAACACCGCCGGAAATCAGTGCGTGCGGCAATTGTGTTTTGATATCGGCGCAGGCTTCGATGAAATCGACAGCGTAGTTGTTGTGCTCTTCAATGCCGGTGGCGACCGCGAAAATATTCGGGTCAAAAATGATGTCTTCCGGCGGGAAACCGACTTTTTCAGTCAGTAATTTGTAAGCACGGCGGCATATTTCAATTTTGCGGGCGCGGGTATCCGCCTGTCCGGTTTCATCGAATGCCATGACCACTACGGCCGCACCATAGCGGCGCACCATGCGGGCGTGATGCAGGAAGGCTTCTTCGCCCTCTTTCATGGAAATGGAGTTAACAATCCCTTTGCCCTGAATGCATTTCAGGCCTTTTTCAATGACGTCCCATTTGGACGAGTCGATCATGATCGGCACGCGTGCAATATCCGGTTCACCGGCAATCAGATTGAGGAAACGCACCATCGCCGCTTCGGCGTCGAGCATCCCTTCATCCATGTTGATGTCGATAATTTGGGCGCCACTTTCCACCTGCTGACGGGCCACGGCCAGCGCTTCCGAATACTTTTCTTCTTTAATCAGCCGTTTAAATCTGGCGGAACCGGTGACGTTGGTGCGTTCACCGACGTTCACAAACAGCGTCTGCGGATCAATAGTCAGTGGTTCCAGCCCTGCAAGACGGCAGGCAACCGGGATAACCGGCAACGCACGTGGCGGTACGCCCTCGACAGCTTTCACCATCGCCGCAATATGTGCAGGCGTGGTACCACAGCAGCCACCGACGATGTTCAGGAAGCCCGAGCGCGCCCATTCGGCAATGTGCTCCGCCATCTCTTTGGCTTCCAGATCGTACTCACCAAAGGCGTTGGGTAAACCGGCGTTGGGGTGAGCTGTCACATAACATTCTGCAATGCGGGATAGCTCAGCAACATACTGACGTAACTCATCAGGACCCAGAGCGCAGTTCAGACCGAAAGTGAGCGGTTTAACGTGACGCAGTGAGTTATAAAAAGCTTCTGTCGTCTGGCCTGATAGCGTACGGCCGGAAGCGTCAGTGATAGTGCCGGAAACCATCACAGGCAATACAATGCCCATCGCTTCAAACTCGCTTTCAACCGCGAATGTGGCGGCTTTGGCGTTGAGCGTGTCAAAAATGGTTTCGATCATGATCAAATCTGCGCCGCCTTCAATCAGCGCACGGGTCGATTCGCGATAGGCCTGGACCAGTTGATCGAAAGACACATTACGGAAAGCGGGATCGTTGACGTCTGGGGAAATCGACGCCGTACGGTTGGTCGGGCCTAACACACCGGCGACGTAACGTGGTTTATCCGGTGTGCGGGCGGTCCACTCATCGGCGCACTGACGCGCCAGCCGGGCTGCTTCATAGTTAATTTCAGCCGACAGCGATTCCATATGGTAGTCAGCCATCGCAATCGTGGTGGAGTTAAAAGTGTTGGTTTCGAGAATATCGGCGCCAGCAGCCAGATAACCGTTATGGATCTCGACGATCACTTCAGGTTTAGACAAGACCAGAAGATCGTTATTGCCTTTAAGATCGCTTTCCCAGTCAGCAAAACGTTCGCCACGGTAATCTTCTTCTTCCAGACGGTAGCTTTGGATCATGGTGCCCATGCCGCCGTCCAGAACCAAAATGCGCTGTGCCAGTTGCTTATGTAGCGCCTCAACTCGATTAGTCACTTTCACCTCATCACCCGTCACTCACACCCGGCAAATTGTGCATTCATGCGCCGGAAATTATGGTCAACATCCTAGCATACCTTCCCCAACCAAAAGCCCGCGCCGACGTGAGACTTTTTCAATTCAGGAAGGCATCCCGCAAATGCAGTGCAACACATCGGATGAGCGCAAAGGCTGGTTGCGATCCATACTGTAAAAACGAAAACCAATTCCAAAAATGATTTTTCTTCGCCAGCATTTGGCGCATCTTACAAGGAACAGGCTCATGGCAACGTCCGTATCGACTCCGGCCAAACGTGCTAAGAAAACCAAAGCCGCGACTGCAACAAGCAGCGCCGCGACCGGGCAGGTTCAGTCTCTGACACGTGGCCTTAAGTTGCTGGAATATATCGCTGAAGCGCAAGGCAGCGTAGCGCTGACAGATCTTGCTCAGCAGGCAGGATTGCCGAATTCCACCACCCATCGCCTGCTGACCACGATGCAGCAACAAGGTTTTGTCCGTCAGGTCGGCGATCTGGGTTTGTGGACCATAGGCTCGCACGCTTTTGTTGTGGGAAGCAGTTTCCTGCAAAGCCGGAATTTACTGGCGATGGTCCACCCGATGTTGCGTCGCCTGATGGAGGAATCCGGCGAAACGGTGAATCTGGCGGTACTGGATCACAGTGATTATCAGGCGATCATTATCGATCAGGTGCAATGCAATGCGCTGATGCGAATGTCCGCGCCGATTGGCGGCAAATTACCGATGCATGCGTCAGGTGCCGGTAAAGCCTTTCTTTCGACATTACCGGAAGAACGCCTGGCAAAACTGCTGCATAAGATTGGCCTGCACAGCTATACGCCGCTGACAAAAACCTCTCCGGCGAACCTGAAGCAGGAGCTGGCGGACACACGTAAACGCGGCTATGCCTTTGATGATGAAGAACATGCACTTGGCCTGCGCTGTGTGGCGACCTGCATTTACGACGAGCATAATGATGCGTACGCGGCGATCTCCATCTCTGGCCCGATTTCGCGCATCACTGATGACCGGGTGACGGAGCTGGGTGCTCTGGTGATCCATGCGGCGAAAGAAATTACGCAGGCGTACGGCGGCGGGAAACACTGACAGGGCAATGAAATCCCGCCGAAATATGGCGGGACGATTACGCGCTTTAGCGGCGGCTAAAGCGCTGAGAACGGCGATAAGCAAACACATCTTCCACATGCCCTTCGCTGATACGCTGCTGTAAACCGCGCCAGTAACCGGCGCTAAACAGGTCGTCGTGCAGCGACTCAAAAATCTGGCCAAGACGCTTGTCACTGCACAGGAAATGCCGGAATTCTTCCGGGAAAACATCACCGGGCGCAATGCTGTACCAGGGTTCGCTGGCCAGTTCATCTTCAGGATAACGTGCTGCTGGAATGTCGCGGAAATTCACTTCGGTCATGTAGCAGATTTCGTCGTAGTCATAAAACACCACACGACCATGACGGGTCACGCCAAAATTCTTAAACAACATATCACCGGGAAAGATATTCGCCGCGGCCAGCTGCTTGATTGCATTGCCATATTCCTCTATCACATCATGAAGCTGCGCATCACTGGCCTGCTCCAGATATAAATTCAGCGGCGTCATACGCCGTTCTATATACAGATGACGAAGCGCAATGCTGTCATCTAGATCTTCAATTTTAGCCGGCACTTCTCGCTGTAATTCAGTCATCAGCTCAGGACTAATATTTTTCTTCGGCAGAACAAAATGCTCGAACTCCTGCGTATCGGCCATCCGCCCTACGCGGTCATGCTCTTTCACTAACTGATAGCAGGCCATGACCTGTGCTTCGGTCACTTCTTTTTGCGGCGCAAAATTGTCTTTGATGACTTTGAACACCCGGTCACTGCCGGGCAAAGTAAAGACCAGCATAACCATGCCTTTGACACCCGGCGCAATAATAAAAGCCTCGTCGGTCTGCGCCATAAAGCGTAAGTGCTCGCGGTAACACTCAGTTTTTGCATGCTTCTGGCAGCCGATGGCGCTGTAAAGTTCAGCAGTGGTTTTCGCCGGTAATATCTCACGCAACCATTCAACCAGCGCGCCGGGTTGTGGGGCGTACACCATGAAATAAGAGCGCGCAAACCCGAAAACGATGCTGGCATCATTACCTTCAGTAAGACAGGTATCCACAAACAACTGATTCTGATGACTGAGATGTACCGGCAACAGCAGCGGGAATATCTGCGACCCTGCCCTGATTTTCCCGATAATCCACGCGGCCTTATTGCGATAAAAAAGCTCTGTGGCGATCTCAATATCAGCATCCGCCAGCCACTCAGCGGAAAAGCGTTGCTGCAATGCCGTAGCAATATAATCAACATCGCGGTTCGCCTCTTCCCACGGTAAACGTACCGGCAGGTCATCAAGCACCTTTGATAATGCGGCTATCAGATTGCCCTGCACCGGATACTCACGTGACAAGGGACGTGAACAATTTTGTGGTTTTCTGACAGGCTGCTCGCTGAAAATAAAAAGCTTATCTGCCGTCAGATCACGATGTTTGAAGATCCGGCAATAGACTGAATTAAAAAAGCTTTCGGCGATTTCAGCCCGGGGATAATCAGGCAGTAATTCGGAGTAACATTCCTTTATGCGGATCAGGAATGCGGCATCATAAAAGTGCTGACCGGTGATGCATTTAAGCTGGGCAACCACCAGTCCGACATGGTGATCATACAAATGAATACGCTGCTTCATCGCCGCCTGTACCGCTGGCCAGTTGGCATTTTCAAAACGTTGCTGCGCCCCCGATGTCACCTCCAGAAAGCGGCCGTACTGTGCGTCGAATCCCTGCAAAATAGTCTGTGCAATCAACAGTTCTATACGCATAGTGGCAGCTCCAAAAGAGAAAAAGGCCCGGATTTCGCCGGGCCAGGAAGAGAGTCAGTGCGATGTGGATGAGAATTGCTGTTCTTCGGTAGAACCGGTCAGCGCGGTCACCGAGGAGCGCCCGCCCTGAATGATGGTGGTGACCTTGTCGAAATAGCCCGTTCCGACTTCCTGCTGATGGGAAGCGAAAGTGTAGCCACGGCTGATGGCAGCGAATTCAGGTTCCTGCACTTTGTCGACATAGTGCTTCATCCCTTCGCCCTGTGCGTATGCATGAGCCAGATCGAACATGTTGAACCACATGCTGTGAATGCCCGCCAGCGTGATGAACTGGTACTGATAGCCCATCGCGGCCAGCTGATCCTGGAAACTGGCGATGGTTTTATCGTCGAGATTCTTCTTCCAGTTAAACGATGGCGAACAGTTGTAGGCCAGCAGTTTGCCCGGGAATTTGGCATGAATGGCCTCGGCAAAACACTGAGCCAGTTTCAAATCTGGCGTAGATGTTTCACACCACACCACGTCAGCGTATGGCGCATAAGCCAGCCCCCGGCTGATAGCCTGTTCAATACCCGCATGCGTTCTGTAGAAACCTTCATGCGTTCTTTCGCCGGTAATAAACTGGCTGTCATACGGGTCACAATCGGATGTCAGTAAATCTGCGGCATCTGCATCGGTGCGCGCCACCAGCAACGTCGGCACCCCGAGAACATCGGCGGCAAGACGCGCGGAAACCAGTTTCTGTACCGCTTCCTGTGTTGGCACCAGAACTTTTCCGCCCATATGCCCGCACTTTTTAACAGCAGCGAGCTGATCTTCAAAATGAACGGCTGCAGCACCGGCTTCAACCATGGATTTCATCAGTTCAAACGCATTGAGTACGCCACCAAAACCGGCTTCAGCATCGGCCACAATCGGCAGAAAATAGTCGGTATAACCGGGCTGACCGGGTTCAATGTTATTCGCCCACTGGATCTGATCCGCACGGCGGAAAGTATTGTTAATCCGCGCCACCACTTCAGGCACCGAATTCACCGGATACAACGACTGATCCGGATACATACTGGAAGCCGTATTAGCATCGGCAGCCACCTGCCACCCGGACAGATAAATGGCTTCAATCCCCGCTTTCGCCTGCTGTAATGCCTGCCCGCCGGTCAGAGCACCGAGGCAATTCACATAACCTTTACGCGAAGCGCCATGCAGTAAATTCCACAGACGTGCCGCACCGTGCTGAGCCAATGTACATTCAGGGTTTACTGAGCCACGCAGGCTGATCACCTCTGCCGCCGTGTAAGGTCGCGTGATATTTTTCCAGCGCGGCTGGTTCCAGGTTTCTTCAAGCTGCTGAATTTGCTGAGTACGGGTCGTTTTCATGGCAAATGCTCCGGTCTTTTTTATGTAGGGTAAGAAGAGTCAGGCCAGCAGCTGATAGCCCGGCAGGGTCAGGAAGTCGATTAATTCATCCTGTGTGGTGATTTTTTCCATCAGTGCCGCGGCTTGTGTGAAGCGACCTGCGCTGAAACGCTGTTCGCCCAACTCCTGCTGAATGACCAGCATTTCCTCATTGAGCATGCGGCGGAACAGCGGTTTCGTGACCGGCTGGCCGTCATTTAACGACTTGCCATGGTGGATCCACTGCCAGATAGATGTCCGGGAGATTTCAGCGGTGGCGGCATCTTCCATCAACCCGTAAATCGGCACGCAGCCATTACCGGAAATCCAGGCCTCAATGTATTGCACTGCGACGCGGATATTGGCGCGCATACCTTCTTCGGTGCGTTCGCCGGAACAAGGTTCGAGCAATTGTCCGGCGGTAATTTGATCATCTTCTTCCCGCAAGACATCCAGCTGGTTTGAACGGTTGCCCAGCGCTTTGTCAAACACTTCAAGCACGGTGTCAGCCAGCCCGGGGTGTGCGATCCAGGTACCATCATGTCCGTTATTCGCTTCCAGCTCTTTATCTGTCCGGACTTTGTTCAGCACCCATTCATTGCGCTTAACGTCTTTGCTGGGAATAAAGGCCGCCATGCCACCCATCGCAAATGCGCCACGGCGGTGACAAGTTTTAATCAGCAGGCGCGAGTACGCACTGAGGAAAGGTTGAGTCATGGTCACGGACTGACGATCGGGTAATACGCGGTCAGCATGATTCTTCAGTGTTTTGATATAGCTGAAGATGTAATCCCAGCGACCACAATTCAGGCCGACAATATGATCCCGCAGGTGATAAAGGATTTCATCCATCTGGAAAACAGCAGGCAGGGTTTCAATCAGTACCGTCGCTTTAATCGTACCGCGAGATAATCCGGCATAGTCTTCGGCAAAACTGAAGACCTGGTTCCACCAGTCAGCTTCATGATAAGACTGCATTTTTGGCAGGTAGAAATAAGGGCCACTGCCTTTTTCCAGCAAAGCGCGGTAGTTGTGGAAGAAATACAAAGCAAAATCGAACAGCGAGCCGGGAATAGCTTCGCCCTGCCAGGTCACATGCTTTTCGGGTAAATGCAGCCCACGGACACGGCAAATCAGGATGGCCGGATCGGGCTTGAGCTGATAAATTTTCCCGGATTCATTGGTGTAGCTGATCGTCCCGTTCACCGCGTCGCGTAAGTTGATTTGCCCTTCGATGACTTTCTGCCAGTCCGGAGCCAGAGAATCCTCAAAATCCGCCATAAAAACTTTCACATTGGCATTGAGCGCATTGATTACCATCTTGCGTTCAACAGGACCGGTGATCTCTACGCGGCGGTCCAGCAAATCAGCAGGGATCCCGAGTATTTTCCAGTCTGAATTTTTAATGGAAGTAGTTTCCGAAATAAAATCAGGCAATGCCCCCTGATCTATGTTCTGCTGCACGGCAATACGGTCAGCCAGTAAGCGGTTACGCTGCGGTGTAAAATGCACGACCAGCTCGGACAAAAACTCCACGGCCTCTTCGGTCAGAATTTGCGCTTCGTTCTCGCCAAAACGACGCGTAAAGCCAAGCTGACTGCGTGTAATTTGCTCTGACATCGCTTTTCTCCTGAATTATCTGCTTAATCTGCCAGACCGCTTCACTGAACAGACACTTTTACGGTTGGAAATACACCGGAGATGCACTCATATTTCTGAGGCAATTTTCCTCTGGTCATTTATTGCCCGATAGATTTAAGCGTAATCAGGAATTCAATAAAATCAAAAACGATTTCCATTTTATTTTTAAATATAAAAAGACTTATTTTTAATCAATGAGATATGCGTAAATTATTTTTTCATAAAATGGTAATGAATTTCGATCGAAGGAAGAGTACGAAGAACAGGAAGGGACCAGAGAAAAGGATCGCAGGGATAAAAAGAGGATGAACAGACGACCGGCAAGATCGTCTGCTGAAAACGTGAACAAGGGATTACTCGAGGGTTGGATTCATCTGACGCAGGTCAAACGGCGTGATCTGATAAACGTAATAATTCAACCAGTTAGTGAACAACAGGTGACCGTGACTCCGCCAGGTCGCCTTCGGTGAAAGTTCGGCGTTATCCTGCGGGAAGTAGTTGTAAGGCATTTCCGGAGATAAGCCCGCTGAGACGTCGCGCAGATACTCTCCGGCCAGCGTTCCTGCATCATATTCAGGATGTCCCGTCACGAAGGCCATACGCTTATCTTTCGTCGCAAAGAGATACGCCCCCGCCTCTTCAGATTCCGCGAATATATCCAGATCCGTATGCTGACGAAGCACATCAGCGGGGAAATCTGCATAACGAGAATGCGGAGCGAGGAAGCTTTCATCAAAACCGCGGGTCAGTAACGCCAGAGGTTGCAGCGTCTGATGCGGGTACACCCCTGAGAGCTTGGCTTCACGCGTCATTTTAGGCAGACCGTAAAGTACATTCAGTGCAGCCTGAACCGCCCAGCAGACAAATAGCGTCGATGTTACATGCTCTTTCGCCCAGTGAATGACACGCTCAATTTCCGGCCAGTAGGCCACATCGCAAAAGTCGACCAATCCCAGAGGCGCACCGGTGACGATCAGACCGTCATAGTTGTCATGTTGAATGTCTTCAAAGTCGCAATAGAAGTTGTTCAGATGCTCTGCGGGGGTGTTTTTAGACTCACGGCTATCGATGCGCAGCAGCTGTACATCAATCTGAAGAGGCGAGTTTGAAAGCAGCCGTAAAAACTGATTTTCGGTCTCAATTTTCTTCGGCATCAGGTTGAGAACCAGCACCTTAAGAGGACGGATCTCCTGGGTTTTCGCACGTGATGACGTCATGACAAAGACGTTCTCATTGCGCAGGAAATTCACGGCTGGTAGTTCATCTGGAACCCGGATCGGCATAACAACTTCCTCACTGCATCCATTTATACGTTTAGACTTCTAGATAGCCGAAGATAACGGGTTTTGTTTAAGATGTCGAGCTTGCAAGTGGTAAGTGAAAATGTTTCAGCTTCAGTTATTAATTTAGAGGGTCTGGTTATAAAGAACGGGAAATGAAGGGAAAGATGCGATAAGAAACAGGCGTCAAACGAGTAAACACTTACGATTTTCGAACAAATATTGAACAATAAAATCCAAATTCCCCATAGCAAAAAGCCCTGTACGTCAGTACAGGGCTTTCCACCT